>NZ_JFWP02000006.1:0-217500 GCF_000588715.1 Acinetobacter sp. 1000160 | reverse complement strand
CGTTCCCGGGCCTTGTACACACCGCCCGTCACACCATGGGAGTTTGTTGCACCAGAAGTAGCTAGCCTAACTGCAAAGAGGGCGGTTACCACGGTGTGGCCGATGACTGGGGTGAAGTCGTAACAAGGTAGCCGTAGGGGAACCTGCGGCTGGATCACCTCCTTAACGAAAGATTGGTGACCGGTAAGAATCCACAACAAGTTGTTCTTCGAAGATGTATCTGAGGGTCTGTAGCTCAGTTGGTTAGAGCACACGCTTGATAAGCGTGGGGTCACAAGTTCAAGTCTTGTCAGACCCACCAAATCTGATAGCTGAAGCTGAGATTGAGATATATCGTTCATTATGATTTTAAGCTGGGGACTTAGCTTAGTTGGTAGAGCGCCTGCTTTGCACGCAGGAGGTCAGGAGTTCGACTCTCCTAGTCTCCACCATGAATTACTTAGTAATTCTGAGCTAAATAGATTATAGAGTTTAGTGAATACAGTCCAAGTTGACTGGTTTATTAATCTCTGTGATTTATCACAGTTTACTACGCACCGACGAGGTGGTAGTTAATCATTAACAGATTAGTAGAATTGAGTCTGAAATAAATTGTTCACTCATTCTTTGATTTAAACATTTCGATGTTTAAGTTGAATGAAATGAGAACTAGCAAAAACACTGAATCAAGCGTTTTGGTATATGAATTTAGATTGAAGCTGTACGGTGATTAAGTTCACGAAACAACAAGCTGTATGAATTAATGTTTACATTGATTCTGTTGCTACACCCACTTGTAGGTGTAACGACTGTTTGGGGTTGTATAGTCAAGTAATTAAGTGCATGTGGTGGATGCCTTGGCAGTCAGAGGCGATGAAAGACGTGATAGCCTGCGAAAAGCTCCGGGGAGGCGGCAAATATCCTTTGATCCGGAGATTTCTGAATGGGGGAACCCACCCGCTAAAAGGCGGGTATCATAAGCTGAATACATAGGCTTATGAAGCGAACGAGGGGAAGTGAAACATCTCAGTACCCTTAGGAAAAGAAATCAATTGAGATTCCCTTAGTAGCGGCGAGCGAACGGGGAGCAGCCCATTAAGTTATGTGTGTTCTAGTGGAACGCTCTGGGAAGTGCGAACGTAGAGGGTGATATTCCCGTACACGAAAGGGCACACATAATGATGACGAGTAGGGCGAGGCACGTGAAACCTTGTCTGAATATGGGGGGACCATCCTCCAAGGCTAAATACTCCTGACTGACCGATAGTGAACCAGTACCGTGAGGGAAAGGCGAAAAGAACCCCTGTGAGGGGAGTGAAATAGATCCTGAAACCGCATGCATACAAGCAGTGGGAGCACCTTCGTGGTGTGACTGCGTACCTTTTGTATAATGGGTCAGCGACTTATATTCAGTAGCAAGGTTAACCGCATAGGGGAGCCGTAGAGAAATCGAGTCTTAATAGGGCGTTTAGTTGCTGGGTATAGACCCGAAACCAGGCGATCTATCCATGAGCAGGTTGAAGGTTGGGTAACACTAACTGGAGGACCGAACCCACTGTCGTTGAAAAGCCAGGGGATGACTTGTGGATAGGGGTGAAAGGCTAATCAAGCCTGGTGATAGCTGGTTCTCCCCGAAAGCTATTTAGGTAGCGCCTCGGACGAATACCATTGGGGGTAGAGCACTGTTTCGGCTAGGGGGTCATCCCGACTTACCAAACCGATGCAAACTCCGAATACCAATGAGTACTATCCGGGAGACAGACTGCGGGTGCTAACGTCCGTAGTCAAGAGGAAAACAATCCAGACCGCCAGCTAAGGCCCCAAAATCATAGTTAAGTGGGAAACGATGTGGGAAGGCATAGACAGCTAGGAGGTTGGCTTAGAAGCAGCCACCCTTTAAAGAAAGCGTAATAGCTCACTAGTCGAGTCGGCCTGCGCGGAAGATGTAACGGGGCTAAAACTATGTGCCGAAGCTGCGGATGTATACTTTAGTATACGTGGTAGGGGAGCGTTCTGTAAGCCGATGAAGGTGTATTGAGAAGTATGCTGGAGGTATCAGAAGTGCGAATGCTGACGTGAGTAACGACAAAACGGGTGAAAAACCCGTTCGCTGAAAGACCAAGGGTTCCAGTCCAACGTTAATCGGGGCTGGGTGAGTCGACCCCTAAGGCGAGGCCGAGAGGCGTAGTCGATGGGAAATTGGTTAATATTCCAATACTTCTGTGTAATGCGATGAGAGGACGGAGAAGGTTAAGTCAGCCTGGCGTTGGTTGTCCAGGTGGAAGGCTGTAGGCATGCATCTTAGGCAAATCCGGGGTGCTCTATGCTGAGAGCTGATAGCAAGCTGTACTTGTACAGTGAAGTGGCTGATACCATGCTTCCAGGAAAAGTCTCTAAGCTTCAGTTACACAGGAATCGTACCCGAAACCGACACAGGTGGTCAGGTCGAGTAGACCAAAGCGCTTGAGAGAACTCTGCTGAAGGAACTAGGCAAAATGGTACCGTAACTTCGGGAGAAGGTACGCTGCTGACGGTGATGGGACTTGCTCCCTGAGCTGTTGGCAGCCACAGAAACCAGGCCGCTGCAACTGTTTATTAAAAACATAGCACTCTGCAAACACGAAAGTGGACGTATAGGGTGTGATGCCTGCCCGGTGCTGGAAGGTTAATTGATGGGGTTAGCGTAAGCGAAGCTCTTGATCGAAGCCCCAGTAAACGGCGGCCGTAACTATAACGGTCCTAAGGTAGCGAAATTCCTTGTCGGGTAAGTTCCGACCTGCACGAATGGCATAATGATGGCGGCGCTGTCTCCAGCAGAGGCTCAGTGAAATCGAAATCGCTGTGAAGATGCAGTGTACCCGCGGCTAGACGGAAAGACCCCGTGAACCTTTACTGCAGCTTGACATTGAACTTTGACCTTACTTGTGTAGGATAGGTGGGAGGCTTTGAAGTTAGAACGCTAGTTCTAATGGAGCCGTCCTTGAAATACCACCCTGGTAATGTTGAGGTTCTAACTCTGCCCCGTAATCCGGGGCGAGGACCATGTCTGGTGGGTAGTTTGACTGGGGCGGTCTCCTCCTAAAGAGTAACGGAGGAGTACGAAGGTGCGCTCAGCGTGGTCGGAAATCACGCGTAGAGTATAAAGGCAAAAGCGCGCTTAACTGCGAGACCCACAAGTCGAGCAGGTACGAAAGTAGGTCTTAGTGATCCGGTGGTTCTGTATGGAAGGGCCATCGCTCAACGGATAAAAGGTACTCTGGGGATAACAGGCTGATACCGCCCAAGAGTTCATATCGACGGCGGTGTTTGGCACCTCGATGTCGGCTCATCTCATCCTGGGGCTGAAGCAGGTCCCAAGGGTATGGCTGTTCGCCATTTAAAGAGGTACGCGAGCTGGGTTTAGAACGTCGTGAGACAGTTCGGTCCCTATCTACCGTGGGCGCTGGAAATTTGAGAGGATCTGCTCCTAGTACGAGAGGACCAGAGTGGACGAACCTCTGGTGTACCGGTTGTGACGCCAGTCGCATCGCCGGGTAGCTATGTTCGGAAGGGATAACCGCTGAAAGCATCTAAGCGGGAAGCCTACCTCAAGATAAGATTTCCCTAGGAATTTATTCCTCTAAAGAGCCGTTCGAGACTAGGACGTTGATAGGTTGGGTGTGGAAGCACGGTGACGTGTGAAGCTGACCAATACTAATTGCTCGTGAGGCTTGACTATACAACACCCAAACAGTTGTTGTATTCAAGATAAATTCAATACATAACTTGATTTAGTGTCAAAACTAGTTACAATACGACTCAATTAACTAATCCGTTAATAACTCTTTCGGTACTAAGTGGCAAAAAACGTAAGACCACCCAAAACCAAAACAGTTTGCTGGCGACAATAGCAAGAGTGAACCACCTGATCCCTTCCCGAACTCAGAAGTGAAACCTCTTAGCGCTGATGGTAGTGTGGCACTTGCCATGTGAGAGTAAGTCATCGCCAGCTTTTAAATACGAAACACCCCTAACTAACGTTAGGGGTGTTTTTTATTGCGTAGAGAAAAATACATTGAATAGCATCTCTTGAGGATTATGTTATTGTTTTATAGGTTGAATCAAAATAACAAAAGGATGAAATTTAAATGATCAATAATCACCTTGCTATGACTTCAGAAGAATTCGTAGAGGAATTTAAACTTTTAAGAGATGATCTAATCCAGAGTTACTTTACTGTTGATTCTGAAATATCACGAATCAGTCTATTAGAAAAATCTGGTATGAATCATGAACAGATTCATTTAACGAAAAAAATTGTTTCAGAAGCTTTAACTGATGCGTTGTATACGGTTTTGCTAGGTCTTGATGGTAGTGCAACTATTGGTCAATATCAGATCATGTATAAGCTATTGGATGAGCAATCCAATGAACTGACTGGCGACTTGGAGTCGATTGCATGGGAAAAGTTCCATGGCCAAAATATATAACAACAAATTTACGCATTGTGCACCGAGATGAATTGTGCTTAGAATTTATATTTATGCTATTTAGATATTCCTATGAAATGGGTGGTCGCTGAAACGTATTCTTTTCCTTATGAAGCCCAAATTGCTAAAACGCAACTTGAAGCTGCTAGCATTCCTACCCGTATTGAAAATGAACATACCATTAACATGGACTGGCTGTATTCCAATGCATTGGGTGGGGTTCGGTTATTGGTTCCTGACCGTTATTTAGAACAAGCACAAGCATTACTGGCGCAAGACTTTAGCCAGGAATTAGAACAAGAGTTTGGTTTAAGTGAGCGTTGTCCTCAATGCGGAAGTACAGATATAAAGCCTTATACTGAAGGAAAGCGGCCCGCTTATCTGGTTTTCTTATTACTTGGTTTCCCGTTATTCTCGTATAAACATGGAACCAAGTGTCAACAATGCCAACATTTCTGGAGTTAAGCTTACATAAGCATTGATTAACAGAATCAGATTTGAACTTATACACGGCATCCTGTAAAAATAGATAAAAAATCAAAAAGGAAAAAAAGATGCAATATAAAGGAAGTTGTCATTGTGGAAAATTAACCTTCATTGCGCAGGGTGAACTCACTGAAGCGTTATCTTGTAACTGTTCAATTTGCCAGAAAAAAGGTTCTTTACTCTGGTTTTTACCTCAGAGTGAAGTTGAGATTACTGTGGAAGACGATGCTCAGGCGACTTATCAATTCAATAAGCATGTGATCGAGCATCATTTCTGTAAGGTCTGTGGTATTCATCCCTATGCAATGGGTGTAGATCCTCAGGGGAATACTATATGTGCGATCAATGTACGTTGTATTGATGATCTGGAACTGGAAAGTATCAAGATCAATCACTTTGATGGCCGTTCGGTATAGCCATAAAAATTAGAGTATAAAAATGACCAAGAATAAAAAGTTAGATATTGAACAAGTCGCAGCACTATTTGAAATATTAAAGAAGCGTTTTGAACAAAATATGCATCGTCACAAGGATCTGAATTGGTCTGATATTGAAGATCAATTACAGCAGCAGCCAGAAAAATTATGGTCACTCCATCAAATGGAAGAAACGGGTGGAGAGCCAGACATCATTGTATTGGATGCAAAGTCACCAGAAATAATCTTTTATGATTGTGCAGTAGAAACACCAAAAGGGCGTAGAAGCCTGTGTTATGACCGTGCCGCTTTAGACGCACGTAAGGAACATAAACCGGTAAATAATGCGGTTGATGTTGCTGAAGCCATGGGAGTTGAATTACTCACAGAAGAGCAATATAGGCAGTTACAGGCAATGGAACATTTTGATCTAAAAACCTCGAGTTGGGTCAAAACGCCCGAGGATGTAAGAGCTTTAGGTGGCGCAATTTTCTGTGATAGTCGTTATGGTCGGGTTTTTACTTATCATAATGGTGCTCAATCTTATTATGCGACGCGTGGATTTCGTGGCCGATTAAAAATATAGTTTTATGCTTTATCGCAGGTTTGATCTATTTTTTAACTTTTAATTTTGCCAAGCGCTTGCTTGGTTTTTCTGGTTTTGCTAATTTAGTGCTCATTCAATAAACAATGATCAATAATTGCTAGGAAGCAGAATATGCACCTTAATCCTTTGTACTACAACGAGCAGCATCTGGAATTTGCCAAGAGTATTCGACGCTTTGTTGAGAAGGAGATTTCGCCTTTTATCAATGAATGGGATGAGAATGAAACTTTTCCGCGAGAGCTGTATAAGAAAGCCGCAGATATTGGTTTATTGGGATTAGGGTTTGAAGAGCAGTATGGCGGGATTGCTGGGACAGATGCATTTTATACGCTGTTAGCTTCGATTGAGCTGGCAAAATGTGCGTCGGGTGGTCTTAGTGCTTCTTTGCTGTCGCATACCATTGGTGCGCCTCCGATCCAGCACTTTGCCAATGAAGCGGTGAAAGCTGAAGTGCTGCCTCAGATTTTATCGGGTGAAAAAATCTCGGCCCTGGCAATTACTGAGCCGGGCGGTGGTTCAGATGTCGCTTCACTCAAAACCAGGGCTGTACGTGACGGTGATTATTTTCTGGTCAGTGGTGAAAAGACCTTTATCACTTCGGGGATGCGAGCAGATTATTACTCGGTGGCAGTTCGTACTGATCCAAATGCGAAAGGGGCAAACGGTATATCCATGCTGCTGATTGATGCGCATAGTGAAGGGATCAGCAAAACCAAACTGGATAAGATGGGATGGTGGGCATCCGATACCGCGCATTTGCATTTTGACAATGTCAAAGTGCCAGCTAGTCATTTATTAGGCCCGGAAAATATGGGCTTTCTGGTGATTATGAATAACTTCAATATGGAGCGTTTTTTCCTTGCTGCAAGTAGTTATGGCTTTGCCCTGACCTGCTATGAAGAGGCATTGGATTGGGCACAACAGCGTCAAACCTTTGGCAAGCGTCTGGTCGACCATCAGGTGATGCGTCATAAGCTGGTGGATATGGCGACTCGATTGACCGCAACCCGTGCTTTACTTGAAGATACAGCTTATCGTTTAAGTAAGCCCGAATTGCAGGGCAGTGAACTGATTGCCCAGATTTGTATGTTGAAGAATGTTGCCACTCAAACCATGCAATTCTGTGCAGATGCGGCGGTGCAGACCCTCGGAGGCATGGGCTTTATGCGTGGTACCAAGTCTGAACGAATCTATCGTGAAGTGAAGGTGAATATGATTGGCGGTGGTGCAGAGGAAATTATGAAGGATTTAATCAGTAAGCAATTGGGGTATTAAACTGATCTCTAGGAGCTTATTGTATGGATTCAACCCAATAAGCTCCTTTTCCCTCTGGATGAACTGCGATATACCAAAGTGATGAACCTTGAGCGTAGAGCAAAAATTGAAATCCCTGATCCTGCATTTCTTTCTTTTTACCTTGAGCTGCATTATTCATTTTAATTGGGGTAGCGCCTTGGGCGCTAAAATAGTTCAGATCTGTGGGGGAAAAGGTAAAAGAACCATGACCTCTATTTAGATCTAGGTCATTTATTTCAATAATATTTTTTGTACTCGGTGGTAAAATCGGAGGCAGCCAACCACGTTCAAATGCATGTTCAGCTTTCGCATGCTGCAAATCTGTAAACTTGGTTGTCACTCTATCATCGCTACAGCCGAGAATTAGGCTGGAAAGTAAAATCAAGATTATACGTTGCATATATTTCGCCTAAAGAATTGGCATCAGTTTATTTTTATCGTTATGGGGCCGATATTTCAATAATTAAAAGGCTTGATACTTCTGATCTGTCCAATCGCTTTTTAAAATTGCCCAACGTTCATGATCTTTCCATTCTTTTCCACCGACACGCAGGTACTGGCGGGAGAAACCTTCTTTCACAAAACCTGCATGTACCACAAGGCGAATAGAGGGCAGATTATCGGGTTGGATATTGGCTTCTAATCGATGTAAATTCAGCGTTTGAAACGCTTCTTGTAAAACCAGTTGTAGCCCTTGTCGCATATAGCCTTGTCCTGCATAAGGATAAAAGGCTTCATAACCCAAGTAAGCAGAATGAAAGTGACCTCGAACGATATTGGAAATGTTAAAAGTGCCGACAATGGCATGATTCTCTTTCAAGCAGACAAAATAACGGTGTTCTTGCGCGAGGTAGTGTTCAAAATTAGCAGGTGGATAGGTCCACGGCCGATGCAGTTGAATACTACTCTGGTAAGCCTGTTTGATTTCGGCTAAATCACTGAGTAGGGGCTTACGCAGATAGATGGCACTCATTTCACCGCCATTTCCCAAACCATTTCAGTCAACTCATCAATTTTGACTTTACCTTCAGGTCTGTACCAGGTCACTGTCCAGGAAATCGAGCCACCCAGCAAACGACGCCAGATAAAAGCATCATGTTTCACTTTGCCCTGAGCACGTAATTTTTCAATCACGTCTAGCCACACTTGCTCATATTCATTGCGCATTTTCAGCAGGTAATCTTGTTTCTCTTTGGAAAGGGCAAACCATTCATGTACCAGTACTGCCATAGCCGCACCAGTATCGCCAGCAATGGAAAGTAGTTCAGCTTTGATCAAATGACGTAATTGTTGTTCAGGATCGCTTGAGCGTTCAGCCGCTTCTTTTAAACGGGCGAAGTTATAGATAATGGTTTGTTCCATCACCGTCGCCAGAATTTCATCCTTGCTTTTAAAATGATGGAACAGGCTACCCGATTGAATGCCAATAAATTCACCAAGTTGACGAACCGTGGTTTTGTCATAACCTTGCTTATAAAACAGATAGGCTGCGCCCTGTAATAAACGCCCACGTGGACTATCGTCAAAGCAAACAATCTTGGGTATTTGCTCAATTGAAGTTGCGATCATGCCTATCCGTCTATCCTGTTCAAGCTAAAGTGTATTGTAACAAAATTCATTCGATGCTTTGTCTTATCTTTTTATAACAAGCAGTTGCTTGAGTTTGACAATTTTTGCCAATACAGGATAGCATTATGTACTTTACAAACCAAGCACTTGCTTGGTAATGTTAAGGCGTTTTTAGCAATAACAATGAGAAAGCGCATGACAACTGTCAAACAGGATGATCAGAGGCTAGTTAAAATCGGGTGTGCATCGGGCTTTTGGGGCGATACCAACACTGCTGCCTTTCAGTTGGTGCATTTGAGTGATATTGATTATCTGGTCTTTGACTATCTGTCTGAAATTACCATGTCGATTATGGCCAAGGCGATGATGATGGACTCAAGTCATGGCTATGCGCTGGATTTTGTCAGTCGGGTGATGTCACCACTGATTCATAAAATTGCCGAGAAAAAAATAAAAGTGATCAGCAATGCAGGCGGGGGAAACCCACTGGCTTTTCGTGATGCTTTACAGAAAAAAATTGATGAAAAAGGGTTGGATTTAAAAGTTGCAGTGGTGCTGGGTGATGATGTATTGCCAAAGCATGCAGAATTATCAAAACAAAATATTCAGGAAATGTTTAATGGCGATGCCTTACCTGCACAGGTTGCTAGTAGCAACGCCTATCTGGGTGCTGTTGCGATTCGTGATGCCTTGGACTTGGGTGCGGATATTGTGATCACGGGCCGAGTGGTGGATTCAGCGGTTGTACTGGCGCCTTTGTTACACGAATATAAATGGTCACTGCATGATTATGACAAGCTGGCGCAAGGTTCACTGGCTGGGCATGTGATTGAATGCGGCGCACAGTGTACAGGTGGAAACTTTACTGACTGGCGTCTGGTTGAGGGCTTTGACAACATGGGCTTCCCGATTGTTGAAGTCAGTGCTGATGCTTCATTTATTGTGACCAAGCCGAAAGGGACCGGAGGCCTCGTTTCAACTGCGACTGTAGCAGAGCAGATCGTTTACGAAATAGGCAATCCGCAAGCCTATCTTTTACCTGATGTAAGCGCTGATTTTAGCCAAGTCCATTTAGAACAGGTGGGCGAACATCGGGTCAAGGTGACTGGCGCAACAGGTCAGGCACCAACCCAGCAATATAAAGTCAGTGCCACCTATGCCGATGGTTATCGGGTCTTGGTCAGTTTCTTGATTGCAGGTCGTGAAGCACCAGAAAAAGCCCAAGTGATTGCTGATGCCATTCTGAATAAATGTGAACGCGTTTTGGCACTGCGTTCAGTTCCTCCTTTTAGTGAAAAGTCGGTTGAAATTCTCGGTATTGAAAGTACCTATGGCGCACATGCCCGAATCAAGGATAGCCGTGAAGTGGTGGTCAAAATCGCGGTCAAACATCTGTTTAAAGAAGCTTGTATGTTCTTTGCGTCTGAAATTGCTCAAGCTTCAACAGGGATGGCACCTGCATTGGCAGGGATTGTCGGCGGCCGTCCGAAAGCCTCAGCAGTAGTGAAGCTGTTTTCTTTCCTGATTAATAAAGATCAATTAAAAGTTGAAGTCGACTTTGCGGGGCAGCGTTATCCGGTTCAGGTTCCTGTTGGGCAAAAGGTCGCAGAGGTCGAGCTACAACCCGTTGGTGAAGTGGCAAGTTATCAAGGCGATGAGATCGAAGTCCCTTTGATTGAGTTGGCACATGCACGTAGTGGTGATAAGGGCAATCATAGCAATATTGGTGTGATCGCGCGCAAGGCTGAATATTTACCGTGGATTCGTGCAGCTCTGACCGAGGCCAATGTTGCCGCATATATGCAGCATGTTTTAGATCCTGAAAAATCAAAAGTGATTCGTTATGAATTACCTGAGATGCATGCGCTGAATTTCATGCTGGAAAATGCATTGGGGGGCGGGGGAATCGCCAGCTTGCGGATTGATCCACAAGGTAAGGCGTTTGCACAGCAATTATTGGATATGCCGGTGAAAGTGCCTGCACAACTGTTAGAAAAATATTAAGGATGTAAACATGGGTTATCAATCAATTTTCAGGGCAGATGCATTTGCTGACAAAGTCATTATTGTGACAGGTGGAGGTTCTGGTATTGGCCGTTGTACTGCACATGAATTGGCATCCTTAGGTGCACAGGTCATCATTACCGGTCGAAAAATTGAAAAGCTGGAAAAAGTCAGCCAAGAAATTCTGGAAGATGGCGGCAAAGTGCATTTCATCGTCTGTGATAACCGAGATGAAGAACAGGTTAAAAACATGATTGCCGAAGTTATTGAAAAATTTGGCAAGCTGGATGGATTGGTCAATAATGCAGGCGGACAATTTCCTTCTGCATTAGAGAATATTTCTGCCAATGGTTTTGATGCCGTGGTCCGTAATAACCTGCATTCCACCTTTTACCTGATGCGTGAAGCCTATAACCAGTGGATGGCAAAACATGGCGGTAGCATCGTGAATATGACCGCAGATATGTGGGGTGGTATGCCGGGCATGGGCCATTCAGGTGCAGCACGTTCAGGTGTGGATAACCTGACCAAAACGGCTTCTGTGGAATGGGGCAAATCTGGAGTACGTGTTAATGCAGTTGCACCGGGCTGGATTATTTCTTCGGGCATGGATAACTATAGTGGTGATTTTGCCAAGGTGATCATTCCAAGTTTAGCGAGTAATGTTCCGTTAAAACGGATGGGCACAGAGTCAGAGATCTCCTCAGCGATTTGTTATCTACTTTCCGATGCAGCGGCTTTTGTATCGGGCGTCACCCTGCGTATTGATGGAGCCGCATCACAAGGCACACGCATGTATCCATTGGCTGATGCGACCAATAATGACGCCTTTAACGGTTTCCATCGTGCGTTTATTCCTGACATATTCAAAACAGATGGAGAATAAGTATGACGATTCTCCAATCTGAAATTGTAGTGGGTAGTGAACAATACCAACAAAATCGGGAGGCGTTATTAACCCAGTTAGCTGAAGTTCGTGCTGTACAGCAAAAAAGTATTGATAAGTCTTATGCGGCAAAACCCAAGTTTGATAAGAAAGGCAAAATCTTGCCACATGAGCGTATTCGTTTACTATTAGATGCGGATTCACCTTTTGTCGAGCTATGTGGTCTGGTTGGCTACAACATGCATGATGATAAAGATGGTTCCGAAGCAGGCGGTGGTGTGATTGCCGGGATTGGTTTTGTCAGTGGGGTCCGTGCGCTGGTGTCTGCCAGTAACAGCGCAATCAAAGGCGGTACCATGTCACCCATGGGCGTGCATAAAACCCTACGGCTGCAAAAGATTGCCCTGGAACAAAAATTGCCGATGGTGACCTTGACCGAAAGTGGTGGTGCAAACCTGAATTATGCCGCGGAAGTATTTACTTATGGTGGAATGACCTTTGCCAATCAGGCACGTTTATCTGCGGCAGGGATTCCACAAGTGGCGGTGGTGCATGGCAATGCAACTGCGGGTGGTGCTTATCAGCCGGGTTTGTCTGACTATGTGATTGCGGTTCGCAAACAAACAGAAATGCTGTTGGCTGGCCCACCACTGTTATTGGCGGCAACAGGGGAAGTGGCGACTGCGGAAGAACTGGGTGGGGCAGAAATGCATACCCAAGTGTCGGGTGTCGCAGAATATCTGGCTGAAAACGATGCAGACGGTATTCGTTTGGCGCGTGAGATTTTCGAGCACCTGAACTGGAAAGAACAGACTGCGCAATCCACTCAGAATTATAAAGAACCGCGTTATGCTGCTGAAGAGCTGTTAGGGATTATTCCGCAAGATCCAAAGCAACCCTTTGATATGAAAGAGATCATTGCACGGATCATTGATGATTCAGACTTTCTGGAATTCAAGCAGGAATATGATGCCTTAACCGTGTGTGGTTGGGCCAAAGTGGGCGGACTACATATCGGCATTATTACCAATAATGGTCCGATTACCCCGCAAGGGGCGGCTAAAGCAGCTCAGTTTATTCATCTGTGTGAGCAGACCCAACGCCCACTTTTATTCCTGCATAACACCACCGGTTTTATGGTCGGAACCGATGCCGAGCAGAACGGCATTATTAAGCATGGTTCCAAGCTGATTCAGGCGGTGGCTAATGCAACCGTACCCAAGATTTCGATTGTGGTAGCAGGCTCTTATGGCGCGGGTAACTATGCCATGTGTGGCCGTAGTTTATCGCCGCAATTTATCTTTGCATGGCCAAACTCACATGTGGCGGTGATGGGTGCAGCGCAAGCAGGCAAAGTCTTACGGATTGTGGCTGAGGGCAAACAGAAAGCTTCAGGAATGGAACCGAATCCGCAGATGCTGGATTTTCTGGAACAAAGTACAGCAATGAAACTGGAACAGCAGTCGACGGCGTTATTCAATACGGCCATGCTGCATGACGATGGCATCATTGATCCAAGAGACACCCGTAAAGTCCTGATCTTTTTATTACAAACCATTTTTGAAGCACAACAACGTGAATTAAATCCAACACGATTTGGTGTATCGAGATTTTAGTTTTAACCCCCTCATCCTAGCCTTCTCCCAAAGGGAGAAGGGATTCCCTCTCCCCAGATGGGAGAGGGTTAGGGAGAGGGAGAAACAATTTTTAAGGAACAAAAACAATGAAATTTACCGCAGAACATGATGCTTTACGCCGTACCACACGTCAGTTTGTTGAAAATGAGCTGAATCCGTTTATTCCGGAATGGGAAGAAGCGGGGCGTTTTCCGATTCATGATGTCTTTAAGAAAATGGGGGATTTGGGCTTATTGGGAATTTGCAAGCCAGAGGAAAATGGTGGCTTAGGTCTTGATTATTCTTATAACCTTGTAGTAGCAGAAGAATTAGGTCGTGCTGCGTGTGGTGGTGTACCCCTAGCGATTGGCGTGCAAACCGATATGGCCACACCTGCACTGGCACGTTTTGGCAGCAAAGAGCTGCGCGACGAGTTTTTGAATCCTGCCATTCGCGGTGAATATGTGGCGTCGATTGCGGTATCTGAAGTACATGCAGGTTCTGACGTGGCAGCGATCAAAACCACAGCCAAAAAAGATGGCGATGATTATGTGATTAATGGCAGCAAGATGTGGATCACCAACTCATTACAAGCTGATTTCTTCTGTTTACTTGCTAATACCTCTGACGACAAGCCACACGTCAATAAATCCATGATCATTGTCCCAGCCAAGACTCCCGGAATTAGCTTTTCAGAACCCTTGAATAAATTGGGGATGCGTTCAACCACGACTGCACAAGTCTACTTCGATAATGTGCGTGTACCGCAACGCAACTTGGTTGGGGTTGAAGGCATGGGCTTCATGATGCAAATGATGCAGTTTCAGGAAGAGCGCATGTGGGCCTGTATCAATGCAGTAGGTGGGATGGAAAAAGTCATTCAGCAAACCATTGATTACACTAGAGAACGAACCACGTTTGGTCAGCCTTTAATTCATAATCAGTACGTTCATTTCCGTTTTGCTGAATTGATGACCGAAGTTGCAGCACTGAAAGCTTTAACGCTTCAGGCCTGTGAGCAACATGTTGCGGGTGAGGATGTGACTTTGATGGCGTCAATGGCGAAGCTGAAAGCGGGACGATTAAGCCGTGAAGTAGCGGATAGCTGCCTGCAATATTGGGGCGGGAATGGTTTTATGTGGGATAATCCGGCATCACAATTATTCCGTGATGGGCGCTTAGGTTCGATTGGCGGTGGTGCAGACGAGATCATGCTCGGAATTATCTGCAAGCTCACTGACATTCTGCCGAAGAAACAGAAAAACTAGGAGTTGGCGTATGACACTTTCAACTTCTGTTGCAGGCTTAGAGATAGATGACAGCATTCAGCTGGAACAGCAAGGCAGTATTTTAACCGTATGGCTGAATCGTCCTGAGAGTCGTAATGCCATGAGTTTGAAGATGGTTACCGCCATTCAGCAGGTATTTAGCCAGATTGCCGATGATGTCTCGATTCGTGCGGTTATTTTTCGCGGTCAAGGCGGGCATTTTTGTGCCGGAGGCGATATCAAGGATATGGCAGGGCTGCGTGTTGAAGTTGCCAATAGTGGTAGCTTACAAGCTTATGTCGATTTTAATCGCCGTTTCGGTGCCATGATTGAGCAAGTGGATCAGGCTGCTCAAACTGTTGTTGCTGTGCTGGAAGGTGCAGTACTGGGTGGCGGCTTCGGCTTAGCCTGTGTGTCAGATATTGCCATCAGCCGTGATACCGCTCAGTTTGGTTTGCCAGAAACAGGCTTGGGGATTTTGCCCGCGCAGATTGCGCCTTTTGTAGTGAAACGGATTGGACTAACTCAAGCCCGCCGTTTGGCATTATTAGGTTTACGCTTTGATGGCAAGACCGCGCTGGATTTAGGTGTTGTTCATCAGGTGGTATCGAATGAAACGGAACTGGAACAGCAGCTTGAACAGACCATTCAACAGATTAAACGTGCTGCGCCTCTGGCTTCCCGTGCGACCAAGGTTTTATTACACCGAACCCTGAATGAACCTTTAGATCAGCTTCTGGATGAGGCAGCACAACAGTTTGCAGATGCAGTTGCGGGTGCCGAAGGACAGGAAGGCACCATGGCCTTTATCCAAAAGCGTAATCCGAGTTGGTTTGACTAGAAATCGTCCTCAACTGCTGTTTGAACAGCAGCAACGAGGGGATTGAATCGTAGAGATGAAACAATGAGTTTTTCAAAAGTCTTAGTGGCAAACCGTGGTGAAATTGCTGTACGGGTGATGCAAACTGCCAAAGCAATGGGTTATCAAACGGTTGCGGTCTATTCAGATGCCGATGCCAATGCCCGTCATGTGCAGGTAGCGGATGAAGCGGTTTATATCGGCGCATCCAAAGTTTCCGAATCTTATTTATCGATTGCCCAGATTATTGCCGCCTGCCAAAAAACCGGGGCAGATGCGGTACATCCGGGCTATGGGTTTTTGTCTGAAAATACTGATTTTGCCCAAGCCTGTCTTGAGCATGGCATCACTTTTATTGGGCCAACTGCGGCTGCGATCGAGCTGATGGGCAGCAAGCGTCTTTCAAAAATAGCCATGATTCAGGCTGGCGTGCCGTGTATACCGGGCTATGAAGGCGATCAGCAGGATATTGATTATCTGGCTGAGCAGGCTGAGTCTATAGGTTATCCCTTGATGGTTAAGGCTTCGGCAGGTGGGGGTGGACGAGGCATGCGTCTGGTCCAGCAGGCTGCTGATATCGTAGAAGCCTTAAAAACAGCGCGGTCGGAGGCAGAAAATGCCTTTGGTTCAGGTGAACTGATCTTAGAGAAAGCGGTGATTGCACCAAGGCACGTCGAAATACAGGTCTTTGGTGATATGCATGGCAATTATGTGTACTTGTTTGAACGGGACTGTTCGATTCAACGCCGTCATCAAAAGGTAGTGGAAGAGGCCCCTTGTCCGGTGATGACACCTGAACTTCGTCAGCAAATGGGGGAGGCGGCAGTGGCCGCAGCCAAGGCCTGTGATTATGTTGGAGCAGGTACGGTCGAGTTTCTACTTGATCAATCGGGTGAATTCTATTTCTTGGAAATGAACACGCGTTTACAGGTCGAGCATCCGGTGACGGAAATGATTACCGGACTGGATCTGGTGGAATGGCAATTGCGTGTGGCGAATGGCGAAACTCTGCCTTTACAGCAACATGAGTTGAGCTTAAACGGGCATGCCATAGAAGTTCGTTTATATGCCGAAGATCCACGTCAAGATTTCCTGCCACAAACCGGGAAGGTACTGCGTTGGCAACCCGCAGGTAGCGATGGGATGATGCCGAATGTGCGTATTGACCACGGCATGTTAGAGCAGGGTGAAATCAGTCCTTTCTATGATCCGATGGTGGCCAAAGTGATTGCTTACGGGAAGACCCGGCAGGATGCCATCCGGTTAC
The DNA here is from genome assembly GCF_000588715.1 of Acinetobacter sp. 1000160. NCBI lineage: Bacteria > Pseudomonadati > Pseudomonadota > Gammaproteobacteria > Moraxellales > Moraxellaceae > Acinetobacter > Acinetobacter sp. 1000160. Next base: position 200,778 of record NZ_JFWP02000006.1, on the reverse strand, counting down.
TTGCCCGTGCCGTTGATGATTGTGTATTACTGGGGGTGAATAGTAATAAACAATTCCTGAGCAATTTATTACGTCATCCGATTATTGTGGCTGGAGACACCAATACTGCTTTTATCCAGCAACATTTTCAGGATGATGTGAGTCTGCATCAACAAAGCCTGACGCTCGAAACCTTAGCTGTGGCAGCAGCACTGTTTAGCCAGCAAAACCGGCAGCAAGTGGCTTGGCAAACGGGGGTTGCTATGCCATTTCCATTGAAACTGAAATATGCCGATCAGCAGATATTGCTGCATGTGCAACATGATCAGCAGCAGCTCAAAGTCGAGTTATGTGATCAACAGGCAATCCTCCAGATTGTAAGGATCAATAGGGAGGAAATTATTTATAGCTGTGACGGTGTTCGCCGTAAGCTGGCCTATGTGTTTGATCAAGATCAATTATATCTGGACGCAGGCAATGGTAATGTCATGATTGAAAATATTACCTATGCCGTACCTGAAGCAGCAGAAGTGGTGGGTGATGGCAAAATCCGTGCGCCAATGGATGGGGCGATTGTGAATCTGCTGGTTAATGTGGGGGATCAGGTGGTGAAAGGGCAAACCTTATTGATACTTGAAGCCATGAAAATTCAGCAACAGATCAAATCGGATGTCGATGGGGTGGTCGAGGGATTGATTGGTCAGGTCGGCCAACAGGTGAAAAAACGTCAGCAACTATTAAATATTGCTTTGCTTTGATTTTACCGGTTGATTGAACCCTTGCGACCCGCCATCGCCTGGGTTCAACCGGTTTAAGGAAACATTTTCAAGCGTAAACTCTCTAAACGGCTTTGATACTGCTGTTGCCATTCGGCTTCTGAAAGTTGTGCTTTCAGCGGTTGCATTTCTTGTTGTAACTGCTGCAAGGCCTGCTGATATTGATTGACTTGCTGCTGTTGTTGAGCCTCCTGTTGTTCTCTTTGCTGAACCTGTTGGCGTTGCTGCTCGGTCAAATATTGCTGCTGTAATTGCTGCTTTAAACGTGCAGTTTCCGCCGGGTTGTGTGAGCCTTGCTCAAGCAGATTCAAGGCCTGTTGATATTGTCCGATCTTGCTTTCCTGCTGAGTTGCATCTGGATACTGTTTTTGCAATTGTTCAAAGGCTTTTAAACGTTGTTCAGCACTCAGATTCTGTTTCTGTGCCAGATCATGATAGGCAAAATGATAATTTGCATACTGTCTTTCTTGCCCAAAGCCCAGCATGGCTTCGGCTTGCCCTAAGGTCTGCTCCCTGAGTTTCCACAATGCATCAAAGCGTTCTTTTGGCGATAAAGATGTTGATAAGACTGTATTTTGCATCTGCTTTTCATATTGCGGAATCCGTTTCAACAGATTCGCAACTAAAGCTGCAAATTTCTGGTCGGGATAATTGGCCAAAGCTTTTGCGAGCGCTGCATTACAGTCAGAGACAGGGCAACTGGCTTTAAACTCGTTTAGAAATTCAGTGATATTGCCGGGGTGCTGCTGTAAATTCTTGAGTTGTTTTAAGAGCGAGTCCTGAAAAACTTCATCCTTGCTTTTGTTTGGCATGCTGTCATCGCTCATCTGTGCTGATGAATCTTGAGATGAGGCTGTGGATTTGGTGTGCTGGACTGCAGCGGAAGAGGCGGTGCTCTTCCAGACTACAATCGCAACCAAGACCACGACAACAATAAATATTGTCAGCAATAGTCTTTTATTCATACCGCATTCCGTTTATGGCGTGTAATTAAATTGACCCATTACCGGGAAATGATCGGAGAGATCCCAGGTCATGAACAGGGAGTCCGCCGTGCTGCGCAGAATACGCACATCATTACGCGACTGTGTTGGCTGACGATGGTTATTGGAAGCCACAATATAGTCCAGATATTCAACATTTGAACCGCCAGAACCTGCCGCTCCTGCCAGCTTATTCACACGTGGATCAAAGGTCGAAGCGGTATAACCTGTGCTTGGTGCTGCGGTTGCATTCAGGTTGGTCAGCATGTCTTGGTAATCTTGCGGCCATAACAGTTTATTGACATTAAAATCTCCGCCCATCAGCACGGCATCAAAACTTGGAATATTTTGTTGATTGACCAATTGGCGAATCTGTTTGAACTGGGTCTGGCGTAATGCGCGTGCGGCATCAGTATCGAAAGATGCAGTATGGGTTGATGTCACATGATAGGCCTTACCATTCTTAATGATTTCAGCATACAGTACACCTTTATCAGCAAAGCAGTCGGTGCCAGTACAGTCTGGATAAATCAATTGTGCTGTTTTCACGATCGGATAGCGGCTGATAATCACCAGACCACTGTCAAATAGGTTATAGCCCGAACCGACAGGAATATGGGTTTGATACGGATATTGTTGTGCCAGTTGATTCAACATGTCTGTGCGTGAAGAGGCAAAGGCTTCCTGCATCATAATCACATCGTAGCCGTTTAAATGATTGGGCAATTCAGCCAGACGTTCGCTAATTTTACTTGCCACCATAGGCAGGGCATAAATATTATACGTCAGGACTTTAAGTTCATCGGCACTGGCTGAAACCGGTTCTGGAACGGTGTTTTGATGAATGGTGTAGTGGAAGTCATCATAACCGCCGGTATATTCGGCTTTTACCGCAGCCTGAGCGGATAACCCTGCATAAGTGGTATCAATCCGATGAACATTACGATCTGAATACCAAGGCGATGTTGCCGTCGCGGTTTGAATGCCATGCTGTATGTTGCTGCCAGACCAGGTGCCAGTCATGGTCTGCTTTAAAGTCACTTGTGAGTTGCCGCTGCTGACGACAGTATCAAAGTTATAGGTTTTACCGGATTTGATCCCGGTATAACGGTTGATCCTTAAAATGCGTTTGGTTTCATAAGGGGCAATTTGTGTGGCTTCCTGTGCCCATTCATTGCCTTGCTGTAAGGCCGCTCCCGTCTGATTGACTTGTACCGATACCGTTTGCGGTGTGGTATTGGTTACAAAAACATAGGAATCAGCCATCGCCTGCTGACTCGAAAAACCACTAATCAATAACGCAACCCCTGCGCCGAGTTTTAAGCTTTTCAGCTTCATTTTTCTCTCCATCGTGCTCATTATGTTGGAACAAAAACGAGATATGTTATTAAAATTATTCATTTATGAAAAATTTATGATCGTTATTTGTTCGAAAATTATAATAATGAAAAAATATTGCTAAATCATTTAAATTAATGACCATTCATCTGATGTTTTGAAAACTCTATCTTATTTATAGTTATGAATATTTAGAGAAAACTAAACGGGGTCCAAAATCTTTCTAAGATCGCAAAAACTATACAAGTGTTCATAAACGAAAATAAACATGCGAATACAATTTCTATGATGTATAAAATGAAAAAAATCTGACAAGGATGGCACCCTGTCAGATTAGTTATTTTATGAGGTGTTTAGGCTTGATCTGCTTCGGAAATCGCCGTACTGGCCTGCTTTAGGCTATAAAGAAGCTGGCCTAATAATACGTCCTTGTTACTTAAGGTCACCATAACCATCGGATGATGCTGGGCCGGGATAGAGGTCAGAATCGCCTTACCATTTTCAGCGTCTAGTGTAATACTTTGGCATCCGGTTAACTGGATTTCATTCAGAAAAGCCGTGACCATGGCCAGAATTGAACTACTGACAGCAGCCAGCTTGGTACTGTTATACGGGTTTTTCTTGTAAATTGCCGCGAGTTCAAACCCGTCTGTTGAGCAGAGCATAATATAATCCACCCCTCGAATATTCATCAGAATATCATTGGCTTGAGCCTTGGCAAACTGGATCAGCTCTTTGGGTGCGGTACGTTGCTGACTGGGAATACTGAACATAATTCTTCTCTTTTATAAAGTAATTAATTTGTTGCTTTTAAATTGACTTCTAATGCTGCAATAAGAGATTCAATCATGAGCAAGATATGCTCTTGTTTACGCGCATCGATAAAAAACAGAGGATAGTGATAGTCATTCTGAATCAACCAGTCCCGATAGATCTTAGTTGGCTGTTCTTTGTTTTCATCGACGTGGGTAATGCCAATTGAAATATTCTGGGTGTAATCTTTAAAGGTTTCCAGATAGGCTTCAAGTTCTTCAATCGGCACTTTGCTGTTATGGTCAACCAGTAAAATAACGCCCAAGGCACCTTGGCAGATCACCGGCCATATAAAATCAAAACGTGATTGACCCGGTGTACCGTATAAGCCGATCTTTACCCCGTCATCCAGCGTAATTTCGCCATAATCAATCCCTACCGTGGTTTGCATCTTGTTATGGGCCTGACTGTCTGTGTTTAATGCCTCAGTCGCAAGCACAGGAATTTCTGAAAGCGATTTAATCGCTTCGGTTTTTCCTGCGCCCATGCTTCCTGCAAAGACAATTTTATATTGTTGGAGAATCATAGTATTCCTTAAAGCCCAAAGCGGCGTCTGATTTTGCCGAAAAATTTATTTAAAAAACCTTTTTGTTCAATCGTTTGTTGTTCAGCTTCTGTTTTTAGGTAATGACTTTCTGAAGCAGGAATAATGCCGCCATTATTCGAAATCATGCAGGCCGCAATAAACTGTTGAACCGTTTGAATGGGAAGTTTTAGCTGTGTGGCGACCTGATAAAGTTGCGCGCCTTGTATAAAGCAGGCTGAAAGTAGTAGGGTGGTTTTACGACCTTCATTTTGAGCAGGCTGCGGCCAGTATTCGATTTTATAATATTCATTTTCGTTGGGTGCCAGACGTTGGAATTCGATCGAGTGCCAAAACAGATTCCAGACCCAGTCCTGTAAGTTATATTCCACTTTACGGGAAACTTTAGTGAAATTGGAGGTGGTTGCAAATTCGTATTTAAAGCTGTGATTGGTTTTGCTATGAATGCGTGTCGGCTCCAGCCAGGCAATTTGACTACGGGTATCGATGATGGCCAAGGTGCCGTGATCATCAAAAAGATGCAGTCTGGCATTCTCGGGATTGAGCATATCCGTCAAATATTTTTCATTAATGGCATTGTGGCTGGAAACGCGTTCGGTTTTGGGTTGCTGGGATTGTTGATGAGAGAGATAGCTCAGTAGACGAAACTGAATCCAGTTTTTTAATGCCTCGCTATGCTGAAACGGTAAATACAGGGTATTGTGTTGTTCGATATGATCTGAGCCTTCTCCTTTCGCAACTTTTAAGCAGGGTAGTTGTTTTTGTTTTAAAATGCGTTGAATGCCTTCGGACTCGAAGAAATTTTCATTGATTAATAGTAAGTCGATGTTGGGATCGGCAATATTGATCCAGTTTATGCCAAACTCGTGTGGTATGGTTTTTCTAAGTTCTATTTTTAATTCATCTGAAACTTTTAAACTTATACCTGAAATTGCGATATTAATGCAATGTCCATTCATAGTATCACTTTAATGTTTTTAAAATATTGGACTGCAAAAAATAGCCATTATACTAAAGGCTAATAATAGGAAACTTGTATTATTTCTATTTTATGATAATGAATAAATAAAATGGAAATATATACAAGAAACCTAATGTATTAAATATTTTTAAATTAAGAATTAAGCAAAATCTAACTCTTTTTCGAAGGTTTTAAGTTCGTGACGCGCCATGGCAAGATTTGATTTGGTACGGTCTAAAACAAGATAAAGGAACAAATTGCCATTGCTTTCTAATGGACGGATCAAGTGATATGCTTTACCTAAGGTGATCAGGATATCTTCAATATCATCGTTAAGTTTCAATGAGTTGGCTACGCGGCGTTTGGCGCGGATAACTTCGGTATTACCAGCAGCTGCCAATTCTAAATCCAGTGAACCCCCACCTTGTGTTGCTAGCGCCAAACCGCTTTCTGTATCTACTAATGCTGCTGCAACGAACCCATCAATATTTGTTAAGCTTTCTAATGAAATTTTAGCCATGATTTTATCTCTACTGATACATCTTTGTTTATGAATTTATATATACACTACTTTTGTTTTTGATTAGTTTTCAAAAGTAGATAAATTTATTATAGGAAACTCTTTTATTAAATCAATCATGCTTTAGATTAATTGAAATTTAAGGAGTGCTAATAATTGACATTTTTTGTCAGATTAACAAATAAAAATATTAATTAAGATGAATAATTAATTGTTAGTGTGATTTTATTCACATTAATAATTAAGATAAATATGTAATTAGGATTGTAAATAAATGTAAATTTATTAATTAGAAAGTTTGAATTATTATTTTAATAATGATTAATTTTTTATTAAGAGGATGATAAAGAAAGAATTTAATTCTTTCTTTATCGACATGTCTCAAATCAGCCAGAGATTAACTGGCAATATGAACAATACAAAAATATAAGAATGACCAATGCTACTAAAGGAGAAACAAGATAGGCCCAGCCAGGTACCACTGGCGGGACAATATCAGCAGCTTCATGCGGCTCATGAGCCTCAGGTTTGGCCTGATTTACCATCTGGTTAAACTCCTGCATGGTGGCTTCAAGAGAAACCTCTTCTTGAACAACCGGTTTGGAGCCCAGTAACTCTGTCAAATGGTTGGTTGACCAGACCCAGTCTTCCGCTTGGCCGGATAGATGTTCAATTTGACCCATTAATAGTTCAGTCAGTCCGGTTTGTCCGAAGCTGCCGGTCTGGTCAAGTTGTTTTAACTCCGCCAGTTGTAAAGCCAGTACTTCTGAAACACTATTTTCGAGTTCAGCCGCTTTAAGCTCAGACTGATTATGCGGGGAGGTGGTCAGGTGACGAGCAATCTCTTGGATATAAAGCGGATCAGCGGTTTGAACTTCCTGATAAAGTTTCTGGGGATTCTGTTTCCATAGGCTGATTAATTGTCCAAGAGTTAAAATATTGACTTCATCAATATAAGACTGTTTTTCTTTTGGAGAATATTGGCTAAAAAGCTGCGGTTTTTGAATTTTAATCTGTTCAGCAAAATACTGAACCAAGTCAAATGCCATTGTGTCTCTCCTTGCTTAATCTAAAATTCTGAGTGAAGGTTTCTTTTTCGTAGGTTCTGCTTCTTGCTTGGTTTGTTCTGTTTCTGGTGCAGCAGTTTCTTCCATATCTTCATATTCAGAAGGATCAAAGAATAGGCCTTGTCCATTTTCTCTGGCGTAAATTCCAAGTACGGCACGGATAGGCACATAAATTTCTTTGGCAACACCGCCAAAACGGGCGGAGAAAGTGATCGCATCATTACTCATATGCAGTTGATGCACTGCATGCGGCGCGAGGTTCAAAACAATTTGCCCATCTTTTACAAATTGTAGCGGAACATCAGTGTGCGGTTGGGTTGCATCCACTAACAAATAAGGCGTCAGCTGGTTATCGCAAATCCATTCATAAATGGCACGAGCAAGGTATGGGCGTGTAGGCGTAAAAGTTATTTGCTCAGACATAATTGAAAAACTTATTAAATCGTAGAAATCAATTCATTGTAGCTGTTTTTTTCTTGAGCTGTCATTGATTTAATGAAAGATGGGCGGCTAAAGATACGATGACAATACAAGAAAATCGGTCGGCAATGCTGTGCCGGTAATTCGATTCCCATACTTTTAAGGCGCAAGAAGATTGGAGCTAGCATGCAGTCCAGAATCGAGAAGGTTTCTGACATGAAAAATGGAAAATGCTGAAACAGGGGCGTCAGTGAGATCAAGGTATCCCTGAGTTCTTTTTGTGCCTTTTGTTTTTGTTTCAGGTCCAGGCTATCGGCATGTCTGAGCATATGATCTGCCAGTTTGAACCAGTCCTGTTCAAAGCGCCAGATATATTGTCGCTGTTCAGCTCTGGCCATCGGTGCATCGGCATAGAGTTTATTCTGGCGATAACGGTCATCCAGATATTCGGCAATCACGTTGGCTGAAAATAATTTCAGATTTTGTTCAATCAACATCGGAAGCTGATTGTAGGGATTGAGGTCTGCCAAGTCCTCATCTTCATGGTCAGTGATAATGAGCTGATATTTGATTTGTTTTTCAGCAAGTAAAAAACGAATCCAGTGTGAGCGGAAATCATCTGCATGACTATAAAGCGTGATGCCTTGCACAGGGCTTGGGGGATTTTCTAAAGACATAAATCCAAAAAATTCTGATTGACTGTTTAGAATACTAAAATTAACGTTGGAAAGCACTTAAACATTAATAATATGAGCCTTACAGAATAGATTTATTATTCAATAAGTTCAATGAGAGAAAATAGAATGAAACGAGATTATCTGATTGTATTGTGTGGTGTGTTGTTACTGGGTGGTTGTGCGGGGTCACCTCATGGTTCGGAACAGCACAATGTATCTTCAATCGAGGGTGGGGTGGCAGCTGATGCCGTGGTTGCTGCTGGGGCCGATGATGATAGTGGGCAACAATATGGTGGCATTAAAAAGCAGTATGTGGTCAAAGGCTGTCAGGTGACCATTTTTAATGATGGACCGATCCAGATGGTACATGAAAAAACCGGGCAGCCGTGTAATGCACCGATTCCGAAAGATCATCAATTTTCCAAAAGCACTCGAAGCTATCAGCAAAATGGCTGTACCGTCACCGAATTTGCTGCTGCCGATGGCATGGGCGATACCGTCATGGATTGTTCTAAAAAGAAGTAATAAATCATAGGCAATAAAAAACCTCGGAAAATCCGAGGTTTTTTGTCCAATTCGTAAAACGATTAACGTTTAGAGAATTGAGGACGTTTACGTGCTTTACGTAAACCAAGTTTCTTACGTTCAACTTCACGAGCATCACGAGTAACGAAACCAGCTTGACGAAGAGCAGGTTTTAAGTTTTCGTCAGCAGCGATCAATGCACGAGTAATACCGTGACGGATAGCGCCTGCTTGACCACCAATACCACCACCTTTAACAGTGATGTAAAGGTCAAATTTTTCAGTAACTTCTAAAAGTTCTAAAGGCTGACGTACAACCATACGAGCAGTTTCACGACCGAAATATTGCTCTAAAGTACGATTGTTGATTACGAGTTTGCCTGTACCAGCTGACAAGAAAACACGTGCAGTTGCGGTCTTACGGCGACCTGTACCATAATTAGTAGCCATGTGCTGTATCCCTTAGATGTCCAAAACTTGTGGCTGTTGAGCAGTATGAGGATGCTCGCTACCAGCGTACACTTTCATTTTTTTGATCATTGCATAACCAAGAGGACCTTTTGGTAACATACCTTTAACCGCTTTTTCTAAAACAGCTTCAGGTTTGTGAGCAATTAACTTCTCGAAGTTAGTCTCACGGATACCACCAGGGAAACCAGTATGGCGATAGTATTTCTTATCAAGTGATTTGTTACCAGTCACTTGAACTTGTTCAGCATTGATCACAACGATGTAATCGCCAGTGTCAACGTGAGGAGTATAAGAAGTTTTGTGCTTACCGCGTAAACGACGAGCGATTTCAGTCGCAAGGCGACCTAAAGTTTTGCCAGAAGCATCAACAACATACCAATCGTGTTGAACTTCAGCTGGCTTAGCGCTGAGAGTTTTCATTTAAACCACTACCTATTATAGTTGGTTTGGACGGTGGAATCTGTCCAAACAAAAGGAGACCGAATTCTACATGAGTTTATATCCATGCACAAGAAAAAAACGCTACCGAAGCCAGAAATTGCTGTAATGTGACTGAATTGGGAACTAATCGGCGGTGAGTTGCAGGGCCTGTTATTTCGCTTGAGACAGCACCGGGATTAACCTATTATTTTTTATGCCAATTATTTGAAATAAATAGAAGTATTTACCTCTTCTCTCGGGGAATTTGATGAAGTTGTCGTTTTCTACAAAAATGGTTGTAGTCACCTTGCTGGTGGGTGTTTGTGCGACCCAGACCCATGCACGACGACTGTATAAATGGGTCGATCAGACCAGTGTGACCAATTATTCTGAATTCCAGCCGAAAGAGGGCACTAGCCGTAAACTTGAAGTGCTGGAAAGTCGTGGCAACGATCATATTGATCCTGCAATGGCGGTTACCGCTGAAATGAAAGCCATCGAAATTCCGGTAGATCCGCTGAATCTGCAAGGGACATCAAGTACTACGTTGGCAACTCCCGCACCTCAGTTACCCGCACCGACCACCCAGACCATCGTAAAGCAAGGGGCTATGGTCGCTGCTTATCCCCGTCCAGCCAGTACAGTCGTGAACACCACAGCACTTGAGAAAAAAGAAGCTCCACTTCAGCAGGCGCTGCCAGCAGCAGAAAAAAAAGACAGTATCAACAACCCTTTTGCTGACAAGCCAGTAAGTACGGTTGCCGTGAGTGAAAAAAAAGAAGAAATGGCTTTGGCGCAGCCGGAGAAGAAAGCACAGCCCAAAGTGAATCCATGGACACGAAAGGTTGAATTTGTTCCTTCCAATCTTGTTCCACAGAACCTGTCTAAAGCTGTGCTAACTGAACGCTGATCCAGCAGCTTGATTGAACGGATAAAATAATGTTTTATGAGTATAAATCCAAATAAAAAAGACTCATGATGCTGCGCGTAAAACAATTTCTATTGGGCTGTCTGTTCGGCCTAATCACAACTTATTTCATTCTGATCACCGGGTTTGGAATCTATTACGGTTTTAGCGGGATGGTCGGCGTGGCCTTAGTCAGCATGTTTATGCATTTCACACCTTTTCCATATCTACTTTATTTGGCTGGTGGACTGATTTTTTTCTGCATTCCAGCGCAGCATTTTAGCCAGACCCATCGCCAACTGTGGAAATGGCTGGCTATTGCTATTGGGGTTGCTGGGGTCTTGATTTGCTTGTCAGAACTTGCGCATGTGCTCGGCTGGTTAAATGCCGAATTTCATTTGCCACGAAAACCGGAAGATTAAATACTTCAACACTCATATTCTGAATTTTATAAAGGCTGAGCTTAGCAAGGGTTTAGCCAAAGACCGTGTTGATTTTAACGAAGAGCCATTACTTTTTTGGCTATATGTACTGTAATAAAGGGCTATTGCTGTCCTTTCAATAGAATTTATAAAAAGGTGGGGCTATAGCTGCTTTTAGATTTTGGTTACACTAGCAGTAAATCAAAAAGACTGGCGCTAGATATGCTTCCTTTATATGTCACTTCAGGTGAACCCGCTGGAATTGGTCCAGATATCTGTCTGAGTCTGGCGGAACGGATTGATGAGCGGCCGCTGGTGGTATTGGCCGATATCGAAATGTTGCAGCAACGTGCCAATCTACTCGGTTTAAATGTTGAACTGATTGCTTATCAGGGACAAGCAGCATCGAGTTTGCAGGGGCAACTCTTTGTTGAACATGTGCCTTTGGCAAAACCGGTGAATTTAGGGCAATTAGATTCTGCCAATGCGGCTTATGTATTGGAGCAATTGCGCCGTTCGGCTGAGTATGCCATGTCCGGACAAAGTGTCGGTGTGGCCACGGCGCCTGTACAAAAGTCCATTATCAATGAGGCGGGTATGGCGTTTAGCGGACATACCGAGTTTTATCAGGAATTTGCTGGTGTTGATCGTGTGGTGATGATGCTGGCGACGAAAACGTTACGGGTGGCTTTGGCAACCACTCATTTACCGTTGCGAGATGTGCCTGCTGCCATTAGTCCAGAACGTTTACATCAGGTGCTTGATATCCTGATTCATGACTTAAAAACCAAATTTAAAATTTCTGCGCCGCGTATCTTGGTATGTGGTTTAAATCCGCATGCGGGCGAGGACGGCTATTTAGGTCGTGAAGAAATTGAGGTGATTAATCCTGTGCTGGAAAGCTATCGAGCGCGGGGCCTGAACATGAGCCTGAGTTTGCCAGCAGATACCTTGTTTACCCCGGAAAATCTCAAAGATGCAGATGCGGTTTTAGCGATGTATCACGATCAGGGCTTACCTGTGTTAAAATCACAGGGCTTTGGTGAAGCAGTAAATATTACATTAGGCTTGCCATTTATTCGAACCTCTGTCGATCATGGTACGGCACTCTCTCTTGCAGGCACTGGACAGGCAAAAGCATCGAGCTTGCATGTTGCAGTGGATTTAGCACTTGATTTGGCAAGAATCTCCCCCAGCCCCTCTTTATAAAAGAGGGGGGAATTAAGTTTCAAATATTGAGTATAAATATATGTATCAAATTAATGCCCTAAACCCTAAAGATGAAGGGCATCAGGCTCGAAAACGTTTTGGTCAAAACTTTTTACATGATCAACGTGTGATTGCCAAAATTGTACGCTCAGTGAATCCTCGTGCGGGCGAAAACATTGTTGAAATTGGCCCTGGTCTGGCAGCATTGACCTCACCGTTAATTGGTGAATGTGATGCGTTGACGGTGGTGGAGCTCGACCGTGATCTAGCAGCTGGCTTGCCAGGCCGTGTGCCACATCCTGAGCGTTTGACCATTGTTGAAGCAGATGCCTTGAAGTACGACTTTACCCAGCTGTTTCAGGAAGGCCGCCCACTACGTGTAGTAGGGAATTTACCTTATAACATTTCAACACCACTGTTGTTCCATCTCTTGGAGTTTGGCGACAAAGTTAAAGACATGCACTTCATGTTGCAAAAAGAAGTGGTGGACCGTATTACCGCAACACCCAATACCAAAGAGTATGGTCGTCTGTCGGTCATGATTCAGTATTACTGCAAGCCAACTTTCTTGTTTGAAGTACCGCCGGGATCATTTAACCCGCCACCAAAAGTCACCTCGGCAGTATTCCGTTTAGAGCCTTACGAAACCAAACCGATTGTGGCAAAAAATGAGAAAGCGTTAGCGCGTTTGGTGGGACATGTATTTACTCAACGCCGTAAAACCTTGCGTAATAGCTTAAAAGGCATGCTAGTGGAAGATGGCTTTGAAAAAGCTGGGGTTGATCCGATGGCGCGTCCAGAAACCTTAAGTCTGGCAGATTTCGTGGCGCTTTCCGATCAGATGGTGGCCTGATGTCTAAGCGCTATAATTATGTCATTGGTGATGTGCAAGGCTGTTTTGAAGCACTAAAAGCGTTGCTGAAAGAAATCCGCTTTGATCCGGACCAAGACTTTTTATGGTTCGCTGGCGATCTGGTGGCGCGTGGTGAAAACTCGGTCGGTGCCTTACGCTTTATTAAAAAGTTGGCTGACCGTGGGGCCGCTGCAACAGTATTGGGTAATCATGACCTGACCTTGATTGCCTGTGCGCGTGGCTTTAAAAAAGCCAAAGAAAAAGACCATACCCAGGAAGTGATTGACGCAATTGATGGCGATGAGCTGATTGACTGGCTACGTAAACAGCCTTTAAGTCTGTCTCCAAATCAACACACCTTGATTACTCACGCGGGCGTACCCTGTATCTGGAGCGCTGAAAAGACAGTTGCATTGGCGCACGAAGTGCAACAGGTTGTTGCGCATGAAGATCTCTCGGTGCTGGATGCTTTTCTAGCAGAAATGTATGGCTCACAGCCGGATCTGTGGTCAGATGAGCTGACAGGTATGGCGCGGTTGCGTTGTATCACCAATTATCTGACCCGTATGCGCTTAACCGATGCAGAAGGTCGTTTGGAATTCGAGTTTAAAGACGCCTTAGATGCGCCAATGCCCGCGGGTTTTCAACCCTGGTTTGAGTTTGAAAGTCAGGCCGCACACACCCATCAGCTGATTTTTGGACACTGGGCGGCATTACAGGGCAAGACCATTAGTCCTCAAATTCAAAATGTGGATGGTGGCTGTGTCTGGGGACAACAATTGGTGGCTTTACGTTTAGAAGATCAGCAGCTTTTTGCGGTAGATAACCCGCTTGCCTGATGGATGCAGTGCTATTTTTAGATGCCCATTTTTGCTTGGAAAATGGGCATTTTTTATTTTAAGACTGTCAAAAAACTGTCATACACTGATCATTAAAGTGTCAAAAAATGCTTATAAGCTAAAAGCATGAAAATAACGACACAAATGGATGGCGATATGCAGAGTACATACGCGACATCTCTATTCAAGCAAGAGTTTCCTGAAAATTTTAAATTTTACTTTAAAAGGAAACAACTCAAAAATAAACAAGATGAATTGTCTGAACTGCATGATTTGGTTCGTCCTCGTCTCCGTATCGCGATTGTGACTGAAACCTGGCCCCCAGAAATTAATGGTGTGGCTTTATCCATGATGCAGTTATGTCAGGGTTTACAGCGACTTGGACATAAAATCTTACTGGTACGTCCCACACAAAAAACAGTATGTACCGAATTCCATCCCGATCAGGAATGTCTGGTGATGTCTCAGCCGATTCCCAAATATCCGAGTGTGCAATTCGGATGGCCACAATATCTCAAGGTGTCCAAAGCCTTTGAGAAATTTATGCCGGATGTGGTGCATATCGTCACAGAAGGGCCCTTGGGACTAACCGCTTTGCAGGCCGCAAAATCGCGAAAGGTTGCAGTGTCGAGTGGCTTCCATTCAGCCTTTCATGACTTTAGCCGTTTCTTTGATCTGGCTTTTCTGGTCAAGCCGATTCAACGTTATCTGACCTGGTTTCATAACAGTACTGATGTTACCTGCGTACCCAGTCAATACACCGAACAGGCTTTACGCGGTTTTGGCGTAACCTGTCCTTTGGTGGTGGTGGGACGTGGTGTGGATACGGAAAAGTTTTCACCGAAACATCGTTCAGAACAGCTTCGCCAACAATGGGGCGCTGATGCAGATACTCGTGTCATGCTATATGTCGGGCGTTTGTCACCTGAAAAAGAAGTCGATGTGCTGATCAAGAGTTTCCATGCCTTACAGGCACAACAAGGCAAAAACACTAAATTCGTGATTGTGGGCGAAGGGCCAGACCAGACACGCCTGAGCAAAATGGCGCAATCCAGTGATGTGATCTTTATGGGGAGCCTGAGCGGGAAAGCGCTTTCGGCGGCTTATGCCAGTGCCGATGTGTTTACCTTTGCCAGTCAGGCAGATACCTTCGGAAATGTGGTGTTGGAAGCCATTGCCAGTGGTTTAGCAGTGGTGGCCTATGACTATGTCTGTGCCCATCAACATGTTCGGCATGGGGTCACCGGCTGGTTGAGCCAGCTTGGAGAGACCACAGATTTTATTCAATCCATTTGTCATTTACCTGCGCTACCGCAATTGAGACAAATGGGTTTACTGGCCAGCGAAAGCGTACAACACAGCAGCTGGCAGTTTCCGGTACAACAATTAGAACATGCATTTTATCAGGTCGTGAGGAGTCTCCCATGACGCCGACCTAAATCCTGAAGAGGAGAAAAAGTATGAAATTTCAAAATGCAAAAATAAAAATGCTGGATCTCGATTTAAAAGGGTGTGTCTATCTCAACCATCTTTCACAGTCGCAACGTATCGCTTTATTTTTTAAAACGATCAGCCGATTGGGTGATGGGCCATTTTGGTATGTCATGTTGCTGTCAGTTTGGGCGATGCATGGCTTGGCATACGGGGTGCAGATCTTGTATCTGATCGGGGCGGGTTCTGTAGGCACCTTGATTTATAAATTTTTAAAACATAAAACTACCCGTCCAAGACCTTATCAGGTGCATCAGGTCATTGTCTTGGGGGAGCGACCGCTCGATCATTTCAGTTTTCCCTCAGGCCATACCTTACATGCGGTCATGGTCACCATCACTTTGGGTTATATCCAGCCCCTGTTATTGATCCTGATGCTACCGTTTACGATCTTGGTCGCATTGTCACGAATGATTCTGGGACTACACTATCCAAGCGATGTCATTGTCGGTGCAATGATTGGTGCATCGGTGGCAAGTGCGATCATTTTGCTGGCACCGAGCTTTAATCTGGTTCTGTAACGCATTTTACAAGTGTTTTCGCGACAATTTAGCACTTCAACACTATCTCTTAAATCCGGTGTTTTGTTAAAGTAGGCTCAATTACATACATTTATTCAGGTTGTTATATGGGCTTACGCTGGACAGATACGATTGATATTGCAATTGAACTTACCGAAGCACATCCAGATGTCGATCCGCAATGGGTGCGATTTACCGATTTGCATGCCTGGGTGTGTGCTTTACCAGACTTTAGTGATGATCCGAATAAATCAACCGAAGGTTTGCTTGAAGCCATTCAAATGGCCTGGCTGGATGAAGTTCGTTAAAAATTCGTCAGAAATCGCTGAACTTTTGCATATTCAAGCTGATTATTAACGATGACATCGGTATAATGCGGCAAATTTTTTAGTTTAGACCATAATAGGAGTCAATCATGGCGATTGAACGTACTTTATCTATCGTAAAACCAGATGCAGTTTCTAAAAACCACATCGGCGACATCTTTGCTCGTTTCGAAAAATCAGGTTTGAAGATCGTTGCTACTAAAATGAAACACCTTTCTCAAGCTGATGCTGAAGGTTTCTATGCTGAGCACAAAGAACGTGGTTTCTTTGCTGACCTCGTTGCATTCATGACTTCTGGTCCAGTGGTTGTTTCAGTTCTTGAAGGCGAAAACGCAGTTCTTGCTCACCGTGATATCTTGGGTGCAACGAACCCGAAAGAAGCGGCTCCAGGCACAATCCGCGCTGACTTCGCTGTAAGCATCGACGAAAACGCTGCTCACGGTTCTGACTCAGTTGCTTCTGCTGAGCGCGAAATCGCTTACTTCTTTGCTGATAACGAGATTTGCCCACGCACTCGTTAATCCAAAGTATTCGAGCCAGATAAGTGGTATACTACTTATCTGGTTTTTTATTTCTTATTGATTGTATTGTGCAAATAATGCACAGTATTTTTTAGCGCTGATATTGTTTAGGTAAATATACATGAGTTCTGCAGTGGTCGTTTCATCAGAAAATTTAGATGAAAAACAACAGTCTGTTACTACGCCTGTCGTTCAAGCTGCCGAGCATAAAGTCAATTTACTTGGCATGTCTCGAGCTGAACTGGAAAAATTCTTTGAAGATCTGGGCGAAAAAAAGTTTCGCGCCGGTCAGGTCATGAAATGGATTCATCAATATTTTGTGACAGATTTTGCCGAGATGACCAATATATCGGGCAAATTACGTGAAAAATTAGAAAAAATCTGTGAAATTAAAGCACCTGAAGTGGTGCATCGTAACTATTCCAAAGATGGCACCCGTAAGTGGGTATTCCGTGTCGGTGATGGTGAGGGCTCGCTGGTTGAAACGGTCCTGATTCCGGCTGATGATAAAACTGGCGCGCGTAAAACCCTGTGTATTTCTTCACAAGTGGGCTGTGCACTGGATTGCTCATTCTGTTCTACCGGTAAGCAAGGTTTTCAGCGTGATTTAACCCCTGCAGAAATTATTGGTCAGCTGTGGATGGCGAACTATTCTTACATGGAAGAAGTGCCGGTTGCAGAGCGTGAACGTACTGTCACCAATGTCGTGATGATGGGAATGGGCGAACCCTTACTCAATTACGATGCTGTGCTCAGTTCGATGCAGTTGATGCTGGATGACTTTGCTTATGGCATGTCAAAACGCCGTGTCACCTTATCAACATCGGGTGTGGTGCCAAAGATCGATCAACTTGCGCAGGACATTGATGTTGCCTTGGCAATTTCATTACACGCACCGAATGACGAATTGCGTAATGAACTGGTACCGATCAATAAAAAATATCCGTTACAGCAACTGATTGCGGCTTGCCAACGTTATTTGGGCAAAGATGGCAATGAAAGCTCTCGTCGCCATGTCACCATTGAATATGTGATGCTGGAAGGGGTCAATGACCAGCCTGAGCATGCACAGCAATTGTTAAAGTTGCTGAAAAACTTACCAAGTAAAATCAACCTGATTCCATTTAATCCGTTCCCGCATGCGCCGTACGGCCGTTCGAGCCGTAACCGCATTATTGCCTTCCAAAAAACTTTGTCGGATGCCGGTTTTGTGTGTACGATTCGTCAGACACGTGGCGATGATATCGATGCGGCATGTGGACAATTGGTAGGACAGGTGGCTGACCGAACCCGTCGTGCTGAACAGTGGAAAAAGAAAGTGGCGCAACGGCAAGAAATATTGCGCACACAAGGATAAAACTTGGGGAAAAAGCGTTGAATACAACTCGATCAAAAACGATTATAGTGACAGCTGTTGTGTTTACTTTACTTGGCTTAACAGCTTGCCAGACGCCATCTACAACATTAAAAAAAGATCCGGAAAAAGCGGTGCAGGTGCGTACGCAACTTGCGGCAGAATATATTCGTACACGTGATCTGGATTCAGCCAAGCGTTCGCTTGATCAGGCATTAAAACTGAATTCCCGGGATGCCAATGCCAACATGATGATGGGCATCCTGCTGCAACAGGAAGGCAGCGCAGCCAATATGGAAAAAGCGGAGTCTTATTTCAAGCGTGCTATTTCCTCCGAACCAGATAATGCTCAGGCGCGTAATAATTACGGTACATATTTGTACCAGCAGCAACGCTATAATGAAGCCATTGAGCAATTTACCCGTGCGGGCGCAACTCTGGGTTATGATCAGCGTTTTCAGTCGCTGGAAAACCTAGGGCGAATCTATTTAAAACTCGGCGATGTGACGAATGCTGAAAAAGCATTCAAACAGGCGCTACAAGCGAATCGAAACGCAACAATTTCAATGTTAGAGTTGGCGGAAATTTTCTATTTGCAACAAAATAATAGAGATGCATCGCAACTATACGAACAATATGTTCGTAATGTAGGTCAGAAAAACCAGGGTGCCCGTGCGCTTTGGATTGGTTTACGCATTGCTCGGGCAAATGCGGATCAGTTAGGAATGCAAGTGTTAGTCAATCAGTTACGCGCTTTATTTCCTGATAGTCCAGAATATCAACGTTATTTGCAATTACAGTACAGTACTGAGGCCGTATGGAAATAAATCCAAATTCACATCAGCCAACTGGCTCAACCTCGCCATCGTCTGCGTTAGGAAATATTCAACGACCTGGTGAGTATTTGCGTCAAATTCGTATTGCACAAAAGAAAGAAATTGAAGAGATTGCAAACGTATTGAACATGCCGGTCAAAACCTTGACGGCATTAGAGCAAGATGACTACAAGTCATTGCCAGAAGCGACCTTTATCAAAGGCTATTATCGTGCTTATGCCAAGCATTTAAATGCCGATGCCAGCGCGATTATTCAGCGTTTTGATGAAATCTATGTTAATGATACCGGTCTTAAAGCCAGCCATGCCCTGAATAACTCTCCGATTAAGATCATGGGGAAATTGTCAGGTTCGAAAAGCGTCCGTAACCGCAAATGGTTAAAACGCATTGCGATTGTGGCAGCGGTGGCAGTATTGGCATGGTTAGCGGTCGTGGCTGTACAGAATTGGACATCAAGCCATAAGGATGATGCGGATGTACCAAAGATCAAAAACTCTGAAGTTGAAATTCTGCCGATGGGTGGAAATACAACGGCAGCAACATCTGGTGACCAATTAGTCCTGAACTTTAGCCGACCAACCTCTGTGCATATTGTGGATGCAACAGGTAAAGTATTGGCAACAGGTCGTCAGGCATCGACCTTGAATCTGAGTGGTCAGTCGCCATTCCAGATTCGTTTGGACGATGCGACCGCTGTATCCCTGGTTTTGAATCAGGAACAGATTTCATTGTCTCCTTATACCGTCAATGGAAAAGCAGAATTCCGTTTGTCTCGTTAACGACAAAGAGTAGAGCTATACGATGATTGTGAACCCCATTAAACGCCGCCCGACACGTAAAATCCGTGTCGGTTCGGTGTATGTCGGTGGTGATGCCCCGATTAGTGTTCAAAGTATGACGAATACTGAAACCTGTGATGTCGATGCGACTGTCGCGCAAATCCAGCGCTGTGCAGATGCCGGTGCAGATATCATGCGTGTTTCTGTTCCTTCGATGGAAGCAGCAGAGGCATTTGGTGCTATTCGTAAACGTGTGACCGTGCCTCTGGTGGCGGATATTCATTTTGATCATCGTATTGCGTTGGCTGTGGCGGATTATGGTGCAGACTGTTTGCGCATTAACCCGGGTAATATCGGTTCAGATCAGAAAGTACGTGAGGTGGTTGCTGCGGCAAAACATCATGGTATTTCGATCCGTATCGGTGTGAATGCGGGTTCACTGGAAAAAGACTTACAGGCGAAATATGGCGAGCCAACCGGGCAGGCCTTGCTTGAGTCGGCAATGCGTCATATCGATATTCTGGACCGTCTGGACTTCCATGAGTTCAAAGTCAGCGTTAAAGCCTCGAATGTGTTCCTGACCATGGATGCGTATCGCTTATTGTCGCAACAGATTGATAATCCGTTGCACCTCGGTGTCACAGAGGCAGGAATCTATCGTACCGGTACGGTGAAATCAGCCATCGCGCTTGGCGGTTTATTGATGGAAGGCATTGGCGATACCATGCGTATCTCGCTTGCTGCCGAGCCGGAAGACGAGATTAAAATCGGTTTTGATATTTTAAAATCGCTGGGCCTGCGCTCAAACGGCATTAACTTTATTGCTTGTCCAAGCTGCTCACGTCAGGAATTCAATGTGATTCAGGTGATGCAGGCACTGGAAGAGCGTCTAGAAGATATCCGTACGCCGATGGACTTGTCTGTGATCGGGTGTAAGGTGAATGGTCCGGGTGAAGCCAAAGAAGCGGATATCGGGATTGTCGGGGCATCTCCGCGTTCACTGGTGTACCGTAATGGCGAAAAGAGCCATTTAATCGACACAAATCAGTTGGTTGATGAAATTGAAACAATGGTTCGTCAACGTGTTCAAGAGCTTGAAGAAGCAAAATCTAAAGAAATTATTCGTAGTTCATCATGAGTTCAATCGTCGCTATCAAAGGTTTTAATGACATCCTTCCAACGCAAACTGCGGCTTGGAGAAGTCTGGAACAACAACTTGCATCTTTAATGGATGCTTATGGTTATCAACAGATCCGTTTACCGATCGTTGAGCAAACCGGTTTATTCAAACGTGCTATTGGCGATGCGACCGATATCGTTGAAAAAGAAATGTATACCTTTTTTGACAAGGGGAATCCGCCTGAATCATTGACGCTACGTCCAGAAGGGACTGCGGGTTGTGTACGTGCCTTGCTTGAACATAACCTGTTGCGCGGTGCGACGCCACGTGTGTGGTATATGGGACCGATGTTCCGTTATGAAAAACCGCAAAAGGGCCGTTACCGCCAGTTCCATCAGTTTGGTGTAGAAACCTTTGGTGTGGCAACACCCGATATCGATGCCGAGTTGATTTTACTGACAGCACGTTTGTGGAAGCGTATGGGCGTTGCGGACAAGGTTCAACTTGAGTTGAATACACTCGGGGAAACCGACGAACGTGCAGAATACCGTGCCGCATTGGTTGAGTTTTTAAATCAGCACAAAGATGCTCTGGATGAAGATTCGCAACGTCGTTTAAGCACCAATCCATTGCGTATTCTGGACTCTAAAATTGAGTCGACCCAAAAGATTCTGGAAAATGCACCCAAGTTGCATGATTTCCTCAAAGAAGATTCAATCAATCACTTCCAGCAATTACAGCAATACCTCACTGATGCGGGTATTGAGTTTGTGATTAACCAGAAGTTAGTCCGTGGTTTGGATTACTACAACAAAACCGTATTTGAATGGACCACCACCATGTTGGGTTCACAAGGCACAGTGTGTGCAGGTGGTCGCTATGACGGTCTGGTCGGGCAGTTAAAAGGTAAGGCAGATCAGTCTGTGCCTGCGGTTGGCTTTGCGATGGGGATGGAGCGTTTGCTCCTGTTGCTCGAGCAAGTCGAACAAGCCAAAACAGTACGTGATTGCGAAATCTTCTTGTTGGCAGAACCTGCTTATCAAGCCAAAGCTTTGGTC
The DNA here is from genome assembly GCF_000588715.1 of Acinetobacter sp. 1000160. Classification (NCBI taxonomy): domain Bacteria; kingdom Pseudomonadati; phylum Pseudomonadota; class Gammaproteobacteria; order Moraxellales; family Moraxellaceae; genus Acinetobacter; species Acinetobacter sp. 1000160. Next base: position 179,049 of record NZ_JFWP02000006.1, on the reverse strand, counting down.
TTGGCGGAACAGATTCGTGATCAGCTGGAAGCAGCCCATAGCCCGATTCGTTTAAAAACAGGTTCACAAGGCAGCATGAAAAGCCAAATGAAAAAGGCCGATCAGTCGGGTGCAATTTTTGCGATGATCTTGGGTGAGCGCGAGTGGGAATCACAGCAGCTTCTCATTAAAGAATTGGCGACAGCAGAGCAGTCTCAAGTTGCTTTGACTGAACTGACGCCGTTTTTGATTGAAAAATTTAAACAATAAGTTGAAGAATTTAGGAAAAGGACAATCACATGAGTTTAAGTGATGATGAACAGCTCGACAGTTTAAAGTCGTTTGCCAAAAAATATGGTTCTGCAATCATTAGCGGAATTCTCATTGCCTTGATTGCCTTTTTCGGATGGGAATACTGGCAAAAGAAAAATCTTGCCGAAGCCCAGAACCAGACGGCGAAGGTGCAGAAGTTGATGGATGAGGCCAAAGCTGCCACAGGTCAGCCCAATGCCTTTGCAAGCTTGTCTGAGGCTGCAGATAAGATTGTGAAAGAAGATGCCGATTCTGCTCAGGCAATTCAGACACAATTTGTTATGGCGAAGCTTGCGTATGACAAGCAGGACTATGCTGCTGCTGAAAAAGCCTTGAAGAAAGTTGAAAACTCAAAAGTAAAAGACGAGGGTTTGCTACAGGTTGTAAAAATACGTTTGGCTGATGCGCAATTGGCACAAAACAAATTTGACGAAGCCTTAAAAACCTTGTCTGCTGTGACAGAGCCTGCGTTCAAGGCTACTGCTGATGAGCTTCGCGGTGATATTTTTGTTGCGAAGAAAGACAACGCCTCTGCGCGTAAAGCGTATCAAAGTGCATGGGATAACCTGCTCGAGCGCAAACAGGAGCGTCAGCTTTTACAAATTAAACTCGAAAGTGTTGGCGTTTTAGTAGATGATCCTGAGTTTGAGCGCCCGATCTTAGATACCAAAGTGGATGAGTCTTAATGCAGAATAAACTAAAACTTCCTTTGGCAATTGCAATTGCTTCAGCTTTACTTGTTGGATGTTCGAGCAATAAAGTAAAAGAGGCAAAACCAAATCCATTGCCAAAAATCACGCAAGAACAAAGTTTAAACCTTGTTTTTTCACAAAGTGTTTCGTCTACCAATGCGGCTGAGGCTTTGCGCTTACAGTTGGATACAGACAATGGTGTGATTTTTGCGATTGACCCTGATGGTCAGGTGTCTGCTTACAAAGGCAAAGAACGCCTTTGGAAAAGCAAGATTACCAAACAGGAACTGACTGCCGGTGTAGAAGCCGGTGAAGGGATTGTGGTCATTGGCAATCGTAAAGGACAGTTATTTGGTTTAGATCAGGCTACAGGTGAGCAAAAGTGGACGGCAAAACTGTCAGGTGCCATTCTGTCGCCATCCTTGATCCAGTCGGGTCGTGTAATTACCATTGCCAATGATGGCACTGTGTTTGCGCATGATGCAGTAACAGGCCAGCAAGTCTGGGCCTATAAACTGCCAAATGTACAGTTCAGTTTACGTGGTCAGCCAGCCCCAGTGCGCTTGGATGAGCGTACCGTGTTGATTGGTTCTGCCAATGCTTATGTATATGCACTAGATATTATCAGTGGTGTGCCTCGCTTCCAGCGCCGTGTGGCGATTAGCGATGGCCGTTCAGACATCCAGCGTTTGATTGATGTGGTTGGTGACCCGGTTGTTGCAGGTCAATTCCTTGTCACCACAAGCTTCCAGGGTCAGGTTACTGTAATCGATCTTGCTTCACAACGTGTGGTATGGAGTGAAGATGCCAGCAGTACCAACACTGCCGAGGTTGCCGAAGATAAAGTATTCGTGACCACAACCGATGGCAAGTTAAATGCTTATAACTTGGCGACTGGCGAGTTGGTTTGGCAGAATGAAGAACTGTTAAACCGTCAGCTGAGTAATCCTGTGATGTTAGGACAAAACCTGGTGGTGGGTGATCTGGATGGGGTACTTCATCTGATTAATCCGGCTTCAGGCAAGTTGATCGGTCGTGCCAAAACCAGTGGTGAAGTGCGTTCATTGCGTGTGATTGACAACCAGCTTTATGTTGCAACACGAAAAGGTGCATTAACCATTTGGCAGAATCGTTAATTTTGCCTTAGCTTGTGCTAAAATGCTCAATTAGCTATTGCTAATAAAAGAATGATCGGGGTATTTGTTTAAACAAAACCCCGAATTTTTATTGTGATTACTTGATCACCAAAATCTTCCATACTGTTTCTGATACGATGTCATCAACGATGGCTCGTCTGAATTAAGGTTAATTTATGAAACCCGTTATTGCGCTCATTGGTCGTCCAAACGTCGGAAAATCAACGCTATTTAACCAAATCACCAAAAGTCGTGATGCTTTGGTTGCTGACTTCGCTGGTTTAACTCGTGACCGCAAATATGGCGATGCGGTTTATCAAAATAAATCATTCATTGTCGTAGATACGGGCGGTATTGGTGAGAATGAAGGTGGCATTGACTCTTACATGGCTGAGCAGTCAAAAACAGCTATCCATGAAGCAGATATTATTGTATTTGTGGTGGATGCACGTGCTGGCTTATTGGCTTCAGATGAGCAGATTGCCCGTGAGCTACGTACATTAGGCAAAAAAGTCCATCTGGTGGCCAACAAGGTCGATGGTGTCCATGCAGAAGCTGCATTAGTTGAATTCTACAAGCTCGGTATGGGCGAACCGATGCAGGTTGCGGCCAGCCATGGTCGTGGTGTACAGCAAATGCTTGAAGAAGTGTTGGCTGAAGTCCCTGAAGATGAAAATCCGGACGAGCACAACAAAAATACTGGTTTGCGTTTAGCGATTATCGGTCGTCCAAACGTGGGTAAATCGACGTTGGTGAACCGTTTACTCGGGGAAGAGCGTGTGGTTGCGTTTGACCAACCAGGTACAACTCGTGACTCGATCTATATCCCTTATGAGCGTGATGGTCGTCAATATACCTTGATCGACACTGCCGGTGTACGCCGTAAAGGTAAAGTCGATGAGATGATTGAGAAATTCTCAATCGTTAAAACCCTGCAAGCGATGAAAGACGCGCATGTTGTGGTTGTAGTGGTCGATGCACGTGAAGGGATTGTGGAACAAGACTTACATTTGATTGGTTATGCACTTGAAGCAGGCCGTGCCATGGTCATTGCGATCAACAAATGGGACAACATGACCGAGTATGATCGTAAGCAATGTAAACTTGATGTGGAACGTCGTTTTGACTTTATTCCATGGGCAAAAATCCATTTGATTTCAGCGCTACATGGTACAGGCGTGGGTGAGCTTTATCCTTCGATCCATCGTGCTTACGAATCAGCAAACCTAAAAGTTTCACCGGCGAAACTGACCCAGATTCTAAGTGATGCTACTGAGGCACATCAGCCGCCAATGATCAGTGGTCGTCGTATTAAAATGCGTTATGCGCATATGGGCGGACAAAATCCACCCACCATCGTCATTCATGGTAACAAGGTAGATAAGACTCCAGCGGATTATCGTCGTTATCTCGAAAACGTATTCCGTAAAGTCTATAAGCTTGAAGGTACGCCAGTTCGTATTGACTTTAAAACCTCAGAGAACCCATTTGAAGGACGTAAATCCCAAGTGGACGAACGCGTTGCAGCACGTAAGCGTCGTTATGTTCAGAAGTTCAAGAAAGCAGAAAAGAAATTCAAGCGTTAAGCTGTATTCGATGCTTAAAAGCCCAAACTTTGCTTTGGGCTTTTTTATACACGGGAGATGTTGCTCATGACGACAGGTATTATATACATCCATGTTCAGGCATTGGCGCAGCTGCTGCAAAAAGATAAAACAGATTTTGCTGATTTTAGAGGCTTTAATCATTATCAAAAACAGCAGATTCAGGCGCGACGTAATCAGCTTCTGGCTCATCAACTACATTGCACTATAGATGATTTGGTGTTTTCCAAACATGAGCATGGTAAACCTTTTTTAAGCTCTCATGCCTTACATTTTAATCATTCGCATAGTCAGCAATATTATGCACTGGCAATGAGCGAACGTGTTCAAGATATCGGCATTGATGTTGAAGCGCTGGACCGAAAAGTCCGTTTTGATGGCTTGGCCCAGCATGCTTTTCATCTGGAGGAATACCAGACTTGGCAGCAGCAGGATCAAGACACAGAATATTGGTTTAGGGTCTGGACCACCAAAGAAGCGATTTTAAAAGCCTCAGGTCTTGGTATTCGTTTAGACCTAAATAGTTTGAATACGCAGGTTCATCCTACAAATCAGGGTGGCATGTGTTCGCATCCATTGATTGGCACTTTTGCCTATCAGAACTTTATCCTGAACCAGAAAATCGTAGTCACTATTGCATGGCGGGCAGAGCGGTCCTGCCGAGGTTTTCAGTTTCCACAGATCCAGATTGTTCAGTATTAGGTGTTTTTTATAGGTTACTTTAATGGATGTCATAGTTAATCAAATATTTAAACCCAACTCGCTGATTTATAAATCATGGATCAATATTCTAATTTTTTCTTTATTATATTTAGTATTTTATAAAATCAATCAGATTGCCTATTTCCTTGTATTGATTTGTATCTTTGCATTACCTATTACTTTGTTAACTGCGACTACTTTGAGCCCAAAAATATATTTCAGAGTATTAGCGTTAAATGCATTTTTTATTTTTTTAATTAATATAGTTGCTGTAGGTTATAGTTTAAATAAATTATTTTATTGTCTTGTTCTTTACTTTTTTATAGATATTTTAATTTTTTTTAATCATTTGAATAATTTGGTTTTAAATCCTAATTTTAAAAATATGATTCCGCCAAAGTTAAATAATCGGGATCAATTTTCTCTTGACTTTGAGATGATGTTTGGACGAGTGTGGCAAGCCAAGGGAACTAGAAAAGCTTTATGTATCATGCTCATTATGAGTACATGCTTTACGATACTCATTAGCTATTTAAATGACCCAAATGCTATTGATAAGATCAGTTGGTTTTATGCGATATCAGGAGCATTTTTTTCTTTTTTTATTTGGGAATACACGATAAAGAGATTTCTATTTTTTGCTAAGTTATTTCAGAGCGGATAATGCAAAAAATAAAATGCCAGCATATTGCTGGCATTTTATTTGAATCAAAGAGGAGAGGGATTTAAGGAATCTCTTCTTCTTCAAATTCAGGTTTAACTTGAACAATAAAGTCCTGACGGTTCAGACCACGCCATAAAGCGAATGCTGTACCGATATAGATCGATGAGTAAGTTCCCACGAATACACCGACAAACATGGCAACAGAGAACCAGTGTAAACCATCACCACCCAGGAACATCATGGCAAGAACCACAAGTAATAAGGTCATCGAGGTGTGGATGGTACGACGTAAGGTTTCTGTCAGTGCAATATCAACGATTTCACGTGGTGTGGCACCGCGAATCTTGCGGAAGTTCTCACGGATACGATCCGAGACAACGATGTTATCGTTGAGTGAGAAACCGATCACCGCAAGGACTGCAGCCAATACGGTTAAGTCGAAAGGCCACTGGAACAATGCGAATGCACCGATAATCAGTACGATGTCATGGAATAATGACATGACCGCGCCCATCGCGAGTTTAAACTCGAAGCGAATGGTGACGTAGATCAGCATCAAGATCAAGGCCAGTGCAACAGCACCTGCAGAACGCACGTAAAGCTCATTTCCGACAGCACCACCTACCGCATCCACTTTATGTACTTCAACGGTATTATTCGGTAATTGAACCGCTTTGGTGATGCTATTGCTGAGGTCTTCGACATTCAGGTCTTCTTGTACAGGCATACGCACGATCAGGTCGGTATTACTGCCCAAGGTTTGTACCACGGCATCTTTAAAGCCAGCACGGTCAAGTGCCTGAACCACTTGCGTAGGCTGTACACCTTGCTTGTAGTTCAATTCGGCAGAAATCCCCCCGGTAAAATCCAGTCCGAGATTCAAGCCTTTGGTCACGATAAAGAAGATACTCGCAATCGTCAGCAGGATCGACAAGATTGCCGCCGGTTTGGCAATCTTCATGAACGGGATAATTTTCAGGTTATCCGGGCGACCGTATTGTTTTGAGTCTGGTTGAGTCAGATCAGTCATATGAATCTCCTTAAATACTCAACTTTTTCAAATTACGGCGTTTGCCATAAATGAGCTGGACGATGGCACGAGTAACGGTAATGGCCGTAAACATTGAACAAATAATACCAATCATCAATGTTACCGCGAAGCCTTTAATCGGACCTGTTCCAATCGCGAACAAGATAAACGCAACCAGTAAGGTGGTTAAGTTCGAGTCAAGAATGGTGTTATAGGCTCGATCATACCCTGCCACAATCGCCTGTTTGGGCGAGGCCCCCCAGAGCATTTCTTCCCGTATTCGTTCACAGATCAGGACGTTGGAATCGACCGCCATACCAATGGTAATCACGATACCGGCAATACCTGGCAGGGTGAGGGAAGCACCAATCCATGACATCACGGTCAAAATCATGGCCAAGTTAAAGACCAGGGCAAAGTTTGCGATCAGACCGAATAAACGGAAGAACACGACCATCCAGATGGCAACCAGCAAGAAGCCGATCTGAGTTGAGAGTACACCCTTATCAATGTTTTCCTGACCGAGGCTAGGACCAACCACACGTTCTTCAACGAAGTACATCGGCGCAGCAAGTGCACCTGCACGCAGCATCAAGGCAAGCTCGGCTGCTTCTTGTGGTGAATCCAGACCGGTAATCCGGAATTGTGAACCCAGCACAGCCTGAATGGTTGCCGCATTGATCACCACAGATTCGGTATATGGGGTACGAACTTCAGTCTGAACGCCTGTATTCGGATCTGCGACATAAGAGATCTTCTGTTTATTTTCGATAAACAGAACTGCCATCCGTTTGCCAACTGCACCACGCGTTGCATCTGACATGAGCTTACCGCCGGCAGAGTCCAAAGTAATGTTAACTTCAGCACCACCAGAATCCTGGCTAAAGCCAGAGCTTGCATTCTGAACACGCTCACCGGTCAAGATACGGTTACGTTGCAACAGCAACTGACGACCGCTATCCAGTGATTGGTAAGCGAATACCTCAGTGCCAGGAGGAAGCGGCTGACCGTTATATTTACCGGTATACGGATCGATATATTGATCATTGCTATCTGCAACCAGACGGAATTCCAGGTTGGCTGTACGACCCAAGACACGTTTTGCCTCAGCCGTATCCTGTACACCCGGTAATTCGACTACAATACGGTTGCTGCCTTGTGTTTGTACCAAAGCTTCTGCCACACCCAGTTCGTTGATACGGTTACGTAGGGTGGTTAAGTTTTGGTTCACTGCATAAGACTGAATTTCCTGACGACGGGCATCGGTATAATTCAGTCTTAAAGTCGCACCAGATGAGGTCGCAACTGCCTGTTGAGTAAACTCGTTACCATTACGACGCAAGAAATCAGTCGCTGCATCGCGGTCTGCATTGTTTGCAAATTGCACTGTAATGGTGTTGTTATTTAACGCCAGGTTATTGAATTTGATTTTGTTATCACGGAATTGACGACGCAAATCAGTCGCAGATGTTTCCATACGCTGACTAATCGCTTTATCCATGTCGACTTCGAGCAAGAAGTGTACACCGCCACGTAAGTCCAGACCGAGTTTCATCGGTTTAGCCCCAATCTTTTGCAACCACTCCGGTGTAGTTGGCGCAAGGTTGAGTGCAACGACATAGTCATCACCAAGATCACGACGAAGCACTTCTTTGGCTTTTAACTGTGCCTCAGAAGAGCTTAAACGTAATAATGCCGCATTGTTGGTGAAGCTATTGTCGTGACTGCTAATATCGGCAGTTTTTAAAATCTGCTCAGCTTTTTGCACGATGGTCTGATCAATCTTGGTGCCGGCTTTTGCGCCAGAAATCTGGACGGCAGGCTCATCTGGATACAGACTTGGAAGTGCATATAACGTACTGATCACAAGGACAACCAGGATCAGTAAATATTTCCATGCAGGGTAACGCATTCGCTTTCTTCTTAAATGAAAAAGTCGTGCTGAGGCACGACTATTTTATGATTAAAGGTTATTTAATGTGCCTTCAGGTAATACTGAAATGACACTCGCACGCTGGATTTTTACCTCAACACCACGAGTGAGTTCAACGACTGCAAAGTCACCTTCGAGTTTGATAATTTTCCCCATTAAACCACCAGCAAACACGATCTCGCTGCCGACACCCAGACTTTCGATCAAAGAACGGTGTTCTTTGGCACGTTTTGCCTGAGGTCTCCAGATCAAGAAATAGAAGATTGCGATAAATACCGCGATCATCAACAAGTTAGCCATAAGACTTGGACCTTGTGTTGCACCCGGTGCAGCATGAGCAGTAGAGATGAAAAGACTCATTTCGTTTTCCTAAAATTAAAAAGCCAAAAAATTAACAATAAATTCCAATTCGTTTTGCAATGTACCTTGTCTTGCGATCAGGCGCAAATCTTGATGCATTTACCTGACATTAGTCTTCTGGGCAAGGCGGAACATCTAATCCACGACGTGCATAAAAGTCCTGAACGTATTCATCAAATGTGCCGTTATCCAGCGCATCACGCATACCTTGGGTCAGGCGTTGGTAGTAACGCAAGTTATGGATGGTGCCGAGCATTGAAGCCAACATCTCACCGCACTTCTCTAAATGATATAAATAGGCACGGGTAAAGTTTTTACAAGTGTAGCAATCGCAATGTGGGTCTAATGGCCCTTTGTCATGACGATATTTGCTGTTACGGATTCTGACCAGACCATCGGTCACAAAATAATGACCATTACGAGCATTACGGGTTGGCATCACGCAGTCAAACATATCGACACCACGGCGCACCGCTTCCACGATATCTTCCGGTTTACCCACACCCATCAGGTAACGTGGTTTGTCCTGTGGCATTTTATTCGGTAAATAATCAAGCACCTTGATCATTTCTTCTTTCGGTTCACCGACCGACAAGCCACCAATTGCATAACCGTCAAAACCGACTTCTAACAAGCCTTTTAGTGACTCATCACGCAGGTCTTCATACATGCCCCCCTGAATGATGCCGAATAAAGCATTTTTATTCTTGAGCTCATCATGGTGGTGGGTTTTACAACGTTTTGCCCAGCGTAAAGAAAGCTGCAATGATTTTTGCGCTTCTTCATGGGTCGCAGGGTAAGGGGTACACTCATCAAAAATCATCACGATGTCTGAGTTGAGTACCTGTTGAATTTCCATCGAAATTTCAGGAGACAGGAACACTTTTGAACCATCGATCGGCGAACGGAAGGTGACGCCTTCTTCCTTGATCTTACGCATTGCACCCAGACTAAAGACCTGGAAACCGCCCGAATCCGTCAAAATTGGTTTATCCCATTTGATAAACTCATGCAGACCGCCGTGCTCTTTAATCACTTCCAGACCAGGACGTAAGTAAAGATGGAAGGTATTACCCAGAATAATTTGTGCCTGAATGTCTTCAATATCGCGCGGCAACATGCCTTTGACCGTGCCGTAAGTACCGACCGGCATAAATACAGGTGTTTCAACCACACCATGTTCTAAGGTGAGTCGACCACGACGGGCGCGCCCCGACTGGCCTAATTTTTCAAATTTCATACACTATCCATCAAGGCGAAAAAACAGTTCGCTGATCAAAAGCGGCTATTTTCCTTGATTATGGCGTCCAGTTCTACTACTAAATGTAGCCATAGCCAAAAAATAATAATCTCTCCTAACCCCTCTTTGAAAAGAGGGGGATAAAGGAATATTTTTTATGGGAAATTCAAATGCACTAAAAATTCGGTTTATAGTCAAAATTGTCAGTGGCCAGATTATCCTTAAACGGACGAATGCTTTTCTTGGATAAGGTCAGGGTATTGATCAGGTTATTGGGAAATACTTCGATCTGGTTATTAAACAATTCCACGTTACGATTAAAAATGGTAATCGCAGCACCGACATTCTCGTTTTGTTCCTGAATATCATCCATCATCTTGCTATACAGCGCATCTGCTTTCAGTTCAGGATAATTCTCAACCACCACATTCAAGCTACGGATCAGCTCTTTGCTCATTTTCTCAATCTGTTGTAACTGTGAAATATCCGTGTCATTGACATTCAGATTGAGGATCTGCTGACGCAATTCAGTGACTTTTTCCAAAGTGGATTTCTCGAACTGGGTATATTGATCCAGCGTGGCTTCCAAGGCTTCTAGTGTTTTTACTTTTTGACGTTCAAAATTGGCCACTTCTGACCATGCCCGTTTGGTGGCATTAAAATAGCGTACGATGTTGTTGCGGATCGACACGCCCCAGACAATCAGCACCACAAAAATCCCCAAGAAAATGAGTAAACCTGTCATCGCTTGCCCCTTATTGTTATTGCGAGATGATTAGCTAATTAAATTCAGCATGAGTTGTTGAAACTTCTGATACTGCGGCATGGTCATGGTCCGCAAGTGTCCGCGTAATGCCGGAATATCATGTATTTCACTGCGTTTACTGGCGGTCTGGAAAAGATTTTGTTCGCCTACATAACACAGGATTTGCTCTTGATGATGATAAATTAAATCACCGTTAAAATGTTGAAAAAAATCATGTAATTTTAAAGTTAAACTCGGACTGACCTGCTTGGCCAACTGATGTTGATCCAGACCAAAAATATTCAGTTCCTGATTAATCAGGATATCGCTGCTTTGCCAAGCACTGCTATAGGGCTCAAAAAAACGGGAACGCTGATCACTGACTGCAATCCCCAAAGCAGGCATTTGAAAAATAAAGGCGCCCCATAAATCTTTATGGATCTCTTTGACGATTTTCTTATCGTTACCCTGATCTTGCAGGATTGGCATTTCATTGACGTAATGATATTGAAAAAGCAACACCTGATGCGTGGTTGTGCCATCGTTCCATGTCGTGGATGCATAGTGCGTGATTTCGTTGGATTCGCTGCCACGATTAAATAAGGGGAAATGTTGTTTTAATTTACTCATCACCAGTAGCGGTTGTGCCTGAATCGGTAAATAAGCAGGCAATTGCTGAAACTGTAGGCCATAACGTAATACCGTGATGCGTTGTTCAAGATAATTGATTACACGGTTGAGAGGTTCTCGCGGTTCATACAGGAGATACGCCAGAAAACCAGTCAGAAATGCCCCGAGCAGGCTCCAGATATATTGAATATGCGGATGCAGAAAATAGCCAAACACCAGCGTGCCGATGCTGATGATAGCCAGTAAGTACGGAAGGGCATTAAAAAAACACAGATTATGATCTTCACGCCACGGATGCAGCGCATCTAACAAGTCCTGATCGCTATGTGATTTTTGTCCAGCCTCCCACAAACGGGCGATATTACGAAATACCTGCGCATTTTTTTTACGCCGGATATGGAGGGCTTGTTGTACGGTATCGATCGGCATGGCGTTTTTATGTCATTATAATTGCTGGGTATAAACTGAATTATGCGTTAAATTTCAGAAACTAAGAAGTACCTTGCGGGTTATTTTAACCGTTATAAATGCAATTAGAGGGTCTTGAGCAGACTATAGAAAGCATCTTGTAAACGTTGAAGTTTTGGCATTTGCAACTGTTCCAGCTTTTCAGCCAGTTCATTGATGCTCATGGCCTGAAACAAATAATTATTTTCGGCCAAAGGCGACTCATTAAATAACCAGCACATCAGGCCAGTGTGCGGATCGACATAAAAATCGCCATGAAAAGCCTGCATCATCTGCTCAAGTGCCAGTAAGCGTTCTGGTGTTAAGAATTTCACAAACTCAAATTCACTGATACCGCTTTGCTGATATTTCTGGTTAAAACGGATATCACTGGACTGCCATTCAATGCCAAGATGACAACGGCTTTTATGTGCGGCTGAAATACTCACGCCTTTATAGGGAAAATTCTCCATCAGCACACCCCACAAATCACAATGAGTCGTTTCCCAAACCTCTCTTCCCTGATCATCGGTTGTTTTGGTTAAATAAGTGTAATGATATTTAATCACTGAATAATCATAGGTTTTCTGTTTAATGAGCATTTGCCCAGTAAGCAAGGTTGTAACGGTATTGTCTTTATCACCGAGTTGAAATAAGGGATGATCCTGTAATACATGGGTTAATGGTGTATTTTCATGATCAAACCGAACCTGATAGGTCTGTTCCAGCAGGTAAAGCCTGAGTTCCTGTTTTAAGTTTTCCAGTTCAATGGTCGGAATGCGATAACGCAGGCCAAGAGCAAACAGAACCACAGAAACAATCAGGTAGTAGCCTGAGAATAAAAGGCCAGCCAATAAAAAAATCAGGCTCAGTGTGGTCAGCGCCCAGTTCAGGTAATTCTTGATATACAGATTTTGCTCGCCTTGCCAGTGTTTTAAGCGATGAATAAGCGTGCCGGGTGAGGGGTGTTCCTCAAGCAACTGGCGAATGGCCTTAATATTTTCTAAGGTCACCTGGTTATGCATAAATTGATTTTGAAAGATTTTTTGAATTTTTTGAGAAATAAATGGCATGGTTTTTTTAAATCATTATTCTGAAAAATAGGCTAAACCTGAATTTAGCCTATTGATTGTTTTAAGCGTCGAGTTGATCAATCAGCATCGCATCGCCATAACTAAAGAAACGATAACGTTGTTGCACCGCATGTTTATAAGCGGCCAAGATATTGTCACGATTCGACAAGGCTGAAACCAGCATCAATAAAGTCGATTCAGGTAAATGGAAGTTGGTAATCAAACGATCCACGATACAGAACTGATAACCCGGATAGATAAAGATCTGGGTATCACCGGTCCACGCTGCAATTTGGCCTTGGTTGGCCTGTGCTGCACTTTCCAGCGCACGGGTCGCCGTAGTGCCTACCGCAATCACCTTATTACCGCGTGCCTTGGTTGCCAGAATCAGGTCAATGGTGGCTTGCGGCACATCACACCATTCACTATGCATGATGTGATTGGTAATGTCTGTAGTACGCACAGGCATAAACGTTCCTGCACCGACATGCAAGGTCACAAAGGTTTTTTGTACACCTTTAGCAGCCAACTTTTCTAACAGGTCTTGATCGAAATGCAGACTGGCTGTGGGCGCAGCGACACTGGCAATTTTTTCAGGATCATGGAACACAGTTTGATAACGTTCAGTATCAATCTCTTCGGCTTCACGATTGAAATAAGGCGGAATCGGGAGCTGGCCATATTGATCCAGTACCGACAAGATCGGTTGTGAAAACTTCACCACAAACAGGTTTTCATGGCGGCCTTGTACGGTGACAGGAACCGCATCTTCACCGATATACAGTTCTGCGCCTGCTTTAGGTGAGTTACTTGATTTGATATGGCAATGCGCAGTGTGGGTATCCAGCATGCGCTCGACCAGTACTTCGATTGCGCCCCCTGTAGCACGTTTGCCTTTTAAGCGTGCTTTCATGACTTTGGTGTCATTCAGTACCAGTAAATCACCGTCTTCGAGCAGGTCGAGAATATCGGTAAAGGCATGGTCGTGATATTGACCTTGCGCATCGATACGCAGCAGGCGAGATGCGCTACGACTGTCTAAGGGATAGCGAGCAATAAGTTCATCGGGGAGATCAAACGAAAAGTCGGAGAGTTGCATACATCTAAAACATTGCAAAAATTGGGCGTAGTATAGTCTTTTTTGCGTTTTCTCGCTGAGTTCGCGTGTTTATTGAGAGAAAAATATCTGAGTGATTTAAAAGTGAGCAATAAGCGTAAGTTAGTGTTTGACAATAAAATCAAACAGGTTATTATACGCAACACAAAGCATCGCACTCTTCCCGAGGTGGTGAAATTGGTAGACGCGGCGGACTCAAAATCCGCTGTCAGAGATGACGTGTCGGTTCGAGTCCGACCCTCGGGACCAAGCGAAAGCTTACACAGATTATTCAAAGCCCCAAGCCTTATATATCAAAGGTTTGGGGCTTTGTCGTTTCTGGCGTTTGTGTTTTTTTACGGTATTTACGGGGTTTTTCAGGTATATATTTCCACACATTTTCCACACTTTTTTTTGTGGTTTATTTTTGGAAATTAGGAACTTGGTGCATAAAATGAGTTTGTCTGTTTATCAGCAGGCGAATGGCTCATGGCGAGCTGATTTGCGTGTATTAGATGTGCGTTGCAGTAAAGTTAAGAAATCTAAGCTTGATGTAATGAAGTGGGCAGCACAACGTGAGCGAGATATTTTGCTCAATCACTCCACTGAAGAAGCTTTAAAGAAAAAAATTGTTTTAACCGTTCATGAAGCTTTATCCAGGTACTCGGCTGAAGTGTCACAATTTAAAAAGACTGCAAAAAAAGAACAGCAACGGATTAAATATTTTCAGGAGTATTTACCTAAGGTCGACTGGCCACTGGTCAAATATGAATCTGAGTATCTGGCCAACTATCGTGATCAATGTATGAATCGCTCTATCAATCCATTGAAAGCGAGCTCAGTACGTCGGGATTTCTCTACGTTGTCGTCTTTTTTCTCCTGGTGTGTCGAAAAGAAATGGATTAAGCATAATCCTGTTGCTGACGTGAAGCTGCCCGCAAAGCCAAAGAACAGGGAACGTCGTGTAGAACTCGAAGAAGTTGAGAAAATATTAGCTGCATTAAAATATGTGCCTGGTACGGTACCGGAAACAAAAATGCAGGAAGTGGCGTTAATCTGGCTTATTGCTATGGCCACTGGAATGCGATCGGGGGAAATCGTTAACCGGCTGCCGCACGAAGTGCAATTGGCAAAAAATCAGGTTGTATTGCCTGATACAAAAAATGGAACGTCTCGAATTGTTCCGCTGGATAATTTTGCTGTCCATCTTTGGTCATTAGCGCTTCGGATCGACCGCAAGGCATGTCCTAAAGTATTTACTGTTTCTGATTCATCACGTGATACTTTGTTCCGGAAGGCACGGAAATTAGCCGGTTTAGAAAATGCGGATCTGACTTTCCATGACTCCAGACATGAGGCAGCATCTTTGATGGCCAAGCGAATCAAAAATGCTTTGACGTTGTGCAAGATATTCGGCTGGAAGGACCCAAAATTCGCCTTGGTATATTACAACCCTACGAATAATGAAATTGTGGACGAGTTAAATCAGTCCTGTGAATTTCAAAAGATAGCCTAATAAAAAAAACCACCTTAAGGTGGCTTTTTTATTTATGAGTACTTCACGAAAGCTTTATCGAAGGCCATAGTGTAATCGATCACATCTTTGGCTCTCCAGCGTTGCACTGTGTGACCTTCCTTTGTTGGTAGATCGCGGCTGGGTGGAAAGTGTGGCTGCGTAATAATATGGCGTTTTACATAGTCCGGCGAGTAATCTAAATAATGGCCAATATCTTCTAAATCCCATACTTGGTACTCAATTGGAATGATTGGCTTTGATTCGATTGCCTTCATCATTTTAAGGAATACTTTTTCCAGTAATTTTTCTGCATTCAGTTCCATTGTTCAGATCCTTAAAAGGGTAACTCATCCATATCATTGTCTTGTTCTAACTGAGCACGAAATTCAAGTTCAGCCAGTACAGCATCACGGATACGCTGTCCTTGTTCTGTTATATCTAAATGTAGTAGATCCTCAGTGGCCAAGCTTTTAACACTTCGACCTTTAAACTTCCCAAAAGTGATGATATCGAAATTACATGCATCCATTTTATGACCCCATAACTTGTGTTAGAAAATAAACAGCCCCCATAAATGAGGAACTGCTCAGGATAATTGTGGCGTTTGTCATGCTGACCTTTTCAGATTGCTTGTGTTGCATAAGCATTTACCTACCCTTAAATAATCAGCAATCCTTGGAGCATTTGCAGGGGTCAAGTCGTATCGATACAAGTCAAAAGTTCGTACCCGGGTTTTAACTGTGATTCGGTCCTGATCGATCGCAACGATCTCTCCAGTGTAATGTTTATGGTCCACAATAATTTTATGGCCATATCCGTTTTTACGTTCTTGAATAGAAAAATTTACCTGGTGGCCGATTGCTAATGCGTCATAGTCTGGAAGAATAAGGCCCCCACATTGGCAGTTATATTTATGCATCTTTCTTGCCCTCATTTTCTAAGTTCAATGCCACAAAATCCTTACGTCTGGCTAATTCCTGATTTTCCAGCAATTTGATATTTCCTCGATAAACTTCACAGCCTACAGCTCGGATTGCTTGGTTTTGTGCCTGACGATGGTCGGCTGCTTCAACTCTTCCAGATTTCTTTCCTTGTTCAGTGATTAATGAATAGGCATAGATATAAGTTTTTTGTGTGCTTTCTGCGTTAAAATCATTTTGCATAATTTCGCTCCGGAGTAATTGTGTGTCACATACAGGAGTGGCCGCTTCTGTATGTGAATCTAAAAATAAAATTACTTAGTTCTAGGTTGTCTGACTTGATTCGGGTTGGTAAAGATCCAGCATTTGATAATTCGCTCGCTATTAAGGGGATTATCATTGGTGTAATCACCAAGATTTTTGGCATCATCCGCGGGGAATTTATTGGATCTGACAGGTTTATTTGCTTCCACAAACTTGTAACGTTTGCTTGTGCGTAGGAGGCTGCGCATTTCGTTTACGTCAGGCAATGCCTGGAAATTACGTGCAGCGACTTTGTAGACTTCGTTTAAATTAATTGCGATATTGGCCTCCGTTGGGTCGTAATGATTAAGGTGAAAATGTGAATTCCGAATACTGTTGAGGTATTCGTATGCATCCCAAAACTGTTGTACATATATGTGATCCATGCCAATTTCATCGACACGTTTACAGGCCATGTTCTCCAGCATGGTTTTAGCGTTCTGGATCTCGGTTGCGCTGATCTCTTTTTTAAGTACATGCTCGGCTAATGCATCGATCATGGCTGATACTTGGGCATGACAGAGCGCAATACGCACATGGGTAATCCCTTTAGCGTGGAAATCAGCCTCAATGTTTTTAAGGTTGGCTTGATATGTATCCAGGATCTTTTTTTCGTTCTTCAGGCAGTACGTCATGTAAGTACATGCTTCATCTAAAGGCATTTGCGACAATCTGGTCGCAATATTCTTTTTCTCTAAGCTGTGGCCTTTGATGTCGACCGATATATGCAGGGTACGAGACAGGATCGCTTCAGAGGCTTGGATCGGCGTGTTCTGGCTGATCATCACCGCTGCACGGAATGGTGGCTCGTATGTTTCATTCCCAGCCGTTTTTAGGCCTTTCGAGCGGATTGCGCGACCGTTGAAAGCGTCCTTTAGCTCATCCCATGAAAACTTGGCTTTTTGCGCTGATTGCTGATCATTACGGTCACCTTCAATTAACACGATCGGCATGTTTGAGGTTTGGGCGAAGTTACGATAAATCGCCACACTAGTGGACTTATTCGGGTCAAAGCCTTCGTAGGCTTCACGACCGCTAAACTTCCAAAGCATTTCGATCAAGGTTGATTTACCAGATCCCGCCTGGCCAACAAATTCAAAGAATGGGTAGGATGAGTTCATTGCACGGATTTGTTCAGCGAAATATGAACCTGTCCACCACGCTAAAAGGATTAGTCCGACTTCACCATTGAGATCGTAGTAATCGCGCCACCAAGTCGGCTGAAATTCTTTCTTGATGTTTAGATGAATTACTGGAGTCGAGGCTAAAGTCTTGATCTCCTTTTTATTTGTTCTGAAGTAATCATGCTCGTTCTTGGGGATAACTTGGCCTTTATGCACAGCAAACTGGTCGAAGATATAAACGTCATGTTCTTTGCTGTAGCCAATAAAGTCGATCGTCTTTACTTCACGCAGGCTTTCCGTTTTGCGTTTAATAAATGTTTCTAACTGTTGATCTGATCCAGTCCACATAGCACCAGATAAAACACCCATCACTCGGGGTTTAAACTTGCTACGTGATGAAATGTGCTCGGGCGTGAACGTTGCTTTAACCTCTCCCCAAGGTGACTGGATATGGAAGTAATACCAACTTTCGTCGGTAATTTCATTTCGTTGGAAATACAGAGGCTCCAGCTGGGCGTTGCAGATCTCGACTACTGAAGAACTATTTTTTAGTGCCTGGATCTTTTTTTCTTCTTCAGAAAGAATTGAGCCTTGTGCCTGTTCAGTGGCTTCCATGACTGCATTAAATTTTTTATGGTCCAGCTCCCACCAGTACGTGCGATAACCATGATTAAAATAGAATTTGGCCAAGTGATAGAAGTTATAAATTAACAGGCCTGCTTCTTCAGCAGTTTTGGCAATCTGAAGCTTGCCCCAATGGATATATTTATCCTGGTGTTTTTTGGTGAGTTGATTACTTTGAAATAGATCGTTCCAGTCTTTCCCAACTGGAGGCAAAGCAGCTGTACATTGCCAGCCGTCCTGAATCGATTGATCAATTTGTTTGGTTAAATATTTTTTACCGGCTTTGTCATTATCTAAAGCCCAAACAAGGCGAGGGCGGTCCTTTTCTAGTTCCTTGCAGCGCGTAGCGATCCGTTGGAGGATATTGTTCGGATAGTTACCACTGTTCATGGTACTGATACTGATCAGATCCGACTGTGACAATGCAATGCTGTTAAAGATTCCCTCAGTCAGCCAGATGCTACTCGCATTGCAGAGGTCATCCAGTTCGTGAACTGACCATGACAGCCCTTTCCACTCACCAATGAAATTGGCTTTCATACGCCCGAATCTCTCCGGGCGATCGATAAACCTTTCCCAAAAAATACCCGGTGCAAGCTCAAAGCGTACCGTGGCCGTTACAAGCTTTTGGTTTTTGTAGTCACGATAGAGTTCTTGTTTGTACCGGTATTTAATTGAGGAAATATCAAAACCTCGGGCATGAACCATATAGGCGTCTGCAGAGGCATTTGGGTTTTGTTCGGTCTTTGGAAAATCCTCTGACCAGTCTTTAAATAAATCGTCGCAGATATCCCTCACGTGTTCTTCATAGTTACATTTGTTTATACGACCACACTTCACCACCTTCGGAGTAATTGCGTGGGTATAGAGCTCTTTCTGGTTACATTTAGGGCATATACCACTACGGTACCAGTCGCCAGCTTTTTTAAACTTGAAAAGCTGGTTTAGTCTTTCGTCTATTCGACGTTGCAAAATATCCATTTATTACTCAGATCAATTTCATTTGTAGGAGGCGATTGCGATATGTCTGTGCTTGGGCAAGGTCAATTTTTCTTGTCCAGAAAAGGGCATTTATGGCCCCTTCTACAAAGCACTTTTGAAATTGGTCAATCTCTGGTTGAAGCTCTAAACTGTTGAGCTGCATTTCGATTTCGTTTTCCCATGTCTGTTTTGTGAGGGATAGATCTGGCTTAGGCGTGAGGCTGTTGTGGATAGTGCGCGTAATTTCGAGATCCGCTGCAAAGCTGGCAAGGCAGTCGGGATTCATGCAGCTGACAATGATGTTATGAAAAAGAGGTGACGGCTTTTTACGGCTCGTCACATGCATCCTACGGTCACAATGCGGACAGTAGAATCCTATAGATTTACTCATGTTTTACCCCGTTGTTACTGGACCAAGTGATCTGTTGCTCCCGACGACACTCACTTGTTATTTTTTTGCCGTTTTACAGTCCGTTTCATTTCTTTACTAAACATTTACGTGATTGGCTAGGGAATCTGTGATGAGCCAAAAAGTCATCTCTTATGATTATTTTGAGTTTGAAGGAGTAGAGTTCGGCAGTTTTGATTCGACCAGAAATTTGATCCACTCATTGAGTGACATATTGCATTTGGCTGCTTCGATGCGAGCTAAGCGACGATTTTCTGGTGAGGTACGAAAACTGATTTGGATTTCTTTTTGAGACTCTTGAGTAACCATTGCAGGTTTCCTTTTTAGTGACAGTTTTAGACTGTAGTGAAGAAAGAACTTTGTTAAGATGGTATATGTTTAAACAAATAATATCCCATTTGGGATATTTAAATAATAGGTATATCCCAAATGGGTGATGAAAATATCAATCAAAGAGGTAAACGCATTCGGATTGAGCGATCAAGATTAGGGCTTTCTCAAAAAGACTTTTCTGCTTTGTTTAATAAGAAAACGATGGCTGTTTTGCGCTATGAAAAGGGCGAAAGGGTCATGAACCAAGAGGATTTGGAAGCTTTACATCATGAAGGGGTCGATGTTTGGTTTCTTCTTACTGGAGAGCGTGCACGTCCTAATCTACTTTCAGACGATGCAAAAGAGCTATTAAAACTTTGGGATCAAGTTGACCCCGCACAGCATGTGACCTTGCTTACATTGGTAAGAAATTTTGCTGAGAGTTTTTCAAATAAATAATTAAGAGAGTAAATGACATTAATCATTTACTCTAATCTGTTTGTCAAAATATGATCAAATATAATGGTGCTATAAATTAAACAATGATATAAATATATTATTGTTAAGTTACTATAAGGTTTAGTTTTGTGGCAAAAGATCCAAAAATTGAAAATCTAAAAATTGAAGTTATTAATAAGTTAGATCAGCTAAATAAAAGAAAGTTCCCGGCAAACAAAATAGCAGATGTTTTTCGTCCATTTCATATTACAGGAAGAGGTCGCCACGGTTTAATAAACGCAGTAAGGGGGTTAGATAAAGGAGATGTTTTAAAAGACTTAAATGAAGTAAATTGTGAACTTAAAAAAATTCTAGATAAGCATGTAGCTTTCTTCAATAAAAAGATTTTACTATATAAGGTAGACTCAAAAATTATAGAAGATATTGAAGATAAATTAAAAAATGAAGCTTTGAAATTTAATCTTTTTGAAAGTGAGTTTAATCACAGCCCTGCAACTACTAATGATGCTGTGTTAGCTAAAGCAGAAGAATTAGACAGCGGAACAATTTACTATTTCAAAAGTGAACGTCATTACTATAGAACTGTTCCAGAAACGGTCCGTAGTGTTGATGAGTTTTCCTTAGAATTTCCTGATGCAGTAGTGGTTGGTATTTCCAAAAAACTACGTTTTGATCTTAATGCATTTGATTTTATTAAGATTGATCATAAACATGAAATAATTGTCATAGGTATTGATTTAATTAATGTTTTTGATAGGGCTTTATCTAATATAAAAATAGAAGACTACAAAACAATAATTAAGAGATACGGCATGCTAGATCAATTAAATAGCCTTAACCTAAGAAAAATCATTCCAGAAATGGAAGTTGAAAGTTCAGCGACAGGTCGTGTCGTGAATCATGACTTTTCTACAGGTAAAGGAGGTTATACTTATCTTGGTCGTAGTGGGAAAAAGTTGAATGACATGCGTGACGATAAGTTTTTCCAAGAGGGATCAAAAAGTCAGATTCTGGACTTTTTTGGTATTGATCGTGAATATAATGTATCAGATGAGGAAAAACCTATTATTAGTTTAGGGCTTACTGAAGCAGAGTTTAGAGATTCAACTCATAATCCGGTAAATTATGCAATTTTAGACCATCTAGATTCATATAAAGGTCTACAATATTGTATTGATAAAATTATGACACACTTACATAAAGTGAATAAATAAATGAATAATTATTTACAAAGAGCTTATAAGGTTTTTGAGTATTTTGAGCCAACTATTGAAAAATTAGTTGATGGTCGATCAGATCATGAGCTTGTATTTGCTCTTTGTAAAAATTTGATTATTGAAATAGCTCAATGTGATGATTTAAATTCTGAAACTGATATGCACTTTAGCTATTTATTTAATGTATCAAAAGCAAAAGATGCTGAGCATTCGCAATTTATTGATGCTGTGTATTTACTGAGTAGCCAAGAAGTAAAGGTATTGATCCAATATTTTCACTATCGAGATGTTGTAACTGGCTATTGGGAAGAGGTCCCTAGAGGTGAAGTCTTTTTAGCAATGAAGAATAATGAATATTATCACCCTCAAGAAGGATGCAGATTAAGCTTTGAACAATATCATCAGGTTGTATTTCCTTATTTTGTACCGACTCTGAATTTTATCAAAATTTGGGAGTCAATATTGTGAATTTTGCTTTAATGGCACAGGCCTCCCAACAAATGCAAAAAAGAATGTACCAAGACCTTGTTGCTACGGATGGTACTTATGAGGATTTTGTTGAACTTATCTACAATGAAATAGATGAAATTACTAATGATATGTTAACTGCTGTTGAATATTATTGGGGAATGACTGAGGTTCAGATTTCCCACAACATTTGGTTAGGATTAAAAAGATTCTGGCCTACTGCACAGAAAGATAGTGATAATAATGGAAATGCCGATATTTCAATTACATTAGGTAGTTTTACATGGATTGCTGAAGCTAAAATTTGGGGTGGTCCTAATAAATATGGAAATACATATTTATATGGCGGCTATACGCAATTAACTGAAAGATATAGTAAAGGCCAGATTGGAGCTACAGCAGGAGCAATGCTGATATTTATAAAGCCAAACAATGCAAATCATACTGAACCAAAAGTTATGAAAAATTGGCAAGAATATTTGTCCAAAAAACTTGGTGCTAAATTAGTTTCACTTACACCATGTAAAATGAAATCGAGTTGCACCTACAGCCTTCAGCCACATTCAGGAACGGAATATAACTATAAAGTTAGACATATTCCCATTACTTTTTTGCATTTACCTCGAGATGGTGATGCTGAAAAATACAAGCCTTTAATTGAGAGTTTTGATTCAAATACAGATGATTTATATGATGATTAGCCCTCATGAGAGGGCTTTTTTTTACTCTTGATTCATAGATTTTTGAACAAGTCGAACTTGCTCTTGAATAATAAATAATGTCGCAGCGACAGACTCGCCAGTTAATGATTCGCAGCATTCTGTTGCTTCAACAAGTAAACTTAAATGCTGATCTAATAATGTTAACCTTGTTTGTATATCCATGTCATACCCCATATGAAAGGTTAAATCCGTTATTTATCAGGTCTGAAAGTTCATTGAAAAGCTTCCAACTTTGTTCTGTATTTTCCATAATTAAAATGGCTTGAACGGTACAAATACTTAAATTATATGTATCAACTTGTTTATTGAAGTGGTAGTCGATATTTTCTCTAAGTCGTGACCATAATACATTTGTTTCCAGAAATGTTTTATATGAAACGTCACTGTCTAATAGCCTATGCAGCTTTTTTGCACTAATAAAAAGCTGGCGTTTTTTTGTTTTCGGATTTTGAACTCGGACAATAATTTTTTCTATTTTCATCGTTATTCCTCAATCTATTAAATGGCGTGGGAGAATTTGTGCAGGGGTGTGCCAATGCCATTTTGTTATTTCAAGGCGTGAAGAAGCTGAAGCAACATAGGCCGTGATCATAGGGGCATGGTGGACCCATATTTCTAGTAATGGCTCGGTAGGGGAAATGTCCAGCTTTAAGGTGCGTAACTGGTTATAGAGTCGCCTTTGCTTGTCTGGCATGGCTTTTAATTGTTCAACCATTGCAGGTGGGTTTTGTGGCTCTTGAGTACCAACAATTTTATCCTGGTGCGGAGCAGCTGCTGGCTTCGGTGCAGGCGTATCGTTTACAGGAATATCGATGCAGAAAAGCGACTTTAATTTCTTATAGTCGATGGTGTAGTAGTTCACCCGATCTGACTTTACATCCGATAGCTTTGCTACCTGAATCAAGCCAAGGGCACGTAGCTTCGCTACGGCCCTTTTTATCGTTGAAACGCTGAACATGCCTAGGGTTTCTTTCCATTCTTCAAAAGTATGAAACCACCATTTACGGCCTTTATACGTTGTTAAATTTTTTTTGGTTTTGCGTTTTCTTGTTTCATTCAGAAAGAAATACAATTTCTGGAGGAAGGTGGCAGCGGTAATCCCCAGTACCTTCGCCATTTCTGGCGAGGCAATGAGGGGATATTCGTTTTGTTGTAGGAGTAGTTTCATGCAACGGCCCCCCGATATAGTTCGGCATAGCAAGCTTTGCATTTTGAGGTCCATTGCTGGACCCCTTGTCTAAACCCATTTTTATTGAAGAACTCACCATCGAATGGGTAGTACTCGCCACAACTAGAGCATAACCGTTCGGTGCCCAGTTCGGTATTAATCAAGATTCTGGCCATTATGCACCTACGATTTTTAACAGGATGTAGGCAATGATCAGGATGGCTAAATATGCGAGTGAGTCGTGGAATTTTTTGAGCCTTGCAGCTTTCTTTTTTGTTGCCAGATATGCAGGCAAATCATGGATAGGGGTGTGTTCGATAGGTGTGGCAGGCGGGCGTGCGTATGCACTATAAGAACGTGTGTTCATAGCCGTTTTCTCTTGGTAAGTTTTACAACTCACCACCATTCTTTCCACGGAATGGTGGCAGCCTAAGCAGGGGTGGAAATACCGCCCAAGAGTGCGGCCAGTCTTGCGACTGCCCTGAATAGACTGCCATAACGAAAGCATGACTATGCAGTGGGCAAAAAAAAGGCCGCATATAGCGACTTAGTTCTGCGCTCTTGGATGATAAGACAGGTTTCCACGCCTGCTCACAGATTTTGCTGTGATTTTTGAAATATAACGATATCTTTTTTTTAAAGCAATATCTCTTTTAACTTTTAAGGGATAATTTTTCGATTTGGGACTATTCAGAACACTGAAAAATGGTATGTGTTTAATCCATTTTTTTTAATTTTAGTGCTTATTTTATTTATATAAGGAAAGAAGATTCCATTTTGATACAATGCGATGGTTCACATTGAGCCAATGGATTGGGGCATAGTGAGCTAATGCATGGGGTCAATTTTTGATATGGGGTGAGGTATGTTAAAAGAAGATATCGATAAATTTGAATATGAATTGATATTTGCTGACTTCCAAGAAACTATCGGGGAATTGCAAAGAAGAGTGGTAAGGTTACTTAATCACAATTCTAAATTTTTGGAATCACTTCCGTTTAATTCAACAGAATTACGTAGTGAGTTTAAAGATTTTTTAGACTTTTTGGGTAGCGATTTTTTAGAATTTTTTGATGAAAATCCGAAATACATTCGTATGACCATTAATGGTCAAAATATTATTGATCTGATTAATAGTATCAGTAGTTATATGCCTGAAAATTTTACTTTTACATCAACGGGAGAAGTAAGAAAAATAATAGAGAAATTGAATTCACTTCGGAATTTTTATAATCGATTGCAAAATATTGCCCTTGATGAACGCACTAAGGATCAATATTTAAAGGAGTTACAAGAGGAATTATTTAAAGCAAGAGAAAGTGTCAAACAGGTTGAAGCCGCGAAGCTTGCGCTAGAAGGGCAAAAAACAGAGGAAGTATATTCCTCTGCCAGTAGTATTTTTAAATTAGAATCAGAAAAATACGAAAGGTATTTTTATATATCTTTTTTCACAATTATAACAATTGCAATTTTTTCCACGTTTGCTTTTCCGTTTACTGAAAAAACTATTGTAGATTTTATTGTCAGGAAAGTTTTGTTTATTTCAGTAGGTATAACTCTGTGTACTTATTTTTTGAGAAAGGCAAGTCATGCAAAAAAGCAATATGATCAATCCCATCAAACATCCCTTGAATTGATGGCACTTCCTTTATTTATTCGAGGATTACCAGAATCAGAACAGCATATTGTCATTAAGGATCTTACAACTAAGTATTTTGGAAAAGCTGTAGATCAAACTCAAAATGACAAGGCAGGTGATCTTATTAACGATCAAATCAAAGTAGGTACAGAGCTGATACGAGCGAGTGTAGAGATGGTTAAAGTGGTTAAACCAAGTACGGATTTGCTAAAACCAAGTACAGCAATAACAGAACCTAAAGCACGAGCAACAGAACATACAACTGAGTCTCAAATGCCACCAACTGAGAAGAAGTTATTTTAAAAAAAACCACTCGATTGAGTGGTTTTTATTATTTTTATAGGTTAGAAGAAGTAAGGTTGGTGAATTTTAATACAATTCTGTTCATTGTTTTCACCTTATACATTAGGTCTAATTTGGGTGATGTATGGGGGCGGGAAAAGATGAATGTATGAGTTAAGATCAGTATATAATTGTTATCAATGACAAAATAATTAAATGTATAGATTTTTTAAACAATTGCTCAAAAGCTTTTCCAGATTATACTTCATTGGTAAATAAGGGAACTACCTAAGTGTTAAGAAAGGAACTAGCTATACAGTATTTTAGAAAAGAATTAGATAATAACTACAATGAAAAAATTGGTAATCTATTTCAAGAACTAATAAGCTGAAGTACCAATCTTGTGAAGGTAATAGCTAAATTTATTAAAAGTACTAATCCAGCTATTAAGAACTCTGATGGAGAAAAAAGTAAGGTAATAATAAGCCCAGTTTTTATACCGAGCTTTTTATAAAAAATAATTATAACTCTTTCGAATTGTGTAAGATAACCATTTCTGCAATGAATCTAAGAAGAGGTATTTCTTTCATTAATTTTTTTTCATCTTTAAAAGGAATATATTTTTCTTTATTACCATCTTTACTATGAACCAAAGCACATCTTGTTGAATAAATCCTATTAGCTAAATCTTTCACTAATCTATCTGAATCACTCTCACTGGATAAGTCAAAAGTAGAGCCATTTGAAAATTCAACTTTATTATTTTTATAGTAATCAATAAGATTTTCATCATATGTATTGATTTCATACTTTAAGTTTTCAAAGTCAACAAAATTTTTAATAACTAGCTTTAGAGCTTCACCTTCATTAATTGTAGTAGTGCTATTCCTTATTTGTAATTTCGTTTTGATTTGTTTAACTAAATCTTGTATATCTTGCTTTCTTTTGTATGAGAAATTTGGTCCAGATATTTTTGTTTTAATTTGATCGATTAGTTCATTGTTGAATACATCTTCAAAATAATGTTCCATTATATGATAGTAAGATAGAAATTGAATATTTAGGCTTTCATTAGAGATTGCTAGTAAATAATGTCTAGTTAAATCTTCATTGTAAACCCTTCGAGGAGGATCTAGTTCGGTTATGTTTGTATTACGTATATTTTTCATCCTCGTTTTATTTGTTATCTCTTCTAAATTTCTTAATACAATGAATGTTGAATCAAAATTAAACGCTAAATTAAAAATAAAGGAATTTGAGTAATTTATAAATTTAGCTAGTGGGAGAGAATTTTCTGAACTTATTTTTAGAGAATATAAGTTGATTAAAATTGATAAAACGTCTAAAACATCAGATCCTTCAGGTAGGTTTTCTACTTTTCTTCTAATGAGATCTATTGGGATTCGTCTCATAATATGAGTTTCTTTAGTGTTTATTAAAATCCAAATTAAATACTCATTTTTTATAGAGGATAAACAGTAATTTATTTTGTTTTCATGATCATATATTTCAATGGTATTATTCCGATATGATAGAATGGGAGGCTTTAAAAAATTACGCTCCTCGACAATTAAGCTTTCAAAATATTTTTCATTATATAAAATTGCATCATATTCATTTTTCAATGATTTTAATTTCATAATTAAAGAGTCAATTTTTTCCTTTGTTAAAGTTTTAGTTATTAATTCATCTTTAACTATGCGAGAAAATCTAAAACGAAGTTCATAATAAGTTTCCTTATTTTCAACCTCCATATCATAAAGATAATTTTTAAATAAATTTATTATTTCTTCATGTGTATAGTTGAAATCCATATTTCGTCCTTACTTAAATTTGATGTAACTCTAATTTTTTAATAAAAATCAATGACTAATATATTTTCTCATATTTTGAAATCTAGATCCAGTTGTGTTCTTAAATCTGAATTTCTTGAATGAGTATGAGTTGCGTTTTCAAAATCTACTTATGTTTTCCACAGTACCCATGCAGTGGATTTTTTTTTTAATAAAAACGATCTTCTATCAGAAGGCATAGACTTAAAATTATTAAAAATCTGAGCATTAGCTCTATATGAGTTTTATCAATTTTAAATTCATTACAAGTAATTTTATCCTAACTTGAATAATGTAACGTTTTCAAGTTTATATATTTTATATTTAGGCAGGCCGTTGAGCGCCTATACTCAGGTGATATTTGTTCTGGTTCTTTGGTTTTAATCGATCCTAAAACAATCTTGGCAATACATTTTGCTGTCGAACGATTATCAGCAGGTTTCCCTTCACCTGCCCAAGACTATGTCGATAAATCTATTGAGATGAATCACCACTTGATTATGAATCCTACGGCCACCTTTATCGCTAAAGTGAACTCATTGTCATTGCGTGACATTGGCATCGACATCGATGACGAAGTGATTGTCGATCGTTCGCTTGAGGCGAAGCATAGAGATATTGTGCTGGCTCTTATCGATAATGATTTCATCCTTAAACGTTTAATTATCGAAGGGGATAAACGCTGGTTAAAGGCTGAAAATCCAGAATATCCTGATATTCATTTGAAGGATGGCCAAGAACTTATCATCTGGGGTGTAGTAACCCGCTGCTTGAAGAAATTTAGATGAAAAAGCGTGTGTTTGCTTTGGTCGACGTCAACAATTGTTATGTGAGGTGTGAACGTCTGTTTCAGCCACATCTAAATAATAAGCCTGTCATTGTGCTTTCAAACAACGACGGCTGCGCTGTGGCGCGAAGTAGCGAAGCTAAAATGCTCGGAATCAAGATGGGTGTACCGCGATTCAAAATTAAGAATCTCATCGAGCAAAATAATGTCGTAGTTCTCTCCAGTAACTACGCTGTTTATGCCGAAATGTCTAAAAGGTTCATGACAATACTTGGCATGTACGTGCATAAACAAGACCAGGAAATTTACTCGATTGATGAATGCTTTTTAGAGCTGACGCATTATCAGAAAATAATTAAAAACACTGAAGATGCACGTCAAATGAAAGCGCAGATCCGGGATAAATATGGCAGCAAGGGGATATCGGTAGGGGCAGGGAGCTTGGGTGGCGACTGGACAATGCAAAGATCCAATCTCACCCCGAATTACTTTACAGCTGAAGGCATGATCAAAATTAATAATTAATACTGTACACACTGCAGGCAAATACTCACTTGGATATTATTGTGAATATTGTGTGCAGTGCATCCGGATAGCGTAACCATAAAGATTAATAAGTAGATTGTTTTCATAGTGTGGCTTCCAGATTCACCTGGGTAATCAGGCCATTATCTGCATAGATATGAACGGCCTTTTCTACAATCCAATTTAGTTTGTCCACTTGAGGTTTAAATCCCTCCAGTTGGACAGATGACTCGGTTGAAATATCCGGAATGCCATTGGCCATGGTTATGCTGAACTTGGCTTTCTGGCGTTTGATTTCGGCCATTTTTGCATCCGCTGCGCGTTGAGCTTCTTCAGCTGAAGCAAAGGTCCCTTTAAGTACCTTGGTTTTTGTGGCTGGATCGTTGCCACCTCCACGTGTTTCAGGTTTGCCAGAGGTCACCCGTTTACGGGTTGCCTTGCCTTGGTCATGATAGCTTGCTGATACGCCTGTATAGTCCGAATCCCGGTCCTGTTCCGAGTATCTGAATTGATCTCCATCCGCCCTGGTAATTTTGATTGTAGAAAGTTTTTTACCTGAGGCAGTTTGAGCGGTGCCGGCTCTGAAAATGAGTAAGCGATCTTTTTTTATTGCCATTTCTGCACCGTTTTGTTTTGAGATCCGATTCAATAAATTGAGATCTGATTCATTGGTTTGATCTACATGGCGAAGATCGATATTTTTTAGATCATCTGTCATCACCAGCGTCAGTTTATGATTCTGGGCGATCTCTGAAGCAATTTCTCCAAATTTTTTGCGGTGGTAGGATTTAGATTTTGCCTCTTTGATATTGCTCTTAAAGTTAGCGCTGGAGGCTTTAATTGTGATTGTGTCCGGCGTGCCGGACCATTCCGTTTCATCCACAATAAAATCGCCTTTATCGTGTAATCCTTCCTGCTCGAAACCTAACTGACAATTAATTTTTACCCCGCGTCGTGGCAGCTCCAGAACGCCATCAGTGTCATTTAAAACGATATCAAGCTGGTCAGCTTCATTGGCGCGGTTATCGGTCACTGTGACGCTGGTAATGCGTGTGGTGATCTGGTCGTTTAGTGGTTTGTTGTCTGCAGTTAAAATACAGACTGGAATCTTAGGCATATTTAGGACTCCGCTGCTGTTTGTTGCTCAATGCGTTCATCGTCAACCCGGGTGAGTTTAATGGTGAAATCGACCTTTCGAGGAACGCCATTGAATAGTAAAACCTGTTTGGTTTCGTCAATGTTGTCGATCGTATAAACCCCATATAGATATCCGCTGCCATCGACCAGAACAAAGCCTTGGCCAGAATCTGCCATCGATGCCAGCTCATCAATAGAAAATCTATTACCGAAGCCATACTCCTGATAAATCACTCCCGGGAGCGTGATAATGTCATCGCCAGGACCAATAAACTGGCGTTTCTTGCGACCCTTGGCCACTGCATTGTCCGCATATTGCCATGAGCGTTGACGCTGGATCTCGGTAAAGGTCAGCGTATCAGTCGTAAAGGGAAATTGTCCTAAGCACATCAACATGTAATCAGTCCCTATCGTTGTAAGTACGTTGCTGTTGAGCTGTGAGCGCACTTTGATGCTGTTTAAGTTTCTGATCCACGAGTAACGCCACTTGTTTTGGATCATTGACTCCAGAGATGGTGATCTGTGCACCCATAAAATGATTTGTTGTTTGAACCGCTCTATTTGGAACAGAGATCGGGGCGGTAGGGGTCACTTTCTTGGTTGGAATGGTTGCCGCTGGAGGTGCAAAAGTCGGGACCTGCGGGATCTTGGGAATATTGATACTCGGGATTTTATTCATTCCACTGATCAAAATATTCACGGCATCGATCACCAGGCGTAATGGTGTCAGTAGAAAATTAATGAATGTGGCGCCGGCTTCTTTCACATAGGTTTTTAAAGCATTGAATGCAGCGCTTGCACGTTCCGGAATAAGGGATAACCATCCGAAGAACTCTCCGATCGCTGTACCGACATTCACCAGGATAGCCATGGATAATTTTACGAAGATCAAAATCAGTTCACCAATTACACCGAGAACAGAACCGAATACTTGGCCAAGGGTTGAGCCGTATGATGTGGCATTGGCTAGTTCCTGGTTTGTGGCCTGGAATGGCCCGAGGGCTTCAGCAAGTACCCCTTTAAAGATGGTCCATACTGCAACCAAAGCATCCCATACCGGTTTCAGTGGCGCGAGGGTCGCTTTTAAGGTGGTAAACAAGCTGCTGATTGAATCTTTAAACGGAGCTAGGCCAATCATAAGCCCTGACCAGAAACCTTGAAAAAATGCCTTGATAGGTCCCCAATAACGATAGATTACGAAGGCAACAGCAATAATGGCCGCGATGATCAATGTTAAGGGGTTGGTCAATGCTGCTATGGCCAGAGCACGCAGGCCAGCAATAACAAGCGGGATCGCCTGACGTGCCAGGAAAGTAAATGCCCGGCTGAGTAACTGGATGGATTTAGAAATGACAGTCAACCGGGACGGTAAACCGATACCGAATTTATTGGCGATCTTGTGGGCCACCCACATCACAATGGCGAATTTAGTGATACCGGCAATGATACTGACAATGCCACCGAGGAAAAGATTTGCAGTGTACTTGGCTCCTAGTAGGCCGACTTTGAGCATGAGCAGCTTAATGGCCACATTGGCCAGTGTTTTCACCAGTTCCGGATTTGCTTCGACCCAATCTTTAATACGGCCAATAATTTCAGCAACTTGCTGAATGAATTTTCGCATGTCATTCCCAAGCACTTTTTGAATAGCAATACTCAGGTCCTGCCATTCACCGCCCATATTTTCGATATCGCCGGCAAGGTTGTCTTTTAAAATTTTTGCGGCTTCAGCTGCTGCGCCTTGAGAGTTTTCTAGTTCTTCAGTGAGCTGTTTAATTTTATTGACGACTTTCCTTGTTTTTTCATCAACCATACCCGTTTGGTCGACGAGCACGGCCATGGCTGAAGCGGCTTCTGTTCCCGATATATCAGACAGCAATGCCAGACGTTCTTCAGATCCCATTTTGCTGGTTTTTACCCGGAGATCATTCATAACATCGGATAGGTCACGCAAGTTGCCTTTTGTGTCGGCTGTTTTAACGCCCAGGCGATCTAAAGCATCCTGTGCCGCTTTGGGTGGTGCAGCAAGGCGAAGCATGATACCGCGTAAGGCTGTGCCGGCTTGGGTATCGAGAATATTGTTATTTCCAAGTAAGCCGGTCATGGCCGTGACTTGTTCGATGGATGCACCGTATTGTTTTGCTACTGGAGCCACATATTTCATGGTTTCGCCAAGGCCGCCTACACTTGTGGCCGTGGCATTGGTGGCTTGAACAAATACGTCATTCACCCGAGTGATTTCACTTGCAACTAAACCAAAGCCATTCAAGGTACCGACAGCAATCTGTGCAGCTTGCTCCAGTTCAACCTTTCCAGCTTCTGCCAATTGAAGGGTACCGCCTAAAGCCTGGCGGATCTGATCGACGTTGAAGCCGCCAGAACCTAAGGCAAATTGTGCTTGTGCTGCTTCTGTTGGACTGAAGGATGAAGCTGCTCCCCATTTACGGGCGTCAGCTTCAAGTTGTTTCATTGCTTCACTGGTTTTTTCAAGATTTAAAACGGCCTGAACGCCACTGACCTGCTTTTCAAAGTCGATGGCTGGCTGGAAAAATTGGTATAAGCCGGCACCAGCTATAACTCCACCAATTGCAATATTTTTAAATTCCTGGCGCATATTCTGGCGGCTTTGAGCCAGTTTGGCATTCCATTGATCTGCTTTGTGAAGCAATGATGATAGGGCATGATCAATATGGCCATATTCAGTGACAAGTAAACGAGAGGCTGTTCGGGCAGCGTTGGTATTTTTTTCAGTTTGTTTTAACGCCTGGTTATATCGCTGGCCATCGTTTCTATTTAGTGTGCTGTTAAGCTGTTTTATGCTCTGATCTAATTCGGTAATGGAGTCCGAGCTTGATTCACTGTAATTCTGAATCATCTTCAGCGGCTTGGTTGCCTCATCAATAATCATCAAAACTGCACTTAAAGTTAAATTGCTCATTCGCCATTACCTATTTTTTACTTTTGTACTTCACTTCGAGCCTTTGCACGTTCATTCCAGCGCATCAGCTCATCAATTTCGAAATCCTCGCATTCCTTTGGTGTCCATCCGAATATCACCGCTAGATTGGCAATAACTTCATCTACACAACTTGGGATTTCGCCTTTGCACTCACCAAAAAATTGGTTAATTCCACGGCCAAGGATGTGTAATCTGCGATGTCCATGCCGTTCAGGTCAGCAATGCTTAATGTTGGGTATGAAATACGAGTCAGAACCGTGTTGGTCGCCTCAACATTCCATTTCAAAACATCCTGCAGGCTTAAATTGCGTAGCGTTCCCACGTTAGGTTTACGCAATGTGATCTGGGTAATTGAATCAGATCCGCGAATAATTGGATTTTCTAGCTCAACAATGCGAACGTTTGGATCGACCGGAGTTTGTACTGGTTGATCTGGAGTAGAAGTCTGGGTTTGATCTTGCTTTGCTGAAGTCATGATTTTTTCCTGTTTGGATTTTTTTAGGGGGGGAGGGGGGATTACCCGGCTTATAAACCGAGTAATTCACGAATTGCCTGGGCGACGTCGCTATCGCCAAAACGTTCAATGCCATTAATAAAATCAAGTTCTACTTGCACGACACCATCGACTTCCATTCGATAATATGAATAGTTGTAGGTCGTTTCGCTTTCGGTACGTTCCCCGTTTTTAGATTCACCAGGATCGAGTTCGATTGCTTGGCCACGCATGTAAATTTCTACTGCTTGAGTGGAGCAATTGTCCTGGCGTTCATAAACACCGACATAGCGGACGGGTAGATCTGAAGTACCGCAGACACCTAACTGGCGATATTGCTTAACGTCAAAACCAGCATATTTAACGGAGCCTTCAAGCTTTTCATAACCCATGGCCAAAGCGACATCACCAATCATGCCGGCACCGCGATAGTCTTCTGTTTTCTTTGTGATCTTAGGAATCGTGATTGATTCGGCTACGCCTGCCCATGAGTGAGTATCGACAAAAACATTAAAGTTTTTGAGTGTACGTGGAAGCATTTGGGACTCCTTATTGCGTTGCAGTACCGCCACCAAGTAACTTGCTGAAATCCACTAAATAGCGGTCAGTAATACGTTGGTTTAAGCCAAGGTTTTCGAGGGTTGGGACAGGGGTGTAGTCGTAGTCGATCCACAATTGTCCTTGCTGTAAGTTTTGAATCGAGTTCTCTGCAGGGTCATACCAGACTGAAGCCCCCAACAGGTGACGAGCTGTTACGTGCTCTTGGAGCTCTGCATTGATCGAATCGATGATGTCTTTGGCCAGATAAGGGGTCAGCGGTTGGTCCACGAACGGAAAACAGCCATTGATGATCGTATCCAGGATAAATTGCGCTGTACGTGTTGCGACCTCAAATGAGAAGCGAGGATCGTCAGAACAATTGCGGTTGCCCCAGAATCGGAAACCTTGATGCTGGATCATGGTTGTAATGTCTTTGCTGTTTAAGAAGCCGACGTCTGTGTCTGGGTCCTCAAGGTCCCAAGTCAAAGGCATGCTGATACCGGTTGGACCAGTCACCGGGATATTCGAGAGTGATTTGTGCCAGCCGACTTTTTCATCGGTTTCGGCCCGGAGAGCCGCTGCAGCGACCACGGCAGTGAAAATGCCTGGTCCATACAGTTCTGCAAGGTTAGGTTGTGGCATGAAATTTCCCATTTCATAAGTGATGGGTCAATCATGCTGTGATCGTTCAGGCTGCGCTATTTGCGTAATCCTGATTAAAAGCTATTCAGGATTTGAGGATTTAAAAAAACCACCCGAAGGTGGTTTTTTTTGTCAGGACATTTTATGGAACAATATATTCGATAATGTCTATTAAGATAGGGTCGCTATATTGAGGGAATACCTTAAGCGCAGCAATGCAGATCTTATCGCCAGAATTACCCGGGAGAGTAAAATCCCCATTCGAGAATCCATCTAATGCCGTCCAAAACTGTGCAATATCGAAGATATTGAGGGTGTTGAACGTCATGCCATTGGCATAATAAATATCCTGTTTGACATAGTTTTCGCCATTAGGGTTTGCATTGAAGGTTTTTACTCCAGTCACAGACAATGTTGGAGGAACCAGATAATCTGCCGCCGATTTAACATCGACTTGAGCCGAGTAATTTTCATTACTATCTAAAACATTCGCATATACATGGTAGATCCCGCCGCTCTTAAAGGTTTGGACTCTTAAATTAAAGTTTCCGCTGGCATCAGAG
This sequence comes from Acinetobacter sp. 1000160, assembly GCF_000588715.1. NCBI lineage: Bacteria > Pseudomonadati > Pseudomonadota > Gammaproteobacteria > Moraxellales > Moraxellaceae > Acinetobacter > Acinetobacter sp. 1000160. The sequence continues at coordinate 143,784 of NZ_JFWP02000006.1, read as the reverse complement.
CTAATCGTGATTTTATCGTCGACAAAATCAACCAGGACAACATTAATAAAAACAGACTGGTTAGGTAAAAGCGTCTTTCCAGAAATAACGACATCGCCATTGGCATTGTCGTAAACAACGTTAAACATTGAAATCTGTTGTTCTTTTGGGGTCAACCAGAAGGTCGCCACTTTACCAATTTGGCTGAAGCTTTTATTTCCATTTTCAACTTCGACATCCTGGTTAATCAGAGTGCCATTAGTCATCGTTGTCATTTTTACTAAGATGTCAGTCGGAGCTTTTGATTCAAAGGTAAATGCATAATTTGCATCATCAGAAATGGCATCCGTGATCTGTGCATAATCGAAGAAATGCATATTGAACCATTCAAGAAAGCCGACATCATTCCCCGACCATTCATAAAGGGCCGATACTGAGCCGATTTCGACTTGCACATTGCCACGCAAGAACTGCTGATCATATAAACGAATAGTTGAAGTGGCATCATCCCGACCATTTTGACTGGCTGCAGATAAACATGTACCCACATGTTTGTGTGCATTATCGAGCTCAATGACTGTCGGGTTGTCATACATGAAGATCAACAGATCATCACTTCTGGATTTGAATTCCAGTCGGTGGCTAACAGAGTCTAAATTTCTGGCTTGAGCCACGCCTTGACCTACCGAGAAGCCTGCAGGCACCGGAAAAGGATAATTTTCATTAAGAACAGAATGCTGATACCACGGTAATGGTGCAGAGTTCTCCGGGACTTCGACGCCATCAACTACGACATACATAGCATCAGGCGGAGGCTCGGTACCATCACGGATCGCAAGTACAAACTTAAATGAATTTGTCGCCCCCTCGCAGCTTATGCCACTGGAGGGGGCAGGATCTCCCCCAGGAATACATTCCCACTTGTCCATTCTGGCCAGATTATTTCAATTTCCCGGTGGGCCAGTTGATCCCGATATAAAGCTACTTCTTCAGCTGTTTCTAACATCTGCGCGCTCACAGCATCGCGTGGTGTAACGTACGCATAAGCACGAAGCTTTTTACATACTGAAGCGAGGGACTCGACTACTGCAGGGGTTTCAACATCAGGCGCGATTAGAATTTTTGGAGCAATGCCGAGAATTGATTTAGCCGTGAGAAACGCCAAAATACCGGTGCGTTGACCTGTTTCAGATACATATCCTGCTACGGCATTTGTTTGGAAAATTTCTCCACCAAACGGGTTTGGAATACGAACAACAATCAGCGTTGGGTTGGTGATCATTGCAATGGTTTCGAGGCTTTTGCGTAGATTACCCGTTAGGCCAGCTGCAGGGAGAGCTCGATTAATGGAAGAAACACGAACCGGGGTATTTTCCGGAAAGACGAGAGGATCTGCATCATCAGCAAAGGCAATCAATCCGATGATATTGGTTTGTGCATCCTTCATCGGAATGATTCCGGACTGAACTTCACGACCGGTAATGCCGTGGTGTTGTGTGGCCATAAAAAAAACTCCAAAAGGTTGAGTGGCTTTTGGAGATATTGAAGGGTGAAATTAAAGAGTGCGAATGTTCGAATCCTGATTAAAAGCTAATCGGGATTGTGTTTATTTGATAACGAGCTCGCCCATTATAGTAGGTAGAATCGAAACAGGGTTAAATCTGTTGCTTGCATTTGCGCCTAAAACAATTGTTTGTACTGAAGTCTGTGCTTCCGCTTCATTTCTACTATTGCCCGTTGCATTAAATGACATATCAATTGAAAGGCCATCACTAAACATTGCCTTAATATAATTGATTCTTCGTACATTGAATCCTGACGATCCAATGATGATATGTGATTTATAAAGCGGATTTGTAATTGTAAAAGCATGAATAGGTGAGGAGGAGACAGCCGAAATATTGAAATATCCTTTAATATAAAGAAGGCCATTGATGCGGGCTAATTGTACATTTACACCCGTAATACTGGGGTGTACGTTAGCAACTGTGGTGATATCGATCCAGACAGCATTGAGCTTTTTGATCTGAGCCTGCAACTTCCCCAATGATGACAAGATGATATCTTGAGCTGTAATTTCAGCGGCCGAGCTGGTATCCAATCCTACTAATTGAGAATTTAGAGCTGCTTGCTGTGCGCGACTGACTTTAAAATAAAGATTCTCCTGGCCTTCGGGCATTTCATCCGTGTTTAAAGCTACATGGACCTCCTGAATGATCCATTTATGGTCATCGCTATCCCAGATTGCAGCCATACGTCCGAAATTGACGCCACCGTCGACATGGGCATAGTCGCCAATGATGGCAACAGGTAAGGCAGCAGTTAGAGCCGCATAGCTACTAAATAAGCCGCGAAAATGTTGTACATAATCAGCTTTATCAAGTTTTGAATCACCTACTTGGACAATCAAATTTTCGAGTTGTTCTTTAACCTGGAGCGCAGATCCAGCTGGATCTGCATCCACATCCTGCGCATTTAATTCCACTGATCCCTTTTTCCCATTTACCTCCGTAACTTGGGGTTCAAGTGAGATAAATAAGCCTAAGGGCACATCGAAAATATAATCCGGTTGTGCAAAAAGCTGATCGATTGGAATAGGGTTATTGGACCAGTGCATTTCTAAAACGAGATCAATCATCAGGTAATGCTCTTTTGAATCGTGAATGAATAATTTCCTGAATTACGTTCTTGGCCATTGATGGACAGTTTGATGTCAGCGACTGCTGTTCCAGCTTTCCAAGTTTTAGTAACGGTTTGGTCGACTTTAAAAATTACACCACCTTTCTTGGTCACCTGATCACAAATGACCACATCACATTCCGCGATTACATGCCCCAGATTATTAATAACGGTGGACGTAAATTGCATTTCGTCGGTGATTTCTACTGGCTCTCGGGTTTTGCCATTTCTGAGTATGAAAAGCAGATTAAATGGGTTGCCAGTTTTGATCAGGTATTCATTTTCTTTCATAGGCTTAAACCATGCTCCCACAATTCATTTACCCGGTTTTCATCTAACTGGAGTAAATTGGCCATGAACAAAATGGATTCGCTCATACGTTCAAAACTTTGGCCATCATTGAACTCAATTTCGATCTTTTTACGTTGTTTGATGTCCGCGATTTCACTTATGGCGGTTTTGATCTGATCATCTAGTTCAAATTCAACCAGTGTGAGCATGAATTGACGACGGGTTAAAGGTCGTAAGCTGTTGAGATAGGCGGCTTTTTTTTCATCTTCAGTCAAATAGTTTTCAGGGTATAAATGGCGGTCTATATCGGATTTTGTCATTTTTTGCATTTCGTTAGTGATGAAATGGTCCTGTGATCCATCTAGTTCGAATGCATAAACTTCGCCATTGATATGTTTAAAATATTTCATATTCCCATCTCCATCCACTTAATCAAAGTCCCGCCTCTGCTTCTGTTCGCCTCTACTTTATAACTTTGGCCATTAGGAATAATTGTCATCCCTCCCATAATAATGTCCCAATTATCATAGGTATTTTGACTGTTCCAGACTTGTAACCCATTCACAGTAATGTTTACTTCGGCATCTCGACCCTGTGTAACAACTGAAATTGCTCTAGGTCCACCGGAGTTATTGAAATAATTAGTATCTAAAGCTCGAAGATGGGTTACATCCTGCCAATTTTGATTTACCCCAAGAGATGGGCTTATAGGTGCATTTTCAAGGAGATAAATACGGTCGGATAAATCTTTATCTCCATTTAATCGAGCTAAATTTGCTAGATCAATTTTTTCATTTAGTAGGTTATCACTGTAAATGCGGGCATCTTTTTCATTGTTTAAAGTTTCTTCAAATGTTGAAATGCGGACAAAATTATCGATTACCCATTTTTTATTTGCCGTCACAACATTAGGATCTATTTCGATTAGAGCATCTTTTCCTGATTCTGCAGTGATATCAATTACGATAGTAAGTTCACCGCCTGCTCCCTCTGCAATAATCGGTTTATATCCCCCATGATAATTACCGATATAAACAAGCTTGCCAGTATCATCTTTTAAGCCAATTTCATGGATATTGAAGCCGCCAATGTTTGCAGCAATGGTTGCTGTAACTGTGGTAACTGCGCCATTGATTTGAACAGATTGAACGGGAACTGTGGCACGTTGATTTACTAAAGCTGTCTGGCTCTTTTTATCGATGGGATCATAAGGAATATTATTCGCGTCACCAATCACCAATTGCGATAATAAAATTGATGTGGATTCGTGCGCCTGGGCAACCCGGGTAGCTCCGTAATCCGTTAGCGTTACATAGTATTTTGCGGTCATTAAAATATCCTAAAGCGTACTTAAATAAACGGTTTCACCTGAGTGACTTGCACCGGTTGTTTTGATCTGGCCACTGCTTAAAACTTTGGCTGCAATTGAAAAGTTATCTCGAGCTGACTTGGTGGCTTCGACAGCTGTCTGGATCTGCAAAAGTTGTTCAATAGAAATGATCATTTCGTTAATGATCACGACAAAGGTGAAAGGAGGCTGCGGAGGTGAGTACTCATGCCAAGCCTTCAGTTTAAAATTATTCACAAACTTACTGAGCAAACTTTCAATCGATGAGCGGGTCCCACGTTGAGCATTGAATTCTTTACTTTCTGAAATTGCCTGACGTTTTTCTGCAGCACTCCAGTCTGATCTCCAGTATTCAACACGGTGATCCCATGCAAGCCAGGCGAGGTGCTTTTCAGGACAAAGTTCTACCCGGTGCAATTCGATAAAAGGCACGGGTAAATTACTGAGACGATTGCCAAGCTGCTCCAGATTTCTTTCTAATTTGGTGGCGTTCGGTGGGAGTAGGTTATACATCGCGGAACTCCGTAATTGAAATATTCATACCTATATTTTTTGCATATCGGCTCTTTGGAATAACGATGTCAGCAGCGGGGCTATTTAGAATCACGTTCTGTACACCGCCCTGGTGTAAAGCTTTAAATAGGGCGCTGCGTGTTACGTCATAACCTTGCGAATTTACAAGCTTGCTATATTTCAAGACAGCTTCTTCAGCTGCTTTAAGCACGACTTCAGAATCAGGACCCGGGAATAGAATCAAGTCTGCATTTAATGTCCATTCCCAAGGGGTTGAGGCTTTTACATATACTTTGTCTGTGAATGGTCGGCGTTTACCTGGTGTAATTGTTTGGTCCACGATATCGAGTAAAGATTGAGGGGCAACTTCATCAACATGACTTTGTACCCATATTTCCACAACGCCCTCCGTCGGGCTGGTGACTGAAATATCTTTAACATGGCCATGAGCCGATAATCCCCAAAACTGATAGCAACCTTCAGATCCTGCCGACATGGATTCAGGTTGAAGCTGGACTCGTCGACGCAAGTCCTCATCTTCTTCCATGACTGCTTCAGTCGGAGGATTAGCGTTCGGATTGGCCTCAATGATGGTTTTACGGTAAACATCCCGGTTTGCCGCTAAATGATCGAGGTCAGAACCTTTAGCATAGGCAAGCATCAGCGCCTTGGCTTTCTCATTGATCTGGCCAGTTTTTAAAAGTGTTCGATAGGCAAACGCTTGTAGCAACTTCACCATGGGTTCACTTTCAAAATTTAAAGCTTCTTCTAGTTCTGGATCTCGGGCGATAACCTCAGCTTTGCATGCTTGCAATTCAGCTTCAAAATCCAGCGTTTCTAAAACATTGGGAAAAGGTAAGGCTGATAAATCGATACGGGTAGAACTCATGCAGCTGCTCCAATAAGAAAATTTTCGCTAAAAGGTTTTTCAGCTGTGGCCATAATGCGTTTGCCCAAAATAAAGAAATCCCATTTACCTGGTGTTTGTGCAGATTGATGCACACGGATCTGGCTTACTTTGATACGGGGTTCAAACTTGATAAGTGAGGTGGCCGCGGTCGACATCAGTAAAACCTGCGTTATTTCATTACAGGGCTGATCGATGTAATGGGGGACTAAAGAGCCATAATTTCGGCGACATAAACGTGTGCCAATAAGCGTGCTCAAAATGTCATGGATGGACTGCATCAGGTGCGCGTATTCCTGATCCTCATCATCTGTAATGGCTTTTCCGGTTATTCTGGACATGCCTTTCATGGTTATTCTCCAGTGACCAGTGCTGGTCCAGACTGATCAGTTCCGCCACGGACACCGCCATGAGGGTGCTGTACGAGGCTCACTTTTGCTGCAATCACATCCACATTAGAAGTAATTTTTTCTTCGGCGTGAACCTTTCCTTTAAAAATTGTGTCAGGACAATCAAATACGCATTTGGATAAAGTGAAAGTGGCCACTCCAGTGGTGATATTGACCACAAAGCTATAGTCACCAATCTCGAAATAAACTTCGTCCGGGTTATCTGTTGGTGGCGGGGTTTCTTCAGAAAATAAACTGACTTGAGGGACGGCACTGGTCAGCTCACCGCCTTGAGCTGTAACGGAAAATTGTTCGCCTATAGAAGGGCAGCGCCACATTTTGACTACTCCCGCGGCCATAGTTGGAATGGGTATCCAGTCGGTTTCGTTCTCGTCAATTTTTAAGCGCATTTTCCCTGCAGGCGGATCGAGGGCGATGACGGTGCCGATACCTGCCAAGTTTTGAAATTGTCTTGTTAAATTGCTCATATTGAAACTAAAAAGCCCATGATGGTTGAATCATGGGCTTTTTGTTTTAGGCTCGCTATTTGGTCGATCCTGATTAAAACCTATTCAGGAAAAGACTTTTTCGCAAGCATGTATTTTTGGTATTCTTCATAATGAATACTATATTTAATCAATAATAAAATAATTGGTGTTAGAGGATTTTTAACTAATATATCCAGCTTTGTTTTATTTTCAAATATTAGCTTTTTATAGTTATCTAATTTAATTAAATTCTTCGCAATACTCTCCTCTTGGATGCTGACGCTTGTAGAATAGTTGGAAAATTTATCTACTTTGTATCGTTTTTCTTTGCTGAATTCTGGCTCATTTAAATTGTTTATAGTTTCAATGGTTTTTTTCGAATAATCAATATCTGATCGTAAATTCTTTATTACATTTAGGTCTTTTGTGAAGACAGAATCTTTATGTCTTTTTAATTTCTTGATATTTGAGTTTAGTAATAATTCGCTCCACGGAATAGTATTTAAATCATCTGTTAGTTGATAGGATATAGGTGATTTTACATAGGTGGAATCACTAAATGAAAAAGAAATCGCTCTTCGATTGATAAATCGAAAATTAAATAAATTATTAAGTATATCTATGATGACTTGAGGACATAAGTCCAAAGGAATTTTTTCTAAATCTTTAAAGTAATCTTCCCAAGTGGAGTTCTCTTCAAAAGCTTGAAAATCATATTTAAAAGCATATCTAGTCAATCGATGAAAAGATTCTCCAGTACGATCATAATCAATTAAAAGCGGTTCAAATAAGCCATATTTAGTTAGAAGGTTTTTAAATTTCGGAGCTCCATAGCTACATAAACAATTGAAAAAGAATGCTTCTAATTCATATTGGGTTAAAGTAGATCTAAATATGTCGAAATATTTTTTTTGAATTTCAGATATGCTATTGAAATTTGTTAAATTATTTGAATTATTATTTTTTAAGTAATTATTTTCATCTATTAGTTTTACGATTTGATAGCATATTCTGAAATAGCTACCCCAAAAAAATAATAAATTATTCTTATAATATATTTCCCAGTTTTTATCATATTCAAAGGCTTTAAACCTTTGTATATCACGTTTAATTGCATCTTTACCTTTAATCTCTTTTTGTTCATTTGAATTAAGTGATTCGTCTTGTGAATATATGTCATTTAAAGCATAATTTTTAGTATTTAATAATTGAAAAAATAAACTTTCAAAGTTTTGAATAGCAATTTGTTTTTCTTGTTGTTCAGCTATCTCTTTTTGTTTTAACAGACTATCAGTCTGTCGTTTTAAGATATCTTTTTGAGTCTCTAAATTTTCCTCCTCGAGTTGTGCAATTTTCGCTTGATGGTCTGAAGTATCTTTTAAAACACTTCTGGTATCTCTCAGTTCTTGTAGTTGTAGACGAATAGAAGAAGTTAGCCAATAAAAGGCCAGGGCTGCTAATAGGGGATTTAGTGTGCCCCCTACAAAGTCACCAAAAGTACCCCAGTCTCCATTTGAAGTGGAGAAGCCTTTGTGAAAACTTACAAAGTAAGCAATTAGAACTATAACTATTAATGCGACAGCTATGAATATGGACCAATTAATTTGCTGCTCAACTCTTGTTAATTGTTTATCAGGTGTAGAGTCTATGTTGTTCATATACATTGAATTAATAAAAATTATTCTCTCGAGGATCTTAACAAGTTATTTTTTTTTAAGCTATTAGTTTTAAAAAAATTGTAAATTTCTGACTTAATCCATTGTTCATCATCTTTGCTAAACCCCGCTAATTCACGGAGCGGGTAGCGCGTTGGCTTTGCATTCTTGCTCGGCATAATAGTTTTTCCCTCCTGGTGTACTGAGGCAACAAAACCAGTACGGCCACCGAAACCAACAGCTGCATGATTTTCTGAATATTCAGTTTTTAATTGCCTGCCAATCTTCTGAAACATTGCAGCATTGCGTTTAATTTTTCCAATTTGGTCGCGTTTACGTGGAATAAATTTATTCCCATTGGGATTTCGTTGCCCCATGATACGTTCACGAAAACGAATTCTTAAACCTTGTGAAAGTTTGCGTGTAAGTTCTCTGCGCTGTGATGGTTCAAGTAAAACAGCAAGTTGATCCAGCCAATGATTTAATCCGTTTGTTGCGTCCATTGCTCACCTACAGGGAAAAAACCGCCACGCGTGTCGCACCATACGGTAGGTGGACAAATATGATAACCAGACTGATCAAAAACGATTTTATCGCGTTGAGGGAAATCAATTTCTAAGTCGAAAGTTTCAGAATCAACTACCTCGGAACTAAATGAAATCTGGATATCTTTACCTGCAGCATCTAAATGTAAATTTTTAGATTTAAGCCAGTTCTTGATCTGCATAATCACTTCGATCGGATCTCCGCGATAATCAAGCAACATAACCCGGGCGGTATAATCAAAATAGCCCTCTTTCTGGCTGCCATTAACGATCAAAAGATGACACTTGTCTGGTGTCAGTAAAGAAAGTTTCTGAGCCAAAAATGTTTTTAGGGGGGCGAGGGCTTTCATGATTAACCTGCAAAACGTTTGTATGCATTGGCCAGCTTGATGTCATAGCTATTAGCTTTAAAGTTTGGCCCGTTATAGCCTTTTGCAAAGGCCTTCCAATCTTTGTTTTTCAAAGCATTAATTAAATTATTTACTTTGATATACCGGCACATTGCATCCAATTGATGGGCCTCATTCTTGTACATCGCATTTATAAAATCTTGTATTGATTCATAACCAAGCGTGTACCAGTGATATCCCATGACCTGGCCAAGTCCCCAACTACAAGATTCCAATGCACTTACACGGTCAAATTTGACTGCATCCTGAAGCTTTAAGTGCTGTACTGACTCTAACCCATAACCCCCCGAAGTTTTCGAGCAAAGGTCGGGCCGTTTTCGCATCATTTCGTCAGCGATCTTTGACTTTTTATTTTCAATTAATCGACGACGCATGATGTGGCGTTCAAACAAAATAACGGGGGAACCATCTTTGTTAAAACCTGAGCTTTTACATTCCACCTCAATAACTGCACGTAATGCCGCAGTTTCAATTTGGAGGTTTTTCGCCTGTTGCTCAATTTGGTCCAAGGAAATTTTCAAACTCATTCAGTCCACCTTTCATTTAAAAATCGCAGTGAAAGTGTCTTTAATTTCTTTGATGAGTTCGCTAGGTTTTTTACCATCCATTAACTTAAAGGATTGATATAAAATTCCCACGAATAACAAGCCAAAGACTGCGAACGTTAACATTACGATGCCTTGGGCAGGGTGCGAATAATGTGTTAAGCCAAAGTATTCGATAAAGGCCGAACCTCCAAAGACGCTTATCGCTAAACTGAATGTGAATTTAAGAAGTAAGCCTTTGGATAGTGTTAATCGCCCCTCGATGTCAATATCACCGCTAAGAGTCAGGGCCAAGATAGCCCCAATGATTGCGGCAACGATTTTTATAAACCATGGTAGGCCTTTGATGCTAATAGGGTCATTCATGACCATCCCCTTAATCCCAAAGTTTCAGCATTTGTGGAGCTGTGGCTTTGGATAATTCTGGTAATTGTATTTTTTGAAGTTCGTTCAAAAAGATTTGATTTATTGACGCATTTGCCTCAAGTAAAGCCGGTAGCATTTCAACCGCTTTGGTACCGTAATACCGATAGGCAATTGACTCCAAGGTATCTCCCTGGATCGCTTTGACTTCTCTCATACAAGTCGTACCCGGTTACGTGGACGATTGGTTAAATCGGCTATTGTGTGTTGAACAATCCGGCGGAGTGAGTCAGCTTTATCGCGTTGGTTTTCACCACGCACCTGGCCTGTGGTCGTAGTATCAAAATCGAGGTTATCTTCACAAATGAGGGCTGCGGCTTCATAACTCACAGCACGTTTATATTTGCGGATCTGTTCCTCTGTTTCGATTACGTTTCCTTTTAAATCGCCATTAATGATATCCATGGCCAAAAGGATTTTTTCAGACAGCAGCTGCTCACCCTTGGACTGATCCAAACGCACTTGCCCAAGTAGATCCGTAATACTGATATTCGGATATTCAGGTATTGGATTTTCGACTTCAGCATTCTGGACAGGTGCGTTTAGTAACATGGATTACTCCTGAGGCTTGGAGTCGGTGGACGCAGGATCAGATCCAGCAGCATTTGTATCTGCTGTTGAATCTGCCTGCGAGCCGACAGTGGCGTCGGGAGACGACCCGGTTGCATGTTGACGCAATCGTTTTTCAAGCTGCTCTAATGTTTTTTTACAGCCTGCTTTTGGATTGTATCGAAGTGCATTCTTGTAAGCCGTTACAGCTTCATTTGGTTGTGCCTGGTTCAATGCATCACCGAGGGCACGATAAATTTTGGCGCGTACTTCATCAACCATAGGTTCACCATCACCAAGGCTAATGATGCGTTGAATGATGGACGCATTTGCGATTGCCAGATCTTCATCATCGATAAAGACTTCAGCGCATTGTTCTGTGACAAATTCAGCCGTTGAGCGCGAATAACCTTCAGGCATCACCATGTCATTCAAAACAACATATTCAGCAATTTTGACAGCAAGTTCAAAATCGTTGACATCGCACGCCCAGATCATCAAATGAACTAAGGTTGTATTTTGTGGGGCAGGTGAAACTGCCAGACATCCATCAATAAAACCAGCATATTCAGGAAGCCATTCTGCTTTTTTTGCAATTTTTTCCTGAATTGATTTCACACCCGCCAGAGTATTCAAATGATTGAACATTCGTAATTCAATATTTGGCTGATTGCCCTGATTTAACAGTTCAGCAGGTATCTGGACGGTTTGATCAGGGCCCGAGGCCAAGTCAACCGCAATAGTGCGTTTGACTCGTGGATCGGGGCTTTGTTGGGCTTTAATTGCCCGTTCTGCCAGCATCTTCTCACGATACTGGCGCATAGAATTCACTGGCATGATTATTGAACCTCAATGTTTTCGATGAGTACAGCCTTTGTATAATCTTCAATTACAAAGTCTTCATTCACAGATTGATAATCTACCGCACGGTTCCATGATGGTTGATCAGCAATAGAGCGGTTAAAGGTACCGTTCTGCATGTAGATCGACAGGTTGTCAGGAGTTGTGATCAGCATGGTTTTAGCCGGAAATTTTGGAACGTGCATCGCAGGTAGAGTACCCAGCTGCTTGTTCGCATAAATAGTTCGGGCAGCCAATTGTTGGGTAGGGTCTTGGATTGTGTTTAAAAGCGGTAAATATTTATCGCTTAAAATTCCACGGCCACAAATGGCAATTAGTCCACTATCTTTATGCTGGTCAGCAATAAATTCTTCGACTGCATATTCCACTAAACCATCAATAGTTTTGTATTCATTACCAGCGCCGATAAGGGTTTTTTTGACGACAGTACCGCCGACATTTACATCTTCACCGGCATAGTGTTGTTCTGGGGCAATTTCACGAATTTTTTGCAGCCAGCCACGCTTCACATCTTGTAAAAGAGGATTGGCAATACGGTCTGAAGTCGGAGCACGGTATAAACCATCCCAGCCGATACAGAGCTTATCTAATGCAACGGCACGAATAATCAGTTCCTGCAGCATTTGCTTGAAGTTTGGATGATGGCGCCAAGCATTCAGCAAAGCCCATTTCATCGAAACATCGTAATCTGTTTGAGTACAGTCATATTCATCCAAGTGTTCCAGATTCCCAACTGGAGTTGGTTGACGTTCCTGGACATTGGTGTTGGTGTTACCAGCAATACTTGTCCCGATACTTAATCCAATTTTTTCACCACGGGCATTATCAACTTGGTAATAGTTGATCAATTTTAAAAAGTCGGCTTGTTCCTGATAAGCCTTGATGATTTTTTGCTGTGGTACCGGATTGACTGCAAATGTATGGAGAACACTCTCCACACCGTTGGCGCGTGCGATGTCAGCTTTATAGGATTCAAATAGCTGACGTGCTTGTGGTTGTAAAACTACAGACATATTAATTTAATTCCTATTAGTAATCGACAGTGTTTGCTGCGCCACCAGTGTGTGCTGGAGGTGGGTTCATCGGGGTTGTGCTGAGTGTGTTGAACTGATTTTTTAAATCGTTCAGGCCCTGGGAGAGTTGCTGCAAAATTGGTGTCAGTTCAGGACTTACAGCAGCTGGACTTGTTTGCTGATTTGATTGCAATTCAGGGGTAGCTGCAGCTGGAGTTTGAACAGCAGGTGCAGCTGGTGTTTGAGATTCTGGAGCTACTGCAGGCGGATTACTTAACGATTGTTTAAGTCCACTCACTTCTTGAGCTAAAGTTTTAATACCGTTCAAACACTGGACTACGCCTTGAGTTAAAGCACCTGCCAATTCATCACTAATAGCGGATGAATCTTGAGGCTTTGGCGTTGGGGTAAATGCTTCTTTGAGCTGATCAAGCAAGCTTTTCCCTTCATTTGTTTTTTCAGACATGGTGATATAAATCTCCGAATCAGGTTGGGTTCTGAGCGAGTGAGGGTTTGCAGAAAACTTGATGGCTTGTGTACCCAATGAAGCAGGGGTGTCGGTCATACCTAAACCAACAAGATAGGCTTTCCCTGTCCCGGCAAAATTGCGGTAGAACTCAATAGAAGGGTAAATTTTTTGCCCTTTTTTGTTCATTTCCACAAAATTTGGCAAAGCTGAAATCGTTACATAAAGATGAAGTTTTCCATCAATTTCCTCCGCTTCAGCTTTCAAAATATCGCCATAAGCATTAAAAGGGGGCTCAGGGGACCAACCGCCAAAATGTTCGATATTGATACGACCCGCATAATGCTCTGGGTTATATGTATCGGCCATTTCTTGGATTTCTTGACGTACTAATTCACGACCATCGACAGTTTGCCCTTCACGAGCAACACGAAAACGTTTGATTACTCGTCCTTCTCCTGGTAGCTCCATTTAATATTCCGCAATTCATTTTTAAGATGCTTGCAGTCTGCTTTGAGCGTAGGTATGCATGCAATCTGACCTATCCTGATTAACGCTTAATCAGGAATGCATCACTCTAAGAATTTCATTGCTTAACGCAACATTAGGCACATGAATACAAATGCGCCGACGTTCCTAGAACTAATGAACCCAAGACAGCAGGGAAGAATACTTTTCTCGATGGGTATGTCTGTCTCAGAAATCGCCAATCACACTGGGGAAAATCGTTCGACTGTTGAAAGCTGGAAACAGCGCGACCAATGGGCAAAATCGGATGTATTTGATGACATCACAATTGCACTAAAAATCCGTTATATGTCCTTAACTTTTATGGAAAATAAAAGTAATGCCAATTACAAAGAAATGGAACGGATCTCCAAAGAGTTTGAACGATGGGCGAGGATCAATAGATATTTAGAGTCTGGTAAACAAACGGATCTCAATCCGAATCTTGAGAATAGGAACGCTGGACCTAAAAAGCGAAAACTTAAAAATGAAATTACGCTCGAGGATCTGGAAAAACTTGAAGAAGCATTCAAGGAATTTTTATACGTTTATCAACAGGAATGGATGGATGCCGTTTCCTGGTCTCGTATTTTTATTTTATTAAAGTCCCGTCAGATTGGTGCCACATATATTTTTGCGCTTTGGGCTCTAATCGATTTACTCAAAACTGGCAAGAATAAAATCTTTATGTCTGCATCAAAGGCGCAGGCATATCAGTTCGTTGAGTATATCAAGGCTTTTGTTCTCGATGTGATCGGATTGGATCTGACTGGTGATCCGATTGTGATTAATGGCCCGAATGGCCAAGCTACAGTTTATTACCTAGGGACCAATGCCCTTACTGCCCAAGGCCGCCATGGTGATGTCATCATGGATGAATTCTTTTGGATTCGTAAATTTTTACAGTTCAAAAAAGTCGCTTCAGCGATGGCATCCCAAAAGATGTATAAGCAAATTTATATGTCGACTCCCTCCAGTATTTTGCATGAAGCTTATGCTTTCTGGACTGGTAAAGACAGCAAGCGAAAATTGCCTATTGAGATCGATGTCAGTAAGTCGGCTTTGAAAGCCCCAGTCAAATGTGCTGACCGAAAAACAAGGCAGATTGTCACGCTGACAGATGCCGAAGAAAAAGGCTGTGATCTATTTGATCGTGAGGATCTGCTTGCCGAATATGGCGATGAAGAGTTTGCCAATCTATTCGATTGTGAGTTTATTGATGATTCAGGATCTTATTTCCCACTTAAAGATATCGTCCCTAACATGGTCGACAGCTGGGAGGTGTGGAAGGACTTTTTTCCAAATCAAAATCCACGTTACGCCGGGGAAGTTTGGCTCGGTTACGATCCATCATTCACAGGGGATAATGCAGCCCTCGCAGTAATTGCCCCGCCAACTACTCCACTTGAGCCATATCGCATATTAGAAATTAAACAATTTCAAGGTATGAAGGCCAGCGAACAGGCCTTGTATATCAAAAAGGTTTGCGGGCGTTACAACGTCACTTTTATTGGGATTGATAATACAGGGAATGGCTTGGCCGTGGCAGAACACGTTGAGATATTTTTTCCGCAGCTTACCCGATTGAACTACACACCAGAATTAAAAATTCGTATGGGCCTCCGGGTTAAAGAATTATTCCAAAAACGCAGACTGCATTTTGATGCCGGTTTGCAAATTGTGGCTAAGTCATTTTTGTCGATCAAAAAGGCATTAACTGGTGGCGGGGGTAATAAAACACTTGTCACAAGTCGAAGTGCTGAAACGGGACACGGTGACATAGCCTGGGCAGTAATGAATGGATTGGAGAAAGCACCAATTATTCATATTCCAGATCCAGAACATCAAGGCGCACGTCAAAGCCGTATCAGAGTATTTAATTCATGAAAATATTGGACAAAGTTGTCTCAAGCCTATTTCCAAGTCTGGAGCAAATGTCTGTGGACCATGCTCCAGTAAACAATCCATCTACAACTATTGCCACACCAGCCCCAGCACCCAAAATACTAACAAGAAGTTTTGGAGATCCAGAGCCGGTACTGGATGGGCATACATTATTCGAATATGGTTATTGTCCAGAATGGCAGGAATGGTATGAACTACCTTATGACATTGTGGCCACGTCCAAGCTGTACCGTGGAACAAGTCACCATACTAGTGCTATCGTCATCAAAAGAAATATTCTTTTTAATGATTTTATTCCTCATCCGTTGTTAAGTCGCCATGATTTCAATTTATTGGCTTTGAATCTCATCACCTATGCAAACTCTTATGCTCATATTCAATACAACCGTTTCCGTGGAGTATTAAAAATTACTTCACGGCCAGCAATCAATATGAGGAAGGGTTTAGATCTAAAGTCGTTTTATCAATTAGATGGATTTCAAGCTAAACAACATCAATTTGAGCCGCATGAAATTATTCATGTTTCGGATGTAGATATCACTCAAGAAATCTATGGAGTGCCGAATTATTTGAGCAGTATTAATGCAATTCTGTTGAATGAAGCTGCAACTCTGTTCCGTCGACGTTATTACAAGAATGGTGCACATGCTGGTTTTATTC
This sequence comes from Acinetobacter sp. 1000160, assembly GCF_000588715.1. Lineage (NCBI taxonomy): Bacteria > Pseudomonadati > Pseudomonadota > Gammaproteobacteria > Moraxellales > Moraxellaceae > Acinetobacter > Acinetobacter sp. 1000160. The sequence continues at coordinate 127,651 of NZ_JFWP02000006.1, read as the reverse complement.
TACATATTACTGATGCCTTAAAAAATCAAAAGGATGTAGATGACCTTGAAGATTCACTGGCAAATTCCAAAGGTGCCGGCAATTTTAAAAACTTATTGGTTTATACACCTGGTGGAAAAGAGAAAGGGCTCAATGTAATTCCATTGGCTGAAGTAGCTGCTAAAGATGAGTTTTATAATATCAAGATTGCCAGTCGAGATGACCAGCTGGCAGGGCATCGAATCCCACCTCAACTCATGGGGGTGGTACCGCAGAACTCGGGTGGATTTGGTGATATTGAGAAGGCAGCCCGAGTCTTTTACTACAATGAAATTGTTTATTATCAGAATCTATTAAAACAAATAAACGATCAACTCGGGATAGAGGTGATTCGTTTTAAAGAATATGACTTAATTTCTTCTGAATCAAAGTTATAGATACCTGAATTATAGCAAAAAACGTATACAAATTATATATTTATTTTAGTTTTATCAGGCCACGTAATTCATTGCGTGGCTTTTTTTCGCTTGTATTTAACTCGTGAAGGACATGGAAGTGAAAGGGGGGAATCTCCTTAGGACCAAAGCAAGCTAAGACAGGAGCAGGAGGGGCAAACGCAGTCTCCTCTCCCGCCTGCGCAGTTGCTAAATGTCTCATTTTTGATGCACAGAGAAATTATGTTCAAGCGTTATGTTTCATAAGGTTTAGAGCCCTTTTTTAATTTCATATTAGATGCGCTTTGATGCAATCCAATGCACTAAATAAAAAATAGGGAAATTAAGAGATTTATTAAACCTGAAAACTATAGGTGTTTAGAGGTTACAACTTAAAAATGATAGAAGTTACAAGATGTAAGTATATGATTATTAATAATATATTTTGTAACTTCATAGAGGTTACATGAGGTTACGGATTTTTTTAAAAAGATAGAATATCTATATAAATCATATATATAAGGGGTTACAGCTTGTAACCTCGAAAAGAGGTTACATGTAACTTCAAAGTAACCTATATGTAACTTTTATATTTTATATATTTTATTAATAATAATCATATATTTAACTATATAAATAAATATCTGTAACTTTTGTAACCTCTATTTTTCATGACCTAAAGTTTAAGAACAGGTGGCTAAAACCCTCCTTAAACCATTGTTTCTATGTTCCTGATATTTCGCTCATTTATCTGAGATTTGCACACTATTTCCACACTTATGCATATAACTCTTTGAATCATTTACATTACTGTGATCCCGACCCTCGGGACCAAGATTCAAAGACCCCAAGCTGGTATTAAAGGCTTGGGGTTTTTTAATATCTAACGTTTTGTTTTTTTACGATATTTTTGGGTTTTTGTTATTAAAACTTTAGGATCAGCGGATCCTGCACAACATGCGATTTTGCTGACTTAGGTAAAGAAATTTTGCTGAGAGTTTTGGGGCAAAAAAACAGATTAAGTGTTCTTTTGAAAGAATAAACATAAGTTCATTCGTTCAATATTTTTTTAGAATAATAAAAATGTTATAAATACATCAAATTAACAATGTTAAATTTATAAGAGTTAATAAATGTATATTAATGAAGTTTTAAGTTATCTGGGCGCATGGGAAAATTTTAATGAAAATCATAAAAATTTGTTAGATGAGATAATTCAAGCTTGTAATATTCTTGAGTCTAATATAAATAAATATCTTTCTGAATCCCATGAAATAGGTCGTGATTTTCCATCTGAGAGAGATATTTTTGGAAAAGCATTGTCAGAATTAGGGTGGATTGATGAACGCTCTATAAATCATCCATCAAATGAATCAATTTTGCTTAGAAATTTAGGTCTAGCTAAAGATAACTGCTTTGTAAGGATAGTATCGTCGAATATAGCAATGTCATCAAATTTAATGTCATGGATATATAATGATATTGAATTGGGGCATAAAAACTCAGATGTATCAATACCCATTTTATTAACTTTAAATTTCTCTGCAAACAAATATTCTAATTTTAATACACTTATTAATAGATATAGAGGAGTAAAAGGAGCTGCGAGAAGATTAGAAAGAGTATCTCCACTTAAGTTTCAATATCCTTTTTTGATTTTAGGAATTGGTAATGACCAATTAGATATTAAGATACAAGAAATTCCTCACGATGCATCGAGTAGAGATGAAAAAAATATTAAAATTGATAGATGTATTACTTTTGAACCAGAATATTACCAAGCTGGATTAAGTATTCTGAGCTATTTTGGAACAGTCTTAAGAGATAAATATCCTGAACAAAATGCAACCGTTAGAATTGAACAGCATGATTTGAATGTACGGATGGTCATTCAATCTGAAAATGGAAATATCGAAACGATTGAAAAAGCTCTACACGACTACGAGTTAGTGCTAAAAGGGGAAACAAGCCCAGATGAATTTGCTATTTCACCTTTAAAAGCTCTAGAACTCAAGAATCAACTGAATTTAGTGAAGTTCCAAGTTGAGTCCCAAAAAGAGATTATTGCATTACAACAAGGACGTATATTGAGTTTGGAAGCCATTGTAGATAAAACACTCTCTCCTATTTCCCATCCGCCAGTTACGATAATTAACCAATTACATAACTCGCAATCCACAGTGATCAATCATAAAGCGGAGATATTAAAATCTAATGATGATCTAGAGGAGCTGATCGATCTTGCTGATAGTGATGCTTTGAAGAATAAACTTGCAATTATTCAAAACGCTTTAGAAAACAATAGAAACTCAGATAATCCTGAAGATGTTAAAGACTCTAATGGTATGAAGAAATTAGCTAAGTTTTTAAAAGAAGCAAATGAAGTGGGAACTGAGGCAAATGATTTAGCTGAAAAAGGTGGCAAAGCTTTGGATCTGCTTAAAAGTTTAGGAAGAAGTTATAACAGCATAGCTCAGTGGTGTGGGATGCCCGTTATTCCGAGTCTGTTTGTGAAGGAGTAATGTCAGATGGAAATTGATTGGAAACTCGTTGCACCTATAGCAGGTGCTCTAGCAGCTATAATTACATTGTTTCTTAAAAGGCATGAGATAACGAGCCTAAAGCATAAAAAAATCTCTGACAGACTAACTTCGAGTATTCAATATTTTGAAAAGTATTTTGATAAAGGGCAGACCAATCAACTCGTATTAGATCGAGCTGCTCAGGATCTTGCTAAAAGCCCAAATGTAGACCATAACTTGGTCAATAAACTTATAGAGTTGCATCAGAATTATTTAGTCAATTTTGATCATATGGTTACTTTGTTTGATGATGGCTATCAATTTATAACTTATAAAAAGAGTCACACACTTAACTTAGAGTCAGATTTATGTTTTACCCCATTTTTGTTTCTAACACCAACTTGGAGACGATTTCTATTTGTAATTGGATATTTTATCTTCACAACTTCTGGTGCAATGCTTTTCCTGCTTTTAATAAATTTAAAAGATGTACAGTTTATAACTGCCTTAATTATGGTGGTTATATCTTCAGCTCTTATATTTTTTGGATTTTTATTCTTAATACTTGAGGATAAACTCAAGCAAGCAGATAATTTTATTAAAAAAATTAATGAGGCAAATATGAAATATGAAGCAATGGATAAGCCAAAAACAATTATTTTGCTGACCAATAGAAATAAGTCCTCTTAAGAGAGCTTTTTTTACTCTTTATTCATAAATATCTGAATTTACTCTTTATTCATAAATATCTGAATAAGACGAATTTGCTCTTGAATAACTAATAAAGTTGCAGCGACATAATAAAATAAGTAATAGAGGTAGTTTATCTATTGTTAATGTTAGACTAGGCCTAAGTTAAAATTCAATGAAATTTCACGTTTTGTTGCGAATTGATTAAATCAACAATTGCCTTTTCTGTTAAAGTTTGTTAATACTAAGTGATAGTTTTCACATTTTTTCTATAAAACGTAAAGAACCGTATAACGAAAATATTCGAGAGGCGGGAATGGCGATTCAATTATTAGAACTACAGCAAGCCGAGAAGCTAAGCGCTTGTAAAATATCTCTTTCTTTGGGGCTAAACTCAGAGCAGAACTTGCTTGAGCAATTTTTACAGTTCAATCGAAAACTCATGCAAGCCAGTACGGCCTTGCTGGCTTTTCATCAGGAACCTTATCTGTGGCATCGTTGCCCTGAAAAATTACAAGCAATAGATACCTCCAAAATTAGCAAAAGCCTAAATACACTTTTCGTCAATGGCGATCTGGTCGACTGTGATCATCCACAATATCAGACCTTATTGGCATTTTTACATCCGATTAAAAAGAAAGTCCAGTCAGCGATTGCCTTACATCTCAGGCATCCGGATCAAACCTCACTCGGTTATATCATTCTGTTTGATGAAGCGGCACAAGGCTTTAGTGAGTTACAAAAACAATTGCTACAAGAGCATTGCATTAACTTCATGCAACAGCTGGAACTGAAATTTAACCACGATGAACTCAAAGAATTATACGAACAAGAAGCTGCACTGAATTTTAGTAAAACCAAATTCTTTTCCATTATTTCCCATGACCTGCGTGCACCATTTCATGGTTTGCTCGGTTTTGCGGAAATATTGGCCAAAGAACGTGATACCCTAGACGAGTCGAGCATCCAGAATATTGCCGATTATCTTTATGATACTTCGCAGTCGACCTATAACCTATTGGAAAGCTTACTGAATTGGGCAATGGCAGAGGGTGGGCGCTTTGTCTATCATCCGATTAACTTCAAGTTGCGCCAGATTACCAATATTGTGACCGATATTCTGAAAACACTGGCGATCAAGAAGAATATTGAACTGATTAATGAAGTCGATGAAAACCTGAAAGTCTATGCCGATATGAACATGATCACCTCGGTGATTCAGAATCTGGTGTCCAATGCCCTGAAATTTACCGATGTGGATGGCTCAGGCAAAGTCTATATTCAGGCACAACATAAAGGTACCTATGTTGAGGTGTATGTCAAAGATACGGGGTTGGGTATGACCCCGGAACAAATCAAGAATTTATTCCAGCCGCGCATTACCATGAGCTATAAAGGCACCGCAGGAGAGAAAGGTGCCGGACTGGGTTTAAGCCTGTGCAAACGCTTTGTGGAAATGAATCTGGGGGAAATCAATGTGACTTCCAATGAAGGGGAAGGCACGGTATTTACGGTACTGCTCCCGATAGAGCGTGAGCAGGTTGATTTGTGTACAACTCAAGCGAAAACCAAAGCAAAATTAGTCTAAAGTGATTTTAAAGATAAGCTTGTAACTGATATAACTAACCAAGATGAGATGACATCAGTCGAGCCTTTTGATATGAATGCGCAACAGCTACAAAAAACCTTGGTTGCAAGCCAATATGCTGAACAGGTTTTAAATTTATACCAAGCAGAATTAGAACAAGACTATCACCAAGATCAATTCCTTGAGTCATTATCGACTGAAACCATCTATCAAAAAGTTCAACAGGCTGTGGCTGAGATCAGCAATGAACAGGCCTGGATGAAAGCCTTACGTGTGCTGCGTGCCAAGTTGATGTTCCGCTGGATCTGGCAGGATGCCAATCAATTGACCAATGTGGTCACGCTAACCCGTGAACTGTCTGATTTTGCCGATGCCTCTATTTGTGCTGCCAAAGCTTTTGCCTTACCGTCTTTATTGGCCAAACATGGTGAACCGATCGGCTATTCAGGCCAGTTGCAGGATCTGATTGTCATCGGAATGGGCAAGCTGGGTGCACAAGAACTGAATCTGTCCAGTGATATTGATCTGATTTTTGCTTTCGATGAACAGGGCGAAAGCAATGGGCGTAAATGTATTGATGTGCAGCAGTTCTGTATTTTGTGGGGACAGAAACTGATTTATCTACTCGATCACATCACTGCTGACGGTTTTGTGTTCCGCGTCGATATGCGCTTGCGTCCGTGGGGCGATGGTTCGGCTTTGGCCATTAGCCATAGCGGGCTGGAAAAATATCTGAGCCAGCATGGGCGTGAATGGGAACGCTATGCCTGGATTAAGGCACGCGTAATTACGGGTGGCAAAGCAGGTTCAGAGTTATTGGACATGTCGCGTCCGTTCGTATTCCGCCGTTATGTTGATTATTCCGCTTTCGCTGCCATGCGTGAAATGAAGGCGATGATTGAGCGTGAAGTCATGCGCCGTAATATTGAAGAAGATATTAAGCTCGGCGCAGGCGGAATTCGTGAAATTGAATTTATTGTGCAGGTGTTCCAGCTCATCTACGGCGGATCGAAGCGTGAACTGCAAGATCGTCAATGTTTGATCAATTTACATCATTTAGGTGAAGCGGAGTTGCTGGATCAACAAGCGGTGATTGATCTGGAAGATGCCTATCTGTTTTTAAGACGGGTGGAACATGCGATTCAGGCCTTGAATGATCAGCAGACTCAATCCTTGCCTACCGAACCCGAACTGAGACAGCGGATGCTGGATACCTTGGGCTTTAGCGATTGGGCAGCATTCCTTGAAGTGTTAAACCAGAAGCGCGACAAGGTCAAAGTCCAGTTTAAGCAATTAATTCAGGAAAAAGAGTTTGCTGAGCCGGTGGATGATTTTGTCCAGCTTGAACAAAAACTCAATGCGGTACTGGATGACAATGCCAGAAACCTGATTCAGAACTTCTGGCATGGGCAAGCCTTACGTAAAATTCCTGCTAGTGCTTTGGAACGGTTAAAGAAATTCTGGCCGCATTTGATTGAAGCGATTTTACAGTCGGATCAGCCGCAAGTGGCTTTGTTGCGCTTGATGCCATTGGTCGAGTCGGTACTGCGCCGTACCGTATATCTGGTGATGTTAATGGAAAGCCGCGGTGCCTTGCAGCGACTGGTAAAAATGTCGACCGTCAGCCCATGGATTTGTGAAGAACTGGCGCAGTATCCAGTCTTACTCGATGAATTCCTGTCGATGGATTTTGGTCTGCCACAACGCAAAGACCTCGAAGACTCTTTACGTCAGCAATTGTTGCGCATCGAGATTGACCAAGTTGAAGACCAGATGCGGGTATTGCGCTTATTTAAAAAGAGCAATGTCCTGACCGTCGCTGCCAGTGATGTGCTGGCAGAAAGTCCGTTGATGAAAGTATCGGATGCACTGACCGATATTGCCGAAGTGAGTGTACAGGCAACCTTACGTTTGGCCTATGAAGCGGTCGCAGCACGGCATGGTTATCCTTTGGGGAATGATGGGCAACGTTGTAGTCTGGATCGTAAAGGCTTCGCTGTGATCGCGTATGGAAAATTAGGCGGCATCGAGCTGGGTTATGGCTCAGATCTAGATCTGGTGTTTATCCATGCGCTTGAAGAGCAAGGTGAAACCGATGGCCGTAAGGGCATTAGTGGGGCCGAGTTTGCGATTCGGGTGGCACAGAAGTTTATGTCACTGATGACCACGCAAACCCTGGATGGACGTGTTTATGAAATTGATACGCGTCTTCGACCTTCGGGTGAAGCAGGCATGCTGGTGACCAGTTTAAAAGCCTATGAACAGTATCAGCAGAAAAACGCATGGTTATGGGAACATCAGGCTTTAGTCCGTGCCCGTTCGATTGCGGGGGATCAAAGTTTATGCCAGCAATTTGAGCAGATTCGCTGCCAAATCCTGACGCAAGTTCGTGATGAAAATGAAGTACGTGAAGAAGTGTTAAAAATGCGTCAAAAGATGAAAGATCATTTGGGATCATCTACTGAGCAAAAAAAACATGGTATTTTTCATTTAAAACAGGACTCAGGTGGTATCGTTGATATCGAATTTATGGCACAGTATGTTGTGCTTGCATGGAGTGGGACGAATACAGATCTCGCCCATTTTTCCGATAATGTAAGAATTCTAGAAGATGCTGCTAAAGCAGGCTGCTTATCCAGTGAAGATGCCACAGCATTAATACACGCTTATCTCCGTGAACGAACTGAGAGCCACCGTCTAGCGCTTGCAAATCAATCTATGCAAGTCAATGCTGCGGATTGGCGCGATACCCGGGAGATCGTTTGCAAGTTATGGCAAAGATTAATTGATCCAACTGCGCAAGCATTGGAAAGTGAATAATTGTGTAAAAAAGAAAATGGAGTATGTGCGATGAGTTTGGCTGATCGTGATGGTTTTATTTGGCAAGATGGAAAATTGGTTGATTGGCGTGATGCAAAAATTCACGTCCTGACTCATACACTACACTACAGCATGGGTGTCTTCGAAGGCGTCAGAGCTTATGAAACACCGAATGGTACCGCAATCTTCCGTTTGCAAGATCACACTAAGCGCTTATTAAATTCAGCAAAAATTTATCAAATGAATGTTCCATTTGATCAAGCGACATTAGAACAGGCACAAATCGATGTTGTGCGTGAAAATAAACTGGCATCTTGCTATTTACGTCCATTGATCTGGATTGGTTCTGAAAAGCTTGGCATTGCAGCGACAGAAAATACCATTCATGCCGCAGTCGCAGCATGGGGCTGGGGTGCATACCTCGGTGAAGAAGCCATGGCACGCGGTATTCGTGTAAAAACCTCTTCATTCACGCACCATCATCCGAACGTGACCATGTGTAAGGCAAAAGCATGTGGTAACTATACGGTATCGATTCTGGCGCATCAGGAAGTGGCACGCTCGGGTTATGATGAAGCCATGTTGCTTGATCCACAAGGCTTTGTTTGCCAAGGTGCAGGCGAGAACGTCTTCCTGATCAAGGATGGTGTGTTACATACCCCTGACCTAGCGGGTGGTGCACTGGAAGGGATTACCCGTCAAACCGTGATTACCATTGCTAAAGATCTAGGCTATGAAGTGGTTGAGCGCCGTATCACCCGTGATGAATTCTACATTGCAGATGAAGCATTCTTTACCGGTACTGCGGCTGAAGTGACGCCAATCCGTGAGTATGATGACCGTGAAATCGGTTGTGGTTCACGTGGTCCGATCACCACTGAAATCCAGAAGACGTTCTTTGATGCGGTTCAAGGCCGTAATGACAAATATGCCCACTGGTTAACTTATATCAAATAAGTTCAAAGCAGTACAAAGGCGGAGCTTCGGCTTCGCTTTTTTATTGACGAATTAATAGTAAAAAAATGCCTAGGCTGTATGCTAAGATGGCACTATATTCAGTGCATATGTCTGAACGTTTTTAAGTTTTATCATAAAGCGGAACAGCATATCTCAAGCAATTAAGGTTATCAGATGGTAGATATTCAACAAGATTCGGCAACTCCTGAAGACAATGTCATTTTGTGTATGAAATGGGGAACCAAATATGGTGCCGAGTACGTTAACCGTCTCTATAACATGGTCAAACGTCATCTGACGTTGCCATTTAAAATGGTCTGCCTGACGGACCGTACCGAAGGCATTGACCCTGCTATTCAATGTTTCCCGATTCCGTCGCTGGATCTGCCGGCAGGCAGCCCTGAACGCGGCTGGAACAAGCTTTCGACCTTTGAACCTGATTTGTATGGTTTAAAAGGTAATGCGTTGTTTATCGATCTGGATGTGGTCATTGTCGATAATATTGATTGCTTCTTTCAAGCCGAAGGTGAGTTTCTGGTGATTCATGACTGGAAACGTCCGTGGCGGATTACCGGCAACAGCTCGGTTTATCGTTTTAAACTGGGTGCTTTCCCTGACGTCCTGCCATATTTCCGCGAGCACTTTGATGAAATCCGCGAGAAGTTCCGTAACGAGCAGGAATATCTGTCTTGGTTTATGCATAAAGAAGGCAAGCTCAGCTATTGGGATAAAGACTGGTGCAAGAGTTATAAATACCATTGTTTAAGAAAAGTTCCTTTTGCTTACTTCCAGCCGCCAGTTAAGCCGAAAGGTGCAAAAATTATTATTTTCCATGGTGAGATCAACCCACCTGACGCGATCAGCGGTGGTGGCGGTAAATGGTATCGCTATGTGTTGCCATCCGACTGGATCAAAGAGTCTTGGCAATAAGTCTAGTACGGGTCATTTCTAAAGCAGGGATGACAAGCATAAAAAAATCAGGCGTTCTGCCTGATTTTTTTATATTTAGGGACTTAGATATTGTGATACTGGCGATACCAGTCCACAAAGTTTTTCACGCCATCCACAACCGAGGTGGCTGACTTGTAGTTAACATAGTTTTCCAGTGCCGAACTATCGGCAAAGGTATCCGGCACATCACCAGGCTGTAGCGGAAGCAGCTCTAAAATCGCCTCTTTACCCGCAGCTTGTTCAATGGCCTGAATATATTCAATCAGCTTCACGGTACGATTGTTGCCAATATTAAAGATTCTAAACGGGGCATTGCTGGTCGCAGGGTTCGGATGGTTGCTGTCCCAGTTTTCATCAGGTGTCGCGATCTTGTCGCTGGTGCGGATAATGCCTTCCACAATATCATCGATATAGGTGAAATCACGGGTATGGTTGCCATGATTAAACACTGGAATCGGTTTGCCTTCAAAAATATGCTTGGTGAACTTGAATAAAGCCATATCTGGGCGTGTCCACGGTCCATAGACGGTAAAGAAACGTAGGCCTGTGGTCGGGAGTTTAAATAAATGGCTGTAGCTATGTGCCATCAGCTCATTGGCACGCTTGGTTGCTGCATAAAATTGTAGCGGATGGTCAACGCCGTGCTGTTCGCTAAAGGGCATGGTGGTGTTGGCGCCATAGACACTGCTGGTACTGGCATAGGTCAGGTGAGGCGTTGCTGCGTAGCGGCATGCTTCCAAGATATTGGTAAAGGCAATCAGGTTGCTTTCCACATAGCTATGCGGATTTTCCAGCGAATAACGCACACCGGCCTGTGCCGCCAAATGAATCACACGGTCAAAAGCATGTTCTGTAAAACACTGATCTACCGCTGCTTTATTGGCAAGGTTTTCCCTGATCAGGGTAAAACTGCCTGTATCGTTGCGTTCAGCCAGTAACTGTAATTGCTGGGCACGTGCCTCTTTCAGGGATGGATCATAATAATCATTAAAATTATCAAAACCGACCACATCATCACCGCGTTCAAGCAGTTTTTGTGCAACACTAAAGCCGATGAATCCAGCAGCGCCTGTGACTAGAACTTTCATTCATCGCCTCCAAAAATATCTCGGGTATAAACTTTATCTTGTACATCTAGTAAGTCATTCGACAGGCGATTGGCAATAATCACATCACATGATTGCTTGAATTCGTTTAGATCCTGGGTAACTTTCGATTTAAAGAAGCTATCTTCATGAAAGGTGGGTTCATAAATGATGATTTCAATGCCTTTGGCTTTCAGGCGTTTCATCACCCCTTGAATCGCCGAGGCACGGTAATTGTCCGAACCGCTTTTCATCACCAGACGATAAATACCGACCGTACTCGGGTTTCTTGCGATAATCGAATCGGCAATAAAGTCTTTACGGGTACGGTTGGCATCAACAATCGCCTTGATCAGGTTGCTTGGTACATTGTTATAGTTGGCCAATAACTGTTTGGTATCTTTTGGCAGGCAATAACCGCCGTAGCCAAACGAGGGATTGTTATAATGACTGCCAATACGCGGATCAAGACAGACGCCTTCAATCACTTGCTTGCTGTCCAGTCCGAAGCTTTGTGCATAAGTATCCAGTTCATTGAAGAAGGCCACCCGCATCGCCAGATAGGTATTGGCAAACAGCTTAATCGCTTCAGCTTCAGTTGAATGGGTCAGCAATACTGGAATATCCTGCTTGAGTGCACCCTCTACCAGCAAATCTGCAAAGTGCTGGGCACGTTCAGACTGCTCTCCCACAATGATGCGGGATGGATAGAGATTATCGTGTAAGGCTTTGCCTTCACGCAAAAATTCAGGTGAGAAAATAATATTTTCGGTCTGGTATTTTTGTTTGATTTGCTCGGTGAAACCCACAGGAACCGTTGACTTGACGATCATGGTCGCGTTTGGGTTAATGGTCAGTACATCCTGAATTACACTCTCAACACTTTGGGTATTAAAGTAATTGGTCTGTGGGTCGTAATCGGTGGGCGTGGCAATAATAATAAAATCAGCAGCTTGAAAAGCCTGCTGCTGATCTGTAGTCGCTGTAAAATTCAGTTGTTTTTCTTTTAAGAACAGGGAAATATCATGATCTTGAATCGGTGACACCTTGTTGTTCAGTAAATCTACTTTACTTTGTAGGATATCAAGGGCAACGGTTTCATGGTGTTGTGCAAATAGCATTGCATTTGACAACCCGACATACCCAGTTCCAGCAATCGCTATTTTCATAAGTACCTAACAGATTCGACATACATGATGGACGGTTAATAGGATAACCACAGTGAACCGAGTTTTAAATCCCATTCTACCGGTGTAATGACCATTCGTCCTGCATTTGGGGTGAGCGTAATTTCACTGAAGTAAACGTGATCCTGAGATAATAAGAAATCTACTCGACTATAACCATACGCAAAACAGAGTTTTTCTGACAATTCAATAATTTTTTCCAATTGTGGTGGTTTGGCTAAAGCATCGGGTGAGTTATCTTTCAGATCGACACGAAAGGGCTGTAAGTTCCATTCAGTATCATACATGTTTGAATAGTCATTACCTTGGGTATCTTGTACATCAATTTCCAGATATTCTGGACGGCCTTCAAAGCAGTGTACCCGGCATGTGGTAATGGTGGATTTGCTGACAGGATCAACATAGAGTTCTACATATTGTTCAATCAGAATTTTGGGGCAAATGTCTTTGTAGTGCCACTCACGTTTTCTGAAATACATGTTCTTTTTCATGTGATCTTTGATTTTAGCCTTGGCCGTGGTGACATCAAGTTTGCTTTTATCACGGCAAATCTTGGCACTGCCACTGTCATGCGTACATTTCAGCACAAACTGATTCGGTAGCTGCTCAAAATCGATTTCATCAGCACAGGCATAGACGCCAAGCAGAGGAACCAAATAGTCATTTCCTACTTTTGCTGAAATTAAATCTCTGACGGCACATTTATCTGCCAGCTTGGTCAGTAACGGACTTCTTTCATAGATCATGCGCGCCGTGACTTTTTCATTAAAGCTTTTGGGTGCGCCAAAGTCAGGCGCATAGCCCAACTTACACATAAAACGTTTAGTGAGATACTTTTTATCTGAAACAAATTTAGTTCTAATTACTTTGGCTTGATATTCAAAATAGTCATAGTTAATCATTTTAAAAAAAGGTGTAATCCCGAAAAAGTAATCGATAATTATAGTAAATATGCTTAAATTCGTCTAATAAAAATATACAGATTTTCTTTACTGTCTTATTCCAAAAGGTTTGATTTTGTTAAGGATTGTGAGATTTAAGCTTGGCTTCATAGATAGGGAAAATACGATAAACACATGATAGAACGATACGGTGTAAAACAACAAAATACTCAATAAATATAATATATTGATTTATATGAAATGATTCATCTTTTAGCGTCGAATGCTCTTACCAAAAGAGGCTGACGTTAAACAGATCAGTGGTGTTATCATAGGAGATGAGATTAAACATCTTTAGCCGTATTTTCGTGCTTTCTAATTGTTTAAGAGTGAATTGATGAGTGAAATGATGCAACCGGTTGATGTGGTGATTGCCTGGGTAGATGGTAATGATCCAAAATTAAAGCAAAAACGCCTACAGTATCAGGGGAAGGCACAAGCCTCTGATGCGGTAAGTGATACCCGCTTTGCCAGTAACCATGAAATTTACTATAACGTTGCATCTATTTTAAAGTACGTTCCATTTTGCCGTCATATTTACATTGTGACCGATGCGCAGCAACCGCAATGGATTGATGACTTTGTCACGGACGGCATTTGTGAAGCCGGCAAGATCCGGATTGTGGATCACCGTGAAATTTTTGCCGGTTATGAACAATATTTACCCACCTTCAATACCCGTTCGATTGAAACCATGCTATGGAATATCCAGGGGTTATCAGATTACTTTTTCTATTTGAATGACGATTTTTTCTTTAATGCGCCAGCGCAGTTAGAGGATATTATTATCGACCAGAAAATGGTGATTTATGGTCATTGGCAAAGTAGTTTTGCGCTCAAGGCCAAACTCTGGTACCGCCAATTGTTAAATCAGTATTTTGCCAAGCCGATTCAACCCAAACATATGATTGCGCAAATGTTGGGGGCAGATATGCTTGGATTTAAAAAGTTTTTTGAGATTCACCATTATCCGCATGCAGTGGACCGTAACATCCTGCAAGACTATTTGCTTGCGCATCCGGAGTTTCTGGAAAAGCAGATCCAGTATAAATTCCGCAGTGTCGAGCAGATTAACCCGATTTCATTGATGAATCATTTAAAGATTAAGCATAATGAAGCAGTGTTAAAGCCTGATCTTGAGATTGCTTATTTAAAGAATGAAAGTAGTTTAAATAGCTTCTTGCACAGCCTGAACAATGCGCAGATCAAATATGGCTGCATGCAAAGTCTGGATCAGTTGAGCGATGCTGCAGCACAGCAGATTTATACGGCTTTAAATCAGAAATTGGCGGGCTACTTACCCCACGTTTTATTGGCGCAAACAGCCGAAGGATAAAGAATGAAAGTTGTAACTTATCTGATTAACCTAGATGGTAGTGATCAACGTCTGGCGAGTGCAACCGCGCAGTTGCAGCAACAAGATTGGCCGTTTATTCGTTTTTCTGCCTACGATGGCCGTGGCAAAGCGCTGTCTGAATTTAAACAATATGATGATGCCGAGGCGCAGCGCATTTTAGGACGTAGCCTGATCAACTCCGAGCTTGGGTGTTATCTGAGCCATTATGGCTGTGTGGAAAAATTCCTTCAGACAGATGCCGATTATCTGGTGGTGCTGGAAGATGATATTCAGGTTCTACCGAACTTTAAAAATAATCTGCAATCACTGCTGAACTATCTGGATCAACATAAAGAGTTAGACTGGTATGTGGTGAATCTGGCAGCAAAAAAGAAGAAGCTTGCCAAAGATATTGTACAGATCGAGCAATATAACTTATGGCATGCCTACTATTTCCCGATCCGGGGGGTGGGGCTGGTCTGGTCAAGAAAAGGCGCTGAGGAGTTTGTCAAACTCGGTAAAGAGATTCATGTGCCTGTCGATATCTTCTTCCAGGGCTGGCTCAGTAAAAATGGCAAAGGCTTAGGAGTTTGGCAGCCGTTCGTGAAACCTGCGGGTCTGGATAGTGATATTCTGGGCACGGTTGCAACACAGGGCATTCAGCGTAAGGATCTGGAAAAGCGTGATGCCTCACATGGCTTAAAAAAACAGAAACGTATGTGGCGTGATCGCTTTTACGCATTCAAGCATCTTTATTTTTAATTAATATTGTCCAGTCAAATCACCTGAGTAAAAAAATGAGGTGATTTGAAGATATGGCTGAGTAACCTGTATGAAAATATTTAAAAAAATATTCTATCTCTTGAAGTTCTATACGATGTATTCGAACAAGAAGAGAGGGGTGAATCCAGCCATCGACAATGAAGCAGATTTGATCGTGCTTAATCCGACCATTCCTGATGCGGTTATTCCCAAGAAAATCTGGATGTATTGGGAAGGTCCACTGGCCGGATTTGTGGAAAAATGTGTAGAACAGGTCAAGAAGACCAATCCTGATTATGAAGTCCATTTTCTTACGCCAGATACCGTCAAAAACTTCTGTGATATTGATTTTGGTCGTTTTCCCAAAGCAACGCCGCAACAAAAGGCTGATCTGCTCCGTTTTGAACTGATTTATCAATATGGCGGGATCTGGTTAGATGCCAGTACTATTGTCTATGAAAGTCTGGACTGGATTCAGGCGCTGGTTAAAAAGACCCATACCCATAGTTTTGCTTATTATCGGGCCAAGAATACCACCATCAAAAATTTTCCTGTTTTAGAAAACTGGTTATTGGCAAGTGCAGCAAAAAATCCATTTTTTAAGTACTGGTTTGATGAACTGGTGACTGCGATTGAATTAAGCCCGAAAGCTTATCTGCAAAAATTGAAAGAAACTGAACCCGATTATCAGGATTTGTTTCAGCATATTGGTCGTCTGGAGTATCTGGTGGCGTATGTGGCTTGTCAGAAGGTGATGCGTCAGCATTTGCCTAGTATGTGCCTCATTAACTGCGATAAAAATGCACTGTATTTTCAGGTGAAACACCAATGGGTGAAAGAAAAAGTACTGATTGATATGGCAATTCATCACCCGCCTGCTGAAATGCCAAAGCTGATTAAGCTCGCAGGCAAGGAGAGAAAAACCCTGAGTCATTATTATGAAAAAGGGATGTATTTCGAGCACTCTCTTCTTGATATTCCTCAAAAATAGGGCAAATTTGTCATCTCCAAGAATTGGTGGTGAAGCTTATCTAAAAAAAGGGTAAAATGTTGGCAATCTTCAGCTTTTTACTACTATGAAAAAATTTGTTATCAGTCTCTCTACAGCAATTGAACGTAGAGAACATATTTCTAGTGAGTTTAGTAAAAAAAGTATAAGTTTTGACTTTTTTGATGCTTTGACTCCTGAGCCAGCAGCTATTTTTGCTAAAGAACTCAATCTAAAAATAGATGAGCAGTCTTTAACAAAAGGTGAAGTTGCATGCTTCATGAGTCATGTTTTTTTGTGGAAGAAAATGATTACTGAAAATATTCCACACATGGCTATTTTTGAAGATGATATCTACTTAGGGGAAAATGTTAAAGAATTTCTGAGTGATGCATCATGGATAGATCAAAGCTGGAATCTGGTTAAAATTGAAGAATTTACTCAAAAAGTTGCTCTAGGGCAAAAGATTAAAACATTTAATAGCGATCCCGATAGAGCCCTTTTTGAACTTCGAAGTAAGAATCTTGGGACGGCGGGCTATATCCTTTCTTTACAGGGTGCAAAACAATTAATCAGCTATATCCAGTCTTTGGACAAGTTGATAGCCTTAGATCACTTAATGTTTGAAAAATTGATTCAAGAGAATGTCTTATCTGTGTATCAGATGAAACCCGCCTTGTGTATTCAGGATGTGACGCTATTCTCGACAAAAGATAGTGTACGTTTTGCAAGCCATTTGTATAAAGAACGTCTAACCAGAAGAAAATATGATAAAAAAACTGGACTAGATAAGCTTATTTTAGAGCTCAGTCGAATTTTTCAACAGATTAGAAATCTTATTTTCTTTAAGTCAGTTGGGTTTAAATAAGGAAAAAGTGTGGAAAATTTTGTTATCAGCTTAAAATCTGCAATTGATCGTCGAGCCCATATCGAAGATCAATTCGGGAAAAAAAATATTCCATTTCATTTTTTTGATGCAATTGAACCTTCTCAGATTGATGCTCAAGCCGAAAAAATTAATTTCAAAATTCGTCAGGGTGATCTCACTCGGAATGAATTGGCATGTTTATTAAGCCATGTATCGTTGTGGCAAAAAGCTGTTGATGAAAAAATGCCTGCCATTGCAATTTTTGAGGATGATGTGCATTTAAGTGATGATGCAGAGTTGTTCTTGAAGGACGCTGACTGGTTGAATTTTGATATTGTTAAACTGGAAAAATCTTATAAAAGTGTAATTTTAGACTTGGAAAAAACACAAGTTTTTAACAATAAAGAATTTATCTTGAGACGATTGAAAAAACCGCATCTAGGTGCAGCTGGATATATCTTATCCTATAAAGGTGCTGTAACACTTCTTGAATATATGAAAAATCAAGATGCACTTGATCATGTTGACCAAATTGTTTTCCGAAAATATATCCATGAAGGTAAATTGGGGATCTACCAACTGAACCCTACTTTATGTATTCAGGATTATATTTTGAATCCTGAGGAACAAAAATTTAAAACTAGTTTGCAATGGCGCGATAAAGAAAAAGTTAAGCCTAAAGGTGTAGAAAAGCTACTCAGGGAATTAAGTCGGGTTTTTATTCAACTTGCGCAGCTACCGTATAAAACCAAATTAAAATTTATAATGAGTAAAAAAGACTAAATTTCACTCTTCTATTGAAAATGTAATTAAATCATGTGGTTATATTTGAAATAGAAGAGTCTTATGACTTAGGTTTAAGTTTTACTTTTTAATTGTATATAATCTTAGTTTATATTCTTCAATAACTATATGATGGTTTCTTAGATGAGTGTTTTTGTTATTAGTCTGGATTCAGCAACCGAAAGAAGACAGCATATTTGTGAAGAGTTTAAAACAAATTCAATTGCCTTTAATTTTTATGATGCGATTACACCAACAACCGCTTTGGATGCTGCTAAAAGTGTAGGAATCGATTTAACTCGTAAAGGTGTTTTAACAAATGGTGAGGTAGCTTGTTTATTGAGCCATGTTATGCTTTGGAAAAAAATTGTTGATCAGAATTTCGATTACATTGCAATTTTTGAAGATGATGTATACCTGGGTAAAAATATACAGCGATTTTTTAACGATTTTTCCTGGATTCCTAATGATGTTCATATCATCAAGCTAGAAGCTTTTGATAAAGAAGTCGATTTATCTTTTTTTCCTAAATTGATAAAGGATGGGAGAAGTTTATATCATTTGAAAGCCATGCATTTAGGCGGGGCGGGTTATATCCTATCAAGAGAAGCAGCAGAACACTTTTTGATGATTATTCAAAATATGCCCGAGTTAGTTCCTGTGGATCATATCTTGTTTGGTCGTGATGTGAAGTATGGAAAATACAAGTCTTATCAGATAACACCTGCAATTTGCGCTCAAGATTTTTATTTACATAGCAAATATGATAATTTCCCGAGCCATTTGGAGGAAGATCGAGCGGTCCGCCATGAGGCGGAGAAACAGGTAAGATTGCAACAAAAGCAAAAATTAAGTCTATCGCTAAAAATCAAGAGAGAAATTCTCAGATTAATTTCGCAACTTTTAAAGCTGAAAAAATTCTCGGCATATCGAACGGTTAAATTTAAATAATTAGGTTTTATTTATATAAGCTGTCTGTAAATTATTTATAGACAGTCTTATCACCGCCTCTAAACCGTTTATAGCCCCACATATATTCAGCAGGAAAGCGGTTGATCATCTGTTCAACTGCCTGATTGAGTGCAGTGGTCGCAACTTCGATATCTCGATCATATAGTGCTGGATTATTCAGATCATCGCAATACACATCAAATCCTTCACCATCGTCACGGCGGAAACAGCTTAATCCTACCAGACGACATTGGGTTTTCTGTGCCATTTTACTGGCCAGTGTACTGGTCAGGCAGGGAATTCCGAAAAAAGGAACCACGACACCGCCAGACGGATCGGGAACATGGTCAGGCAGAATCACACTGAAACCACCTTGTTTTAGATTCTTAAATAGAGCTTTAACACCCGAAGCATCTGTCGGCACTAAAGTTGCGTTGAGGCGTTGACGTGCATGTAAGGCAAAAGCATTGAATCCCGAATCTTTCATCGGTTTATACATGATGGTCGGGATGCCATATTGATGTACCCAGGCATTCATCATTTCCCATGTTCCCAGATGTGGGGTAATGATCAGTGCGCCACGAGGATCGCTCAGCGCATCGGTCAGGACTTCAAGATGATGCACGGTATGAATCTGTTGAATGCTCCACTCGGGTGGCATGGCCCAGCATTTTCCAGATTCGATATAACTGAGACATTGCTTGGTCACGCTTTTACGCGCAAGCTGTTCTTTCTGGGCTTGGCTGAGTTCAGGATAAGCCAGCCCAAGATTGACCCTGGTTTTCCACAGCATACTTTTATTCGGATTTTGATTGATAAAGTAAGCCGCCACTTTTGCGATACTACGCAAAAATGGGAGGGGGAGAATACGGAGCAGAGTAGGGTAAAACGACATGCTAGTAGGTCTTATTTATCGGCATTGCCTTTAAGCACCATATAAATCAGTGCTACAAAAATCAGTAAGGCGCCCACCAGACTACTTACGCAGAAGTATAAAATACGTTGGTTGGTATCCATATTGAAAAGTTCATTTGCCAGGATGTAACGCATAAAGAACCATTGAGCAAGTGAAAACACAATAATGATAATTGTATGTCGACGTACATCAGGACGCATTGCCATAAGACTGACCTCTCAATAAAAAGCAGTCTATTATGCCATTAGCGGACATGATCTCAAAGCAAAACTCGGTATTATAAAAAAACCCTGCAGCGCGCAGGGTTTTTGTTGAAGCATAAACTCAAGGTTTATTTTTCTTCAGCTTTTGGCTTTTCGCGTAAACGAATACCCAAGTCACGCAATTGATTTGCTTCAACTGGTGCTGGCGCTTGAGTCAACGGACATTCAGCGGTCTTGGTTTTCGGGAATGCAATTACATCACGAATCGAAGATGCACCTGTCATTAGCATAATCAAGCGGTCAAGACCGAATGCCAAACCACCGTGCGGAGGCGCACCATAACGTAATGCATTCAGTAAGAAGCTGAATTTCTCTTCTGCTTCTTCTTCGCCAATGCCTAAAGCTTCAAATATTGCCTTTTGCATCTCTAAGGTATAGATACGAAGTGAACCGCCACCGATTTCAGTACCGTTCAGTACCATATCGTAGGCAACAGAAAGTGCTTCACCTGGATTGTTCTTCACTTCTTCAACGCTTGATTTTGGCAGGGTAAATGGGTGGTGAACAGAGGTCCATTTGCCATCATCCGTTTCTTCAAACATTGGGAAATCAACAACCCAAAGTGGCGCCCACTCACACGTTGCAAGGTTAAGATCATGACCGATTTTCACACGAAGTGCGCCCATCGCATCGTTTACAACTTTGGCTTTATCTGCACCAAAGAACACGATGTCGCCATTCTCGGCACCAACACGTTTTAATAGATCAAGTACGATTGGCTCGATGAATTTAACGATTGGAGATTGAAGACCTTCGATACCTTTTTCAAGCTCGTTGACTTTGATGTAAGCCAAGCCTTTCGCACCGTAGATGCCTACGAATTTGGTGTATTCATCAATCGCACTACGCGGTAATGAACCAGCACCAGGAACACGTAAAGCAACGATACGGCCTTTAGGGTCTTTTGCAGGACCAGCGAATACTTTGAACTCAACGTCTTGCATTAAGTCTGCAACGTCAACAAGTTTCAATGGAATACGCATATCCGGTTTGTCAGATGCATAGTCACGCATTGCGTCAGCGTAAGTCATACGTTCAAACTTATCGAATTTTACATTCAATAATTCGTTGAACATTTTAACGGTTAAGCCTTCCATTAAATCCATGATGTCATCGTCACTCATGAACGATGTTTCAACGTCGATTTGGGTAAATTCAGGCTGACGATCCGCACGTAAATCTTCGTCGCGGAAACATTTCGCAATTTGGTAATAACGATCGATACCGCCCACCATCAACAACTGTTTGAACAACTGTGGTGATTGTGGAAGCGCATAGAAGCTACCATTTGAAACACGGCTTGGTACTAAATAGTCACGTGCACCTTCTGGCGTTGCGCGAGTCAAGATTGGTGTTTCAACGTCAAGGAAACCATGATCTTCAAAATAGTTACGGATCAGGTTGGTCACTTTAGAACGGAAACGTAAGCGCTCTAACATTTCTGGACGACGGATGTCCAAGAAACGGTATTTCAAACGAATTTCTTCTGAAATATTGGTATTTTCGTCATTCAACGGGAATGGCGGAGTATCAGAAGCTGCAAGAACTTCGATCTCTTTACCTAAAACTTCAATCTGGCCACTCACCATGTTGGCATTTTCAGTACCTTCATAGCGACGACGAACACGACCTGTAATTTTTAAAACAAATTCTGAACGTGCTTTATCTGCTGTTGCGAATGCTTCAGGGGTATCTGGATCGATCACCACCTGTACAAGACCATCACGGTCACGCATATCAAGGAAAATCACACCGCCATGGTCACGGCGACGATGAACCCATCCGCATAAAGTCACTGTTTGATCGATTTGGGCTTCAGTTAAAGAGCCACAGTAATGAGTGCGCATCATATTGAATTATTTATCCAAACTATATTGGCTGTAGAAGGTGAATGCGTAAACAGCGCAGCACCAATGAAGGGGAGATTATGCCTTGTTGAACGTATAGTCTCAAGTCTTAATGTTTTCAAGCGAATTTTAAACAGACGCTTTTTGTTAAAATGATTTGCTACGGGCAGTTCGATCCAAAAACAAGAATAATAGACAGGTCATGGTGAAGACGGTTAAGCCTGCTTGGGTAAATTCATTCATCGATTTGCCAATAAAAAAATAAGGTTCATTTTTCCAAAGATCAGCACGAATATGACGGCTATAGTCCAATACTGACAACAGTCCATAGAAGATGGAAAGGACAATACCGATCAGCGCCAATCCTTTGAGTCTGGACGGAACCGGATGATGATGTTGATGCGTTTTATAATAGCGCCAGCACATTTTTATTAAAAAGGGCAGCGCAAGAATTGAAGAACCAATCTGCAAGACAAAATGTAAGGGATAACTAAAACCCCACAATGAAATGTTCTGAGCCAGCGTTTCTTTAAAAGCAAACGTTCGAAAATCAAGATGGGTGAGCCCATCCCAAATCAAATGTGTGCTGATTCCAATGATAAGTGCAATGCAATTTAGAAAGCTAAAAGAAATAAAATCATCCAGTGACTTGATCCCTAGAGGATCTTGAATCTCAAGACAACGATAAGTCACAGGCCGATAGAGGATATACCACACTAAACAAAAGCATAGGCCCAATGGCAGGTTCGGAAATAAGATACCTGCCCATTGATGGGTTAAAGGGGTATTTTCTTGTGTAAATAATCGATAAAGATCAGGTGTCATACAACCAATCGCCAAGGCTGCGACAGGTAAATGTCCCTGACTCAATTTGGATAAAGGTGGAGCAAGTACAGCGTGTGACAGAGTAAAAGGCATATCGTTGGGGAATAACCATTGATTGCAAACATGGACAAGCAGTTTAACAAATGTGCTTGGTCAGACTGTTTTTTATTGCAAAATAAATGAAATGTTATAATATAACAAAAAATAACGATCAACTGATTCGAGACACGGTATGTCATTTCCGCACAATATTTTGACCTTATCCATTTTAGCTGCTGTTTCTGTATCTGCCTTTGCAGCAGAAAATGAACCGGTGACCACCTTAGATACCATACGTATTAAGGCACATCCGCTTGAGCAAACCTCAAAAGATTTTGCAGTTACAGATACCGTTGTAGATGAAAAACGTTTACAACAGGGGGCTGTGACCATTGGTGAAGCGCTGAGCAGTGAGCCTGGCATTTATTCAAATCAGTTTGGCGCAGGTTCTAGCCGTCCTGTGATTCGTGGACAAGATGGCCCACGCGTTAAGGTGCTGCAAAATTCATCAGAAAACATTGATGTTTCTACCTTGTCCCCTGATCATGCAGTCACGGTAGATCCGGCACTGGCTAAGCAGGTTGAAGTGATTCGTGGCCCATCTACCTTATTATTTGGCGCGGGAACCGTTGGCGGGCTGGTCAATGTCAATGACAGCAAGATTCCAACAGCAATGCCTGAAAAAGGTTACGAAGGTAGCGTTGGCTTACGTTACAACACAGGTAGTGATGAAAAGCTGGCAACTGCAGGTGTCACGGTTGGTCTGGGTGATCAGGTGGCGTTACGGGTCGAGGGGCTGAAACGCGAAGCCAATGACTATATCGCACCTGACTATCGCCATGAAGGTGAGAAAGAGCGCCGTGTCGGCAATACCTTTGCCAAAGGCGAAACCGTCAATGTTGGTTTATCCTGGATTTATGATCGCGGCTTTACCGGAATTTCTTATAGCAACCGTCAGGATCAGTATGGCTTGCCGGGGCATAGCCATGAATATGAAAGCTGTAAAGCCCATCTGAGTGGCCGTCCGCATCTGCACTGTGGTGACCATGATCATGAAGAGGGCGAGGACGATCACGATCATGGACATGGCGATCACGACCATGATCACGCACATGAGGCAGGACCATGGATTGACCTGAAATCTGAGCGTTATGATGTGCGCACAGAATTGAATGATCCATTTGCTGGTTTTAAAAAGTTACGTGCGCAAGCCAGCTATACCGATTATCAACATGATGAAATTGAAGAAGACACCATCGCCACTCGCTTTAAAAACAAGGGCTATGATGGACGTTTAGAGTTGGTACACAATCCGATTGGCCCATGGGAAGGGGTAATTGGTACGCAATATGGTCAGCAAAAACTGAAACTTACTGGTGAAGAAGCTTTCTTGGCGCCGAATACCACCAAGAAGTGGAGTATCTTTGGCTTAGAGCATGCACAATTTAATGATGTTCATGTTGAACTGGCAGCTCGTGCAGAAAAACAGAAAATTGATATTGATGATTCAAGCAAAAAAGATTTTGACGGTTCAGCCTTTTCTGTTTCTGGTGCTGCCAACTGGGAGTTTGCACCAGACTATAAACTTTCTCTGGTTGCGTCACATCAGGAGCGCTTACCACTGGCGCAAGAGTTATATGCCAATGGCGGACATTTTGCCACCAATACCTATGAACTGGGCAATGATGGTTTAAGTAAAGAGAAGTCAAATAATGTCGAACTCGGTTTGCATTATGACAATGACAAGTTTGACTACCATGTGCATGTCTATCACAACTGGTTTGATGACTATATCTATGCGCAAACGCTAGACCGTTATAAAGATTTTCGTTTAGTGAAATATACCCAGGATCAGGCACGTTTCTATGGTGCAGAGGCGGAAGCGGGTTACCAGATCTCGGACATGTATAAAGTGGGCGTGTTTGGTGATTATGTTCGTGGCAAGATCGACAATGAAAATGCACCGCGTGTGCCGGCAGGTCGTCTAGGTACCAAAGTGAATGCAGACTTTGGTGATGGCTTTAGCGGTTCAGCTGAATACTACCATGTGTTCCAGCAAGACAAGATTGCAGCGTATGAAACCGATACCCAAGGCTATAACATGTTGAATCTGGGAGTGGCATATTCAGGTAAATACAGCAATGTCGGCGATTATCGTGTGTATTTCAATGCCAATAACTTGCTGGATGATCAGGTTTATCAACATGCATCGTTCTTATCCACGATTCCACAAGTGGGCCGTAACTTTACCGTTGGGGTGAATTTTAACTTCTAATTTTTCACTTAAATCTTATTGAAAAATCAAAGTATAAGCTCTAGCCTTAGACCATTAGGCTAGGGCTTTTTTTGTTTATATGCGTATCTTCCAACGAATCCATCGAAAATTAAACTGGTCAGGTCGACGTTACATGGCGGTCATATTGAGTATTTTTGCGATTGGGTACATTGCTTCGGCAGTCTACCACACAGTAAAACCACTCCCGAAAGGGCTGGATTTTACTGGGCAGTTGCGTCATGCCAATGTGAAATTTTTAGCCGATCAGACCTATATCGATTCCCAAGGCCAGCAACAGGTGGATCAGCATATTTTCAAGGAAGTCTTTCATTTAATTGATCAGGCACAGACCACCATTGTGCTGGATATGTTCCTGTTTAACCAAGAAGTCGGCGCTTCTAAGGTGAAACAGTTGCCTTTGATGCAAGAATTGACTGATGCGCTGATCGTGAAGCGTCGCTTGCATCCAAATGTAGAAGTTGTGGTGATTACCGATCCGATTAATTCGGTGTATGGCGGCATGACACCAAAACATTATCTACAATTGCGTCAAGCGGGTGTGGATGTGATCGAAACCGATTTAAAACCATTGCGTGCGTCTAATCCGCTCTGGTCAGGGTTCTGGTATATCTGCTGTCAAAACCTGGGCAATAATCCTGAAGGTGGCTGGTTAAGCAGCCCGTTTGGTAAAGATAAGATTACTTTGCGCAGTTATCTGGATTTATTTAACTTCAAGGCCAATCATCGTAAAACCTTGGTGGTTGATACGGTGGATGGCTGGAAAAGTCTGGTGACCTCAGCCAATCCACACGATGGCAGTTCGCATCATAGCAATGTTGCACTGGTGGTAGATGGGCCAACCGCGATTGATGTTTTACAAACTAAAAAAGCCGTTGCCAACATGTCAAAGGGTTCCAGTCCCTTTGTGATTATGGGTGGGGTGAGCGAAGACAAAACCTTGCCGCAGGTGCAAGTGCTGACTGAAAAAGCCATTTATGATGGCATCTTGAAAATGATTCAGACCGCCAAGAGCCAAGAGCATCTGGACATGGCCATGTTCTATTTGTCGGAACGCAATATTATTGAAGCACTGAAGCAAGCGCAACAACGTGGTGTCAACATCCGGATCATGATCGACCCGAATAAGGATGCATTTGGCCGTCAAAAGAATGGCATGCCGAATCGCCAAGTCGCATCAGAACTTCATGCTGCAGGTATTCCAATTCGCTGGTGCGATACGCGTGGTGAACAGTGCCATAGTAAGATGTTGCTGAAATACAATACCCAGCAAGCGGAAATCATTCTCGGTTCTGCTAATCTGACCGCACGCAACCTGAAAAACTATAATCTTGAAACTGATATGCGTGTGATCGGTTCGGCACAAGCGCCTGTATTTAAAGATGCAGGACAATACTTTGATGCCGCATGGACAAATGCCAATGCACGTCAAATTACAGTGGATTATGCAAAATATGCCGATGAATCCAAAGTGAAATACTGGATCTATCGTTTTATGGAATGGTCAGGCTTATCCACTTTTTAATTCAGCATACATAGAGTTCTACACAATGGCGAAGATTAAACTGAATATCAGACAGGATGAGCCGATTGATTTAGATGTGCATCAATTCAATCATTATGCCGATATTGTTGAAATTCAAAGTTGGGCAGAACTGTTAGAATGCTATCGCTCCCTTAAACAGGAAGTCTATCCTAAAAAAGTGTTTCTGGTTCTGGATGATCGAGCACAGGCAGAATACACCTCGATGCATGCGGTCGAGGATGAGCGTCTGTATGTTGATTTTAGTGACGACCTCAAGGGAATTGAAGTCGATGATCCACGATGGGAGCAAACGTATCAAAATGTATGTGTTCCAAAACAATTGCAGCATTATCTTCAGCAGTTGAATGATCCCGCACAGCAGCAGCGTTTTGAAAGCCTGGCTGAAAAAATGCAGCATTACGATGAAAATGACTTAGAAGCACTGCTTTATTTCAATCAAGATCTATTGATTTCTACTCATACTGAAATCATGGTTAAAGTGGCGGCTGTTGAAACAGAAGCATTGAAATTGGCGATGCTACCGAATGGCTATTTTTCTTGTGATTTTGATCCTTTTGAGAATTATGCGCTGATTCAGAAAATGCAGCCCTATGGTTTTGAATTTATCGGCCTCGGAGCAGCGTTATTAGGATGGATTAAAACAGCAGATTTTAAAGCCGAAAAGATTGAAGATTTAATTCAGGATTTGGCGTTGATTTATCCTTTAGACACCTCCCATCAGCAACAACTGAAAGCGCTCATTTTAAAACATGATTATCTGATTTTACCTTATTCTGAATCACCGCAAGAATATTTAGATTACGACCTATCCTGATTCAGGATGAGTGTTCAACACGCTAAATTCAGAAGATTAGTTGGCATTCAGCGTGTTGAAAGTGATATATCCTCAATAAAAAATTAAGGACTCGGTGGAATCAACTGATCCAGATCTTTATCGGCCATTTGCTCCAGTTCACTTAAATCGGTTTTGATTTTCCACTGGCTTTCATCATCGACCGGGTTCGGTAAGCGCGCCTCTAGCCAGTCACAAACCACATCCGGACTAAATTCCGGATGATTACATTGGATCACCCAGCCTAGAAAATCTTTGGCTTCACCATTCATATAGGGTGGTGGTGATACAGGGAAAAACTGGGTCGGTAAACGTTCATTGGTGGATAAATAATTGAGGACATGCCCAAGTTCTTGCACGGTTTGCCATGCCAAGGCATGTTCAACATCAATATTGAATTTAAACCACCAGGCATGCTGACCATCTGCGCCATGCGCCACAATACGGGATTCTTGTACGCTAGGCACTTTACAGAAAAATTGATAGAGACGATCAAAATTCATTTCAGCCACAGATGTTGCCTCAAAACCAAAAAACTGATTCTAACATATCTACGCGAAGCTACAGCTTGCTGCGTTTTATCCATGAAATTGGACAGTTAATCTGAAAAAATATGATGACAACAGTGGCGCTGGTTTTTTATTCTAAAATAGAAAGACACTCTGCTTTTAGGGAGATCACGATGAAGCAATTTCAACCTTATATTTATGGCTTGGCAGCTATATTGAGCTATCTCCCTATGACGAGCCATGCGGATAATGCTTGGGGTGGTTATAGCGGGGTAGAGCGCCGTTCCTATCACCAGCAGAGGCCGGCCTATCAACCGCCTGCACAAGACCCGTTTGCGTTCTCGAATCAGCGCGCGACACCGACTGCGCCACCGAAAGGCTATTATTATCAGCCCTATCAAAATAATGATTATCCTCACCGGAATCATCGACCGGGTGTTCGTGTCGAATATTATCCGGACACTCAATATGAGCGTAGCTATCGCCGCGAGTCTTTTGTGGTGGGAAATGAGCTACCGGGTGAGTTCCGTAGCGAGCGTTACATGCTGCGGGATTGGGATTCTTATTCTTTGCGTGAACCGCCACGTGGTCGACATTGGGTGGTGATCGATGGGCGTTATCTTTTAGTGACGGATGACAACTTTACCATTGAGATGATTCGCTGATCTGACATCTGCTTTTAAATTTTGGATGGAGTGGATTCTCCATAATTTCTCGCTATTCATTACAAAGCTTTGCAATGTCGTGGGTTTTATTCATGCTTTCTCCTAGAGTTTTTCTTAATCTGGTTTTAGATCAAAAAACTCAGGATCACACAATGAAAAAGACCGTCGTATTGCTTGTATCAACATTGATGCTTGGTGTCTCTGCTTCAGCCATGGCAGATTCAAACCGTTGGAATCATGATCATAAAGACCGCTATGATCGTTATGACCACCGCTATGATCACCGTGAACAACCACGCTGGTCAAATGGTGATCGCGGCAATCATTATGGTCAACGCATCAATTTCAAACGTGGTGAGCGTTTACCGTCAGAATTCCGTAGTCATCGTTATGTGGTATCTAACTATCGTAACCACCGCCTTTATCAGCCGCCACGTGGCTATAACTGGATGCAGGTACAAGGAAAATATGTACTGGTAGATTCCAAATATCGTATTTTCCGGGTGGCATAACCCCTACATTAAAAAAGCAGGCAATCCGCCTGCTTTTTCTATTTATGCCAGTTCATC
Organism: Acinetobacter sp. 1000160; assembly: GCF_000588715.1. Classification (NCBI taxonomy): domain Bacteria; kingdom Pseudomonadati; phylum Pseudomonadota; class Gammaproteobacteria; order Moraxellales; family Moraxellaceae; genus Acinetobacter; species Acinetobacter sp. 1000160. Next base: position 98,505 of record NZ_JFWP02000006.1, on the reverse strand, counting down.
ATCTTGTGGCCGAGGTGTTTTGTTGGAAGGCAAGGGTTGTTCCTGATCTTTACCACGAATCACGGAAGGGTAGTTCCATGATGCAAAACGTACCACCAGAATCGCCACCGCTAAAATCAGGATCGAACCTGTGGTAATCACCAAATCCATCGATGCTTTATGATTATGCTGAATATCAGCAATCAGCAAACGGGTCAGTGCGGTAATCGCGACATAGATCAGAAAGCGCACTGGCATATGATTGGTCTTGAAATAAATCCCGACCATGGCGCCTAGTTCCAGATAGATAAACAGCAGCAAGATATCATCAATGGTAGCGTACTGTTTAACCGTCAGAATCTCAATCACGGTATGTACGGCTGACCATGCAATCATACAGCCGATAATAAACAGGGCTAAATAATGAAATGCTTCAACTGCGTAATGACCAAAGCGATCAAGTAGACGAGGTAAGCCTTCAAGTTTATCTTTTGAATTCGACATGGCGGTTTATATGCTCAATATGATGATTGGAATGATATGCAAGTTTTATGCTGATTTTATTATAGGCATAAAAAAACTGCCTCAACCTAGATTGAGACAGTTTTTATGATTGAATGCGACTTAAGCTTGATTGGTGAAGTAATCTTCGCTGAAGTTCATGATCAAGTCAGAACCTGCTTTGATTTTCGCTAAACGCGCATCGAGTTCAGGCAAGATACGGTCTACAAAATACTGTGCCAATGCAATTTTGTTTTGGTAGAAATCACCAGACTTGTCTTTTGCAGCAGCCGCAATTTTTGCGAACATATAGGCGAAGCTGAGTAAGCCAACAGCATGTAAGTAATCAACCGCAGCTGAGTTCGGGAACTCTGCATTTTCAGCTGCTTGTTCAATGATGAACTGGGTGATCGCTTCAATTTCAGTTGCAGCGTCTAGAGTTGCATCTTTAATGAAGTTCAAGTCCGTGTCTAAATCATTGGCAAAGTCACGGATCTCGGTGATGTATTCTGCGATGAAAGCACCAGCACATTTAATGGTTTTACGACCAATTAAATCTTGAGATTGAACGCCGTTGGTGCCTTCGTAAATTTGAGCAATACGAAGATCACGGATACATTGTTCCATACCCCATTCACGGATATAACCGTGTCCACCGAAGACCATTTGCGCATCGAGCGTCGCCTGGAAAGCGGTGTCAGTGAGGTAAGCTTTTGCAATTGGTGTTAAAAGTGCAACGCGGTCGTTGGCTTTCTTCACGGCTTCAGCATCAGTTGAGAATTTAGTGATGTCGAGCTGTTGACCCACATACACCGCAAATGCACGAGATGCTTCGTTATTGGCACGTACATTGAGCAACATACGACGCACATCACCATGTACCAAAATGCTGTCTGCTGCTTTGTTTGGTGATTGAACGCCAGAAGCACTACGACCCTGTAAACGGTCAGTCGCGTATTGTGCTGCATTTTGATATGCAAATTCAGAAGCCCCGAGACCTTGGATACCCATTGATAAACGTTCGTAGTTCATCATCACGAACATCGCAGCAAGGCCTTCGTTTTCTTTACCGACAAGATAACCTTTGGCACCGTCAAAGTTCATCACGCAAGTTGCAGATGCCTTGATCCCCATCTTGTGCTCGATTGAACCTGGACCAACAGGGTTGCGTTCGCCTAAAGAACCATCTTCATTCACCAAGAATTTCGGTACGATAAATAATGAAATGCCACGTGAACCTGCAGGTGCATCAGGGGTTTTCGCAAGGACTAGATGAATGATGTTTTCAGCGAGATCGTTATCACCACCGGTGATGAAGATCTTCGTACCAGTAATGTTATAGCTACCATCTTCATTGCGTTCAGCTTTGGTTTTGATAATGCCTAAATCTGTACCTGCATGTGGCTCGGTTAAGCACATAGTACCTGACCATTCACCCGAATAGATTTTAGGTAAGTATGTTTCTTTTTGCTCTTGTGATGCATAGCTGTTTAAAGCCATACCTGCACCCACAGAAAGAAGCGGGTAGAGCATGAATGATGGATTGGTTGCGAATAGCATTTCATCAGACAGTACCGTCAGCATTTTTGGCATGGCCTGACCGCCCCATTCTTCGTCTGCACCTAAGCCGATCCAGCCGCCTTCAGCGTATTGACGGAATGCTTCTTTAAAACCTGCGGGTGTGAAAACTTCACCATTTTCCCAACGTGCGCCTTCTTCATCACCCGTACGGTTTAACGGATGTGTCACGTTTTGGGCAAACTTTGCCATTTCTTCTAAAATTGCTTCAGCTGTTGCAGCATCTACATGAGCCAGGTTTTCATTGGCCTGCCAAAATTGTTCTGCTTTAAATACATCATTTAAGATGAATTTCATGTCTGCTAGAGGAGCATTGTAAATTGGCATAATCGTTCCTTTCTACGCACAGCGTCATGTGCAAAATGATCAAATAAAACGAACAAATGAATTGAATCGTATAAATTTAGCATTGATTAAACAAAAAAAGGACGGTCAAAACTGACCAGTCCTTTTTCCGTGATGAACGTTGCATCTCATTCTAAACTATGTTTAGAAAGCGAAGTGTTCCGCATCAAGTTCAAACAATGGCGCAACGCCAGTTGAAAGTACGTCTACATGCGAACGAACACGTGGCAGGATCTTCTTGAAGTAGAAGCGAGCAGTGGTCACTTTTGCATTGTAGAAGTCAACATCAGTGGTACCTTCTGCCAATTTCTCTTGAGCAACAAGTGCCATACGTGCCCATAAGTAAGCAAGCGTTACATAGCCAGAGAAGTAGAGGTAATCCACCGCAGCTGCACCCACTTCATCCGGATTTTGCATTGCACGCATACCAATTTGCATGGTGATATCGCCCCATTCTTTGTTTGCAGCAGCCAATGGTGCAATGAACTCTTGCATCGCAGCATTGTCTTTGTTTGCTTCAACAAATTTATGGATGATCTTGGTGAAGTCTTTCAACATTGCACCTTGAGTTTGCAATACTTTACGACCTAACAAGTCAAGCGCTTGAATCTCGGTTGTTCCTTCGTACAAGCAAGCGATACGTGTATCACGTACAATTTGCTCCATACCGTGTTCAGAAATAAAGCCGTGACCACCAAAGACTTGTACACCGTGCTTCGCAGATTCAGAACCAGTTTCAGTTAAGAATGCTTTTGCAATTGGCGTTAACAAAGACAAGATATTGTCAGCAAACTTACGCTCTTCTTCAGTTTCGCCTTTTTCAACGATGTCTGCATATTGAGCCAATAAGTAAACCAGTGCACGACCACCTTCAGCAAATGACTTTTGCGTTAACAGCATGTTGCGAACGGCAGGGTGAACGATAATTGGGTCAGCTTCTTTTTCAGGAGCTTTAGGGCCAGAAAGCGAACGCATCGCTAAACGGTCTTTCGCATACGCCAAAGCGCCTTGGAAAGAAGATTCAGATGCAGATAAACCTTGAACTGCAGTACCGATACGCGCAGTGTTCATGAAGGTGAACATGCAGTTTAAGCCACGGTTTTCAGGGCCAATCAAGTAACCTTTTGCTTGGTCGAAGTTAATCACACAAGTCGCGTTACCATGGATACCCATCTTGTGTTCGATTGAACCACAACGTACTGCATTACGCTCGCCGATAGAACCGTCAGCATTGACATTGAACTTCGGTACGATGAATAGAGAAATCCCTTTGGTACCTTTTGGCGCGCCCGGTAAACGTGCAAGTACGATATGGATGATGTTTTCAGCCATGTCGTGTTCACCAGCAGAGATAAAGATTTTCTCGCCAGAGATTGCATAGCTGCCATCCGCATTTGGTTCAGCTTTAGAACGGATGATACCTAAGTCAGAACCTGCATGAGATTCAGTCAGGCACATGGTACCGGTCCAGACACCTGAAACAAGGTTTGGCAAGTAAGTATTTTTTTGCTCATCAGAACCGTGGTGTTCTAAAGTACGTACAGCACCATGAGAAAGGCCAGGGTACATACCCCATGACCAGTTTGCAGTACCCACCATTTCAGAGATTGCGATCCCTAAAGAGTTTGGTAATGCCTGACCACCGAACTCTTCATCAGCAGAAAGAGATGGGAAGCCAAGTTCGATATATTTTTGATACGCTTCTTTAAAGCCTGTCGGAGTCGTAACAACACCGTCGTTCCAAGTACAACCTTCGCGGTCGCCTACCTGGTTTAAAGGAGAAAGTTCGTTTTCGCAGAAATCAGCCGCTGCTTCTAAGTATTGATCAACCAATTCACGGCTTACTGTGTCTTGAAATGCAGGAAGTTTTGCGTAATGTGCTTCAGCATTTAATAATTCGTGCAATACGAACTGCATATCACGTAAGGGTGCTTTGTATTGTGGCATAGCGGGTTCCTCAATACTGGTTAAACCAGAGTTATAATCTTAGTCAATGATAAATGTGCCCAAGAGCACCATTTTGTAGCGCTAATCGTGCAACAAGTTATAGTTCGGTACAAGCTTTTGCAGGTCATTTCTTAGTGACTGCTAAGTCAAAGTTTATGGTTCAACCTGTTTAAGCGCTTAGATTGTAGGTGGTTTTCCAGCATTTGAGTGAAACTGTTCAGCTAAAATCGTAAGCAGCTGTGTAAATGAAAAATCAATCATTTAACGCATAAAAAAAGGCGCTTTGAAAGCGCCGGAGAGGAGAGGGTGTTTATGTTGTTGGATTCGCTTGACGCTTGAATTGTGATTGGTCTGGGGTAAAACGAACTTCACAGGTCCCTTGAATGACACGTTTATTCCATTGCACATTGACGCGTTCTCCGATACGTTTACCTTGACAAGCTTGTTCGATCTGGGCGCGTTGAGCCTGATGTTGCTGACGCATTTGTTCGCGTTGTTCTGAACGCTGTTCACGTTTTGCTTGCCATTCAGCACGCTGCTCAGGGGTAAGTGGTGCACGTTGCATATTGTGACGATGGTGGTCACGATCCATTGACTGTTCCGCTGGCGTGGTCGACTGACAGGCAGCCAAACCTAAAACAGAACCGAGTAAGGTGGTTATCAATACAATTTTTGTCTTGTTCATTGTTTTATCCAGCGTCAGCAGTTGTGATTTGATGCTTAAAGATTAGATAATAAAGATGAAGAAACAATGGAGAGTTTTTTTGAACCATGTTGGTTACAATCCATAAATAGAACACTATTGAGATTAAGCGTTTGAATGTTCGTCGTGTCCCTTTAGCCTTACGTCTGTTTTTAACGGTATTACTCACTACCTTGCTGATTGCGACCATCAGTCTGGGCGTTTTACATTGGACCATGCAAAAGAACTTTGCCCGCTATGTGGCCGATGTCGAGATGCAGAAACTGGATCGGCTGATTGCTAACCTAGGCAATGTTTATACGGTTTATCATGACTGGGGCAATGCCATTCAGGCGCAGATTCTTCAAATCGAGGGAACTGCAGCACCGGATGATTATGACCGGCTGTCTCAATGGTGGTTACGTCGCCAGTATGACATTGCCTTGCAGCAGCGTTATTTTAATGACCATACTTTATTGAGTCTGTCTCCGACGCTGGCGCAAAATAATGTTGAGATGAGAAATCGTCAGATCTTTAATGATGAAGAACTCAAAATCCTCAAACAAAATTTACCTTCAGAATATCAGCCTTTTGAGGGACTACGTTTTCCACTCAGCCCAAGCCAGTTCCGTCTAAAGAAAGATGATAAAGATGACAAACAGGAGCATAAATTAAGTGCGCCTGCCGAACATGGTAAAAAGCGTTTTGTCTCGATTCCTGACCGTTTAGGCCTGAGTTCACGCCTATCTTTATATGATGAAAATCAGCAGTTTATTGTCGGTGAACCGGCTACCGATCAAATCTCGTTCCGTCCGATTATCGTAGATGAACGGGTGGTGGGTTATCTGGGCCTAAAACCGGTGCTGGATCAGGATGATGCATCCAGTATCAATTTCTTTAGTAATCAAAAACGCTATCTGCTTTTGGTCTATGCATTAACGGTATTGTCTAGTTTGATTGCGGCACTGCTGATGGCGACCTATTTTAAAAAGCCGATTCAACGCCTGTTAAAAGCCACTTTAGAATTGACGCGTGGTAACTATCAGCATCAGGTGAAGATCAGACGTAATGATGAATTAGGTGATTTATCCAATCAGATCAATCATCTGGCTGACATCTTGCACCATCATGAAGAGTCACGCCGTCAATGGGTATCCGATACCTCGCATGAGCTGAAAACGCCATTGGCAGTGTTGCAGGCGCAAATCGAAGCGATGCAGGACGGGATTCGTAAAGCCACGCCTGAACATCTTGCTGCGATGATGCGTCAGGTCAGCAGTTTGAAGAAATTAACTCAGGATCTGGCGGATCTGGCTCAGGCCGATGCGCAACAGTTGAAATGCTATTTTGCCGAAGTCAATCCGTGGGATGTGGTGCTGCAAGAAGTCGAAAACTTCAGATCAACCTTTGAGCAAAATCAGCTGGATGTCACCTTGTCGGGAGAGGGCGCTTTACTCTCGTTAGATCGTGATCGTTTTAAACAGATTATTGTCAATTTACTGGGGAACTGTGTTCGCTATACTGAACAAGGTGGAAAAATACAGATTCACACTCAACAAGATGAGCAACAATGGATATTGTATGTAGATGACAGTCCATTGGGGATGAATGATGAGCAACTGGCCCGTCTGGGTGAACGCTTCTACCGTGTCGACGATTCACGTACACGCAGTACCGGCGGTACAGGGTTAGGTTTGGCTTTATCATGTAAACTGGCACAAGCTTTAGGTGGTTCACTGACTTTCGATCATTCACCATTAGGTGGATTACGTTGTGTACTGACTTTCCCGAAACAAAATACGTAACTTTTAGATCCTCTTTGGTTGAGGATGATGGATAGGATGAAGACCATGAAACATATCATGTTGGTTGAAGATGAGGTTGAACTGGCACAGTTGGTTCGTGATTATTTAGAAGCTGCTGGTTTTGAAGTCAGTATGTTCCATGATGGTCAAGATGCATATACCCAGTTCCAGCAACGTAAACCAAGCTTGATGATTCTGGATTTGATGGTGCCGCGTATGGACGGTTTAACCATCTGCCGTAAAGTACGTGAGCAGTCTGATCTGCCGATCATTATGGTGACGGCAAGGACTGAAGAAATTGACCGTGTTTTGGGTCTCAATATGGGTGCAGACGACTATATCTGTAAGCCTTTTAGTCCCAAAGAACTGGTTGCCCGTGTTCAGGCTGTTTTGCGCCGTTTAGAGCGTAAAGCGGAACCTGAACAGAATGATCTATTCCGTATTGATAAAGCGCAACAGCGCATCTGGTATCAGCAAAAAGCATTAACCTTGACCCCAACAGAATTCCGTTTACTGGAGCTGTTTTTAGAGCATCTTGGACAGGTCTATTCACGTGCACAGTTGCTCGATCATATCAATCCAGACAGCTTTGATGTGGCAGACCGTGTGATTGACAGCCATATTAAAAACCTGCGTCGTAAGATTTCAGAAGCAGCGGATACAGGCAATCGTCATGAATGGATTCAAGCGGTGTATGGTGTCGGTTATCGTTTTGAATATCCAGATGAGTAATCAGCATTACGTGGTTTGAGGTGACTCATAATCAAAATCTGGAACAGTTTCTATAGATGAACTCATCTCTTTTCCGTCGGATAGAGGGACTGATACGAGATGAGTTTTGATGACGATAAAGGGTAGAGTACCACAAAAACTTTTATCCTGTGGCTACCCCTTGCGCTGCTACAACGCCTTGCACTGCTATAGTCGCTCTTGCGCCGCTTCAACGCGGCTCATATCCAAGAAAATGTGGATAGTTTCTATAGATAAACTCATCTCTTTTTCTTCGGATAGAGAGGATGATATGAGATGAGTTTTGATGAGGGTAAAGGGTAGAGCACGGCAAAAAGTTTTATCCTGTGGATAACCACAGCGTTATCCACAGAAAATGTGGATAGTTTCTTAAAGATTTTGTAGAAATTATCTGCTTTTCTGGTTTTGAATGAAACATCACTGAATTCTGCACAAATTAAGATTACATTACTTTACAATCACTTGTGGTGAGCTAGGTTGCTGAAACGAGATTGATTCTAACTTGAAAACTTATCCCCTGAATAAGCCTTGTCCGGTTTGATCATCGCCTTTATCCGCAAGCTCGTCTGAGCGTTGTCCCCATTAGGGGTGGATGATAATCGGTGTATGATCAGCAACCAGTTGCCATATTTCGTCTATATCCGAGTTGGTCACTGCAATACAGCCTAAGGTCCAGTCTTTGCGTGGCATATAGCGTGCACTGGCAGGAAATGAGGTGGCACGTGTCGGCACTGTCCCGTGAATCATCACATTTCCTCCCGCAGAACGATTATGCTGTTGGGCATAGGTCGTATCAGTTTTATTGGGGTAGGAGATGTGCAAAGACTTATAGTACGCACTTTGTGGATTGCGCCAATCAATAGAATAGGTTCCCTCAGGCGTTTTGCCATCACCTTCAAACTGTTTATGTCCGATCGGATCAAAGCCTAAACGTATCGGATAGCTGCGAATGACTTCCTGTTGGTGTTTTAATTGCAGAATACGTTGGCGCTTAAAGACTTCAATTGAGGTCACGGGTTTATTCTGTTTAAGCTGTTGTATTTGTTCAGCTGAAAGTGGCGTATGGGTTGCTGCAAATGTGGGGATGAACTTGCCATAATGATAAAAAGCCAGTGCCAATAAAATAATTAAAACCACAGATCCAACAATCAATCCAGTTTTCATGATGTTCTTCTTTTTAAAATAAATAGCTCACCTGAGCCGCAATCGCGACCCAAGCGAACCACAACGACTCAAAATTAAGATGAACAGCTCACCATTACCTCTGGTACATCACTTGGTAAAGGAGCCGTATCTGCTTCAGTTTCCAGATCAGGCTGTTTTTGATAGGGTTGATTCAGCAGCTTAAATAGACGGTCAACCTCGCTAAAATCACCACGTTCAGCCTGCTCAATGGCTTTCTGCGCCATATGATTGCGCAGGATATACTGCGGATTGGCCTGTTGCATTTGCTGGTTTAATTCATGCGTATCCTGATGTTGACGGATATTCTGGTAATGTGTCAGGAAATCGTCGAACTGTTGCACATGAATACAGTCATCTCTTAAAGCTTTATAATCTTGCTGTTGCAAACGAATAAAGCTTTGGGTGTAATCCAGTTGCTCGGTTTGCAAAATTCTCAAGAATGCAAAGCTGCAATCCAGACTGTCTTTATGGAAATGCGGCAGTCCCATTTTTTGACAGAGTCCCTGACCATAATGCTGCAAAAAGGTGGGTTCAAATTTCTCTAGGCAACTCGCCAGATCTAGTTTGAACTGTTCTTTATCTTCGGCCGATGCTAATGGGATCAGGTTGTTTAGCCATGTCCACAGATTCCAGTGCCCGATGCTTGGCTGGTTCTGATAAGTATAACGGCCCTGATAATCGGAATGGTTGTTAATCCAGTTTGGACGGAAACGTTCCATAAAACCGTAAGGGCCAAAGTCCAGTGTTGAACCGGTAATATTGAGATTGTCGGTATTCATCACCCCATGTGCAAAACCGACCAGTTGCCATTTGGCAATCATGATCGCAGTTCGTTCAATCACGGCTTGAGCAAATACCAGAATTGGATGTTCAGCTTCAAGGCATTCTGGATAATGCCATTCGATACATTTTTGCGTGAATTCAGCCAACAGTTCAGGCGCATATTGATTGATCCATTCAAAATGACCCAAGCGAATATGGCATTCGGAGGTGCGCAATAACATTGCCCCTAGCTCTAGGGTTTCGCGTTGTACGCCTTGAGCTGAACTGGTAAAACCGACTGCATGACTTGATGCCACACCCAAAGCATTTAAGGCATGACCCGCTAAATATTCACGAATGACTGAACGTAGGACGGCTCGACCATCGCCCATGCGCGAGTAAGGGGTAGAGCCAGCACCTTTGAGGTGTAGATCAATGGTTTCGCCATGTTTATTCAGGATTTGTCCGATCAGCAAACCCCGGCCATCACCGAGTTGTCCTGCCCATTGTCCAAATTGATGCCCTGCATAGACCATGGCGAGTGGGGGAAATTCGGCAAAGGTTTTTTGTCCGCTACAGATTTCCACCCAATTGGCTTTATCTTCTTCGCTCCATTGCAATTCATCTGCCAAGGCTTCATTGAAATGGCCTGCTTTGGCACCACGCAACGGACTAGGTTGTTGCTGATGATAAAGCTTCGGATTTAAAGAATCATAGCGAGGGTTAAATTGCATAAGCGAATCATCTTGAAAGACTGACCTATGACTATAACAAATTAACCGATGCAATGGGGAAGCGTAGAACAGAGGGATGAAACAGCAGATATAAAAAATGGCCTCAATTTGAGACCATTTTTAATTGCTATGCTGTTATTCAGAAACAGGCGCTTTTTTGATGTTACGCATCAAGGTTTCCAAACATTCACGGTGATGACTTAAACGATGCTCAAGTAACTGGAAATCAACTTTCAGCTTGTGATCCATTTGATGGATTTTTTCAGCCATGGCTGCTTTTTTCGCTTGAAGCTCTTGTTCTTTCAGCTTAGCCCAATCATTTAAGGTATGGGTAAATGCTTCATATTCCTGAGCAATACGTTGCTTCATTTGCACAATGTCGGTATTGACATCATGCCCATAGATCGCAAGATCGCGTTCCGCATATTTAAACTTCATCGCAAGTTCAGCTTTTTTGATATTAAAGCTTGGAATACGACGTAAATTTTTCGCTAAACCAAGCTTTGAGCTGGTCCAGATTAACCATTTGGTTGGGTCATATTGCCACCATTTCACGCCATTACGGTAGTCGTACTGGAAGATGTGATGATAGTTATGATAACCCTCACCCCAAGTGAAAATAGCCAAAACAAAGTTGTCACGTGCGGTATTTTCATCGGTATAAGGACGTTTGCCCCACATGTGGCAAAGTGAATTGATGAAGAAGGTCACATGGTGGCTGATGATTAAACGTAATAAACCACCCAATAAAATCACGCCCCAGATGTCGCCAGTCACCCATCCGATTAAGCCCAGTACACCGACATGAACAGCGATGACCATTGGCACATAATATTTATGCTGGAACATCACCAATTTGTCATTGAGCAAATCAGGTGCATTTTTAAAATCAGGTTCAGATGGTGAGTGATCGCGAATCATCCAGCCTAAGTGTGCATACCAGAAACCACGTTTAATTGAATACGGGTCTTGATCGACATCATCGACATGGCGGTGATGGGTGCGGTGACCTGAAGCCCAGAACAAAATACTGTTCTGCACAGCAAAGGTACCGCCAATCATCAATAAAATTTTCAGCGGTAATGCCGCTTCATAGGCACGATGCGCCCAAAGACGATGATAACCGGCCGTAATGCCCAGGCTACTCAGCGCCAAAAGGAAGATCATGCTCACCCAAGCACTTACACTAAAATCATAATAATAAGCATATAAAGGGATTAAAATAGCGGCAAGAATTGGTGTGCCAATTAAGGTAATGCTAGCAGTCCAGTTAATGGGTGCCTTTTTGAGTGGGGCGGAAGTCATATCCGTCAGCGCTCCTAAAAACCTTGTTTGTACAAGATAATAAAACTAAACGAGATAGCAAAACCAATCATGACGATATATTGCTATTTTATCACTGATATTAGCATGCCCAAATCGATTAGCACTAGTATTATTGTACAGTTGTATCGAAAGAACAGTAACAGAATTCATTTGTAAATTTGATCAATGAATTAAAAGGTGAAATAAATCAATGTCTGAGCAAAATACTATGAAAAATCCCATTTTTTCTTTGAAGGCATTTTTTAACAAAACTTTAATATTCTCTGCTGCTGTCATGCTTGCAGCCTGCCAAAGCCAACCGCAGCCCGCACAAAAACATAGCTTGCAGCCAAAACGGGTGACACAGCCACCTGCCATGCAAGTCCGTAAAAGTACTGATGGTGTTCAGGATGTGGATTGGCAAATTACCACCATTCATGGCAAACGCGCGTTGTTCTTTAACCAGTATCCCGGTTTTCAGCTTAACTCGGTTTCAAAGATGGTGTCAGGGCATACGGGCTGCAACAATATTTATGGTCGTTATAAATATGATTTTACCCAGCGTAAACTGGATTTTGATGTGATGGCACAGCACCAGAGTTGTAACCGTGCTTTAGCGCAAGAGGCAGATTTGATGGATGCGATTCAACGGGTTGAACGTTTCCAGCTGGATGGTGCAAACCTGTATTTATTAGATGCAAAAGGGCAACGTTTGATTCAGGCCCAGCATAAGAAATAAAAGAAAAGGCGGAATAAATTCCGCCTTTTGTTATTTTAAATGTTGCAACATGGTACTTGGAACATCGGTAATTAAACCTTGAATACCCAACTGCTGCAGGTGCTTGGCACGTTCAACCTCATTCACTGTCCAGACGCTAATTGCAAGATCAGCCTGTTGGGTCCGTTCAATGATTTCATCTGTCGCCAAGGCATCTCCCCAGCCAATCTGACAGCAGCCATATTGCTGCGCCAGTTCAATCGCATATTCTCCAATTGGAATTTCAACCAATAATCCACGCTTAAAATGACTTTGATGGCGCTGTAAAGCAGCTAAAATTTTGACATCAAAACTGGTAATGGTTGCGCTTTGCTCAAAACCTTTTAAATCTTGATGTAATTGATAGACCAAGCGTTCAGCTGCTGCATCATCTGCAACGGCTTTAATTTCAACTTCGATATGTTCAAAGTCAGTGAGACAGTCAAGAACATGGGGAAGGCTAGGGGTATATTCTTCAAAGGCCCATGCCTGCCATTGATGGCGATGATCGAATTGCTGTGCTTCGAATAAATTGCAGCTTTCAACCTGCTGGGAACGACCCGCAGTGCGGACAAAGTCATCATCATGGATGACGACCAGTTGATCATCTTTCAGTTGGCGTACATCAAACTCGACTGCACGTACGCCTAAATCATGCAGATAACGAAAACCACCTAACGTATTTTCAGGAGCTTCACCACGCGCACCACGATGACCAATAATTCGCATTTGTCTCTGCCTTGATTGAAAAATTATGCTTGATCGATACTGTCGTTAATATTCTTTTGCCATAGCACTTCACTACCACCTTCGGCACGTTGTAAAGCACGTGAGGCAACGAATAACCAGTCGGATAAGCGATTCAATAATTGTAGCGCAGTCGCCTGAATATTCTGGTCGCGATGATGTACCGACAATAAGGCACGTTCTGCACGACGGCACACTGCACGGGCTTGATGGGCATAGCTGCATGCCAAAGTACCTGATGGCAAAATGAAGTCTTTTAACATCGGTAAAGACTCATTCATGTGGTCGATTTCTTTTTCCAGAAAGTCGATGCATACCGGTTGAAGCAGGTGATAGTTTGGAATACAGACTTCGCCACCTAGATCGAACAACCAGTGTTGGATCAGGCTTAAGCTTTTATCCCAATGCGCTTTATTTTCAATCGGGCTGGCACTGATTTGTGCGCGAAGCACACCAATGGTTGCATTCAGTTCATCGACATCACCGAGTGCAGCAATGCGTAAATCATCTTTGGCAACACGTGAACCATCTCCCAGACCTGTGGTGCCTGAGTCGCCTGTACGTGTATAGATTTTACTTAAACGATGTCCCATAGTTCTGTTTCTCTGATCCTGAAAATAAAAAGGGGATAATGTCGGTCAGAACATTACCCCGAAACTGGAGTTAAGAAAATGTTTTTATTATTTTAGCGCAGGATTAATAACGGAATGTGACACCCGCAGAGGCTAGGCGACCGGTATTAATGTACCAATCATTTGAAGGATAAGTATTTAATACCTCACGATACTCAACATCACCTACGTTTTGAATGTTAGTAAATACCTTCACATTTGGATTGATATTCCAATAAGCATTTAAATCTACGGTTGCATAGCCAGGTACTCGGGTCGTATTTGCCTTATCTGCATAAGACTTAGCACGTGCGATTACTGATGCACTGATCCCATAAGTTGCATTTTCTAACCCTGTACTAACTGTTAAAGTTTGACGTGGGCGATAAGCAATTTCTAGTTCATTCGCTTCATTTTCCGTTTTCACATAAGCATATTGTGTTGATAAAAATAAATCATCCTGATGCCATTTAATACCAGCTTCACCGCCTGTGAAATTCGCTTTCGCTATATTTTCATTTTTACCGGCATTACTGGTAATGAGATTTTTAATCTTTGTATGATAAACAGAAAGATTAGTACTTATATTCGGTGTGATAGCGTAATCAGAACCGATTTCATAAGATGTGCTTTCTTCTGGAGCAAGGTTTTCGTTGCCACCCCATTGTGAATAGAGTTCATTTAGTGTTGGTGCGCGGAATGCACTACCAATATTTGCATAAACACTTGCATTCGGTAAGAAATGATAACGAATCGCAGCTTGTCCAACGGTATGATTGCCAAAACGTTCATTGTCCTCTAAACGAACACCTACTTGCGTATCAAATTGCTCATTTTTAAATTGGTGTTGTAGGTAATAGCCTGTGCTATCAACACTCTGATCACCTTTTAGAATTGTGTTAGTTTGATAATTTGCATCCGTATATGTTGCACCAACTAAGATATTTTGATTTGGTGTAAATTTCCATTTTAGGTTTAAATCAGCTTCATTATTTTCAGTGTCATAGCGCGAGCCATAAGCCGGCACATTTTGCTTATCTTGCGCATTTGAATAACGTGCATTGATGACTAAATCAGGCAGGAGATTGTAGGAAACCTTAGTATTAATGACACGATTTTCAAATAATCGCTGTGCTGTATTGGTAATATAGTCATTACTGAAAATATTAGTTCCCTTATTTTCACTAATCGATGCAGAAGCATCTATTTTATTTTCTTGATAAAAACCAACTTTGGCATGGTAACCTTTCTGATCATAACCAGCTTTTTCATTTTTAGCTTGGCTTTCAAAGATACGCGTACCATCACTTTCTAAGCGCTGACCACCTACTTGGGCATAAAAACCTTGATCAGTAACTAAATTGGCATTGGCTATCGTTTTATAAGTATTGTTTTCCCCATAAATACCAGTTAAATCTGCTCCTGTTTTTTCAGGCTTTTTTGAAATTAGCTGAACAACACCCCCAATCGCATCACTACCATATTGTACAGATGCAGGTCCCTTTAATATCTCAACTTGTTGAACATCTGTTGTGTCTAAAAAAGCTGGATATAATGGGCCAAGTTCATTTTGGCTATTTAGACGAGCACCATCTTTAAGAACGAGTGTATGAACTGATTTGGTGCCGCGAAGTGAAATCTCAGAAATTTGTCCTAAGCCACCACTTTGTTTGACATACACTGATGGATCACGTTGAATCACATCAGATATATTTAATAAAGGATTTTGTTCAATGATCTTTTGATCAATCACTGTAAGGCGTGCAGGAACATTCTTTAATTTTTCTTCAGAACGAGATGCTGTCACAACAATCGTATCTAGCGTCGCAGTTTTATCGCTGGCTTGATCTTGAGCAAAAGCAGGTGAAGAAAATCCCATCGCAATAGCGATAGCACCAACTAAACGAGTCGGTTGAAAAACAGTAGACATGCGTGCTCCAGACATTCACCCGTCGTGAATGATAAAGTGGAAATACACAACAAGCAGGTCTCCGGACTTCACTATAAATCATCAAATCAATGATTGTACTCATCATCTTCCCACATCGTTCCGATGCAGTGATTTGGCGTTGAGCTGGGATGAGTAATTCAGTGTTACCGTTGCGAGGGCAGTGTTGGAATTTCACCAACTTCCCTATAAGCAAAAGAAATTGCTTTAGACTTGTTGCAAGATTACGCAAAGTATAAAGTGTTAACGTTTCTTAAACAATTGCATTTCAGAATGAACTTTGCACAAAGTGAGTCAAATTGCATTACAATGCGAGAGCTTCAAAAATATTCAGACTAAATTGGACAGCTCATGCGCCAAAGCCAGATGCGAACTCGCGCCAAGATTTGTGGAATTACCCGAATACAAGATATTCACGCCGTTGTACAATCTGGTGCAGATGCGATCGGCTTTGTTTTTTTTCCGCCAAGTCCGCGACATGTCAGTATTGAGCAGGCGCAAGCATTGGCAAAGCAGGTCCCGCCTTATGTACAGCTCGTCGGCTTATTTGTAAATGCAACTGCTGAAGAAATCCAGACGGTGCTTGATTCGGTTCCTCTGGATGTATTACAACTACATGGCGATGAAACGCCAGAACAATGCCAATTCATCGCAACGCAATGCAAACGTCGCTGGTATAAAGCGATTCAGGTCAAACCTGGTCTGGATGTGGTCGCTGAAATCCAGCGCTATCAAGTAGCGGGCGCCAGTGCAGTGTTATTAGATGCTTGGCATCCTGAGCTAAAAGGTGGGACAGGGCACAGTTTTGACTGGACGCAATTTCCCCAACTCGATATTCCACTCATCCTGGCCGGGGGCTTAACCCCTGAAAATGTCAGTGAAGCTATTGATACCACAGCTGCTTTTGCTGTGGATGTCAGCGGAGGCGTCGAGTCCGCAAAAGGTATAAAAGACCAACAACTCATTGAAAAATTTATGCAAGGAGTCCAACGTGGATCAGCAAAACTCTAATCAAGAAAATCAGATGATTGATTACACCCAGTTTCCCGATGCGCAAGGGCATTTCGGTATTCATGGTGGACGTTTTGTATCAGAAACGCTGATGGCTGCACTTGAAGACCTCGAAAGTCTTTATGGTCGTATGAAGAATGATGCACAGTTTTTAGCAGAGTTTGATCGTGATCTTGCGTTCTATGTTGGTCGTCCGAGTCCGCTGTATTATGCCGAGCGATGGTCTCAGCACCTCGGCGGTGCACAAATTTATCTGAAACGTGAAGACTTGAATCATACCGGTTCGCACAAGGTCAATAACACGATTGGTCAGGCTTTATTGGCAAAGTTGTCAGGTAAGAAACGCATCATTGCGGAAACAGGTGCAGGTCAGCATGGCGTGGCGACGGCAACCATTGCAGCACGTCTGGGTATGGAATGTGTCGTGTACATGGGCGCTGAAGATGTAAAACGTCAGGCCATGAATGTCTACCGTATGCGTTTGTTGGGCGCGACGGTGGTTCCGGTACAAAGTGGTTCAAAAACCTTGAAAGATGCCATGAACGAGGCGATGCGTGACTGGGTCACCAATGTTGACAGTACTTATTATGTGATTGGTACTGTGGCTGGTCCTCATCCATATCCGCAACTGGTTCGCGATTTCCAGTCGATTATTGGTCGTGAAGCGCGCCGTCAAATCCAGGAACAGGCAGGGCGTTTGCCAGATGCTTTGGTCGCTTGTGTCGGCGGTGGTTCAAATGCGATGGGCTTGTTCTATCCCTTCCTGAATGATCAAGATGTGAAAATGTACGGTGTTGAAGCCGCAGGTCATGGCATCGAAACTGGTAAACATTCTGCGCCGTTGAATGCAGGACATGTAGGTGTATTACACGGTAATCGTACTTATTTGATGTCGGATGAGCAAGGGCAGATCATTGAAACACATAGTATTTCTGCTGGTCTGGACTATCCAGGCGTAGGTCCGGAACATAGTTTCCTCAAAGATATGAACCGTGTGGAATATGTGCCAATCAATGATGATGAGGCCTTACAAGGTTTCCGTGATCTCACCAAGATTGAAGGTATTATCCCTGCATTGGAAAGTTCACATGCGATGGCTTATGTCACTAAACTTGCACCGACCATGTCGAAAGATCAAATCATTATTGCGACAGTTTCAGGCCGTGGCGATAAAGACCTGATGACGGTTGCACGGATTGATGGCGTTGAAATGGTAGATATGTAGGTCTTAAGATGCCAAGTCTGTTTATGGTGATGCTGGGTGGCCGTCATGCGCGTGCCAACACCGAAGTACATGATGTGGTGATGGCAATTGGTCATAGCTTGTGTGAGCTTACACCCCAGTTGAAACAGGCCTGGTTTGGTGAATTAAAAGGTTTGCATATTGATGCCTGGGCGCAGATTTCAGGTGTGCAGTCGCAAGATGTGAATTATCAGATTCACTTCTCCGATGTGGCACCATCAGCATCAGATAAAAAGCTGTATTTGATTAATTTGGGCGGCTATACGCCAAATATTTTTGGTGAATTGCATAGCTATCATCTTGTCGTTGCAGCTGATGCAGTGGCGGCAAAACAGTTGGGTAAACAGTTCATTGAACAACACTGGCATAAGCCGCATACCGATCGTGTCGTGGATGTCGATGATTGCATTCCGATAGATCATATCGCAGGGCGTTATATCCATTTGGTTCAAGGTGAATTTAGTCCGATGATTTGGGAAAATACTTATCTCACCTTAGCTTAAGCATGGTTTTAGAAAAAACAGGGAAGCAATTGCTTCCCTGTTTTTATTTTTGATGTGATTAAGGTGTGACTTTGATTCGATCGGTTTTAGGTGCGGTTAGTGGTGAATGCTGAGCTACATATTGTTCTAGGGCATCAATATCTTGTCCGCCACCGACTGGATTTTTACCTTGTTTTAAGACGGTAAAGTTATCACCACCATCGGCAAGGAAGCTGTTTACGGTTACACGGTAAACCTTGCTATCATCCAGCCCTTGTCCTGCAACCAAGATATTGCTGGCGCGTGGTGAACTCGATGCATCTTTCTTATAGGTATAACTGAACTCTTTTGATGGCTGCAAGATACGTACCGTGGCTGCATTGGCACCTGACCATTGTTGCTCAAGCACCTCACGAATCTGTTTACCTGTCAGACTTAATGTCACAATCGAATTACCAAATGGCTGCACGGTAAAGACATCACCAAAGGTAATCTGATTATTGGTATTGACCAGTAAA
The DNA here is from genome assembly GCF_000588715.1 of Acinetobacter sp. 1000160. Classification (NCBI taxonomy): domain Bacteria; kingdom Pseudomonadati; phylum Pseudomonadota; class Gammaproteobacteria; order Moraxellales; family Moraxellaceae; genus Acinetobacter; species Acinetobacter sp. 1000160. The sequence continues at coordinate 79,615 of NZ_JFWP02000006.1, read as the reverse complement.
TCGGCGCGTACACCGCCCGGATTCATCAGGGTAAAGTCAGAACCTTGATTGCTTGCAGTTAGTGCCATGGCCTGCTGTGCATCGGCAATTAAATTACCCAAAGCACTTTCACCACTTTCGGTGGCATTACGATTAATCACACCATCCGCGGTGCCGACGACACGGGCTGAAATGCTGGTCACGGCTTGACGATATTTATCCAGAATGGCTTCAATACTTGGGGTTTTATTGAATTTCTCGTATAGATCCGTCAAGTTCACTGTGGTTGAGCCTGAAGTATAGGCTTCACTTTGAATCGGAACCTGTTTTGCATCCTTCTTAATCACATCACCTGTTTTGCCATCCAGTTCTAATTGAATATTGGTAATGGCGGTACCGTATTGTCCGGCAGAGGTGAGCAGGAACGGTTTTTGCGGATTCTTGGTCGAGTAATCACAAATATAAGATTGATGGGTATGTCCAGACACCACCACATCAACTGCAGGATCTAGCCGATCGAGGATACCGAGTAATGGACCGCTAAGGCCATCACAAGTTTTCTTATTAAACTTGGTACTGGGTGCGACGCCTTCATGTACTACCACCACAATTGCTTCAATGCCTTGTTTCTTTAACTCTGGAATCAAGGCATTGACCGTATCGGCTTCATCATGAAAGTTAACGTCTTTAATACCCGCAGCCGAGACAATGCTGGGTGTCGCTTTCAGGGTCATGCCGATAAAGGCTACCGGAATGCCACCATAGCTTTTGACTTTATAAGCAGGGAACAGGGTTTTGTTGGGATCAGCCTTCATCGAGACATTGGCAGCCAGGAAGTTAAACTTGGCACCCTCAAATTTTGGATTGATCTGACAGGGTTTGGTACTGGTATATTGCTGACAGCCACCATTCTGCAAGCGACGTAATTCATCGGTACCCCGGTCAAACTCATGATTGCCGACTGCGTTAAAATCAATCTGAATATCATTCATGGTTTCAATGGTCGGCTCATCCAGAAACAGGGATGAGGTCAGTGGTGAGGCACTAATCAGGTCACCTGCCGAAACGACCGCATTGTTTGGATATTGCGCGCGTAATTTTTTAATCGCATCGGCAAAATAACTGACGCCCCCGACAGGAATACGTACCGTTTTGCTACTGTCATTTGGATCATCTGCTTCTATAAAGCGTTTGGGCGGTTCAAGATTACCGTGAAAATCATTGAACGCAAGAATGTTGATATTTTGATTTTTGCGTTCAACTGTTGGCGTTCCATCATTATCGTCATGATCATTACAGGCCGTTAACGCCAGCACCATCAGACAGAGAACTTTGGCTTTTAATAATTGTTGGGTCATCATTGTTTTTGATCGGGTGGTATAAGATTGTTTTCAAAAATAAAACTTCTGTATGAATGTTTGATGAAATTATGAGCTAGAATCATTTGGCAAGCACTTGGATTGAGCGCTAAGAACTATGGCAAAGTCATCAGTTTTACAGATAAAACGATTAGCAAATTTGTCCACTTAAGCTTTATGATTGAAGCAGATGCAAACCCGTACTCATGGAATGAAAGAATGGATTTGATACAAACCAATGGTCAGCCACGTTATGGACGTTTTGATCAGGTACCCTCAAGGATTAACCTGGATGACTATATTTATAAAACGCCTTATGGACAGGTATTAACTGGCTGGCGTAAACAACTAAAATATAAAAAATTTAAATTCTGTGGCTTGCAACATGAGCATTACAGCATTGGCGTGGCAATTGTCGATCTATCCTGGGCCGGGCATGCGTTCTTTTATGTCTATGATCACCAGACTAAAAAGGTGATTGAATGGAATGCAATTCAACCTTTGGCATTCAAAACACAACTGGATGAGCAACCGTTATTTAGTCAAAGTTCGTTCAAAAAATCAGCCTATCAATTTGATATGCAGCATGCCAATGGCGTGCGTTATATTCAGGTCAGCAAACATGGTGAGATCCAGCTAAAAGCCCGGATTTTTTGTGCAGGGACCGACGCCTTGAGTTTATGTAGCCCGACCGGGATTAATGGCTGGACCTATACCCAGAAGCAAATAACACTGGCGGTTGAGGGCTTTTTCATTAGTCCAGCTCAGCAAAAAATTGAATTTAATGCTTATAGTCTTGCGGCTTTGGATGATACCTGTGGTTTTCTGCGCCCTGAAACAGCCTGGTTCTGGTTGTCTTGCCAGTTTCGCGATGCACAAGATCGTCGTATTGGTCTTAATCTCGCTTCAGGTGTGAATGAAAGTTTTGGCAACGAAAATGCCTTATGGGTCAATGGGCGTTTGTATCCGCTGACAGATGTTTTATTCGAGCAAAAGAATGAAAATACCTGGTCAATTCGTTCTTTGGGTGGATGTTTAAATCTGGTGGTTGAAACAGGCTGGTGCCGTTTTGAAAATATTAATCTGCGTTTAATTGGCAGCCAGTTTAATCAATGGCAGGCTAAGGTCAGTGGGACGATTGCCCATGAACAGGTTGAATTGGTGGCATTAGATAATCAATATGGCTTATTAGAACAGCATTATGCGAAGTGGTGATGCTGAAAATAAAAATCCCCTCAATTGAAAGGGGATTTTTTAGATTAATGAACTAAAGTCCCGCTTGCCAGAACGCTTCACCTGCTGCAATCGGATCATTGGTCTTAGCTAAAGTATCAATCCAGACATCATACTGGCGAATCACCGGATGTTGATTTGGATGGAAATCCTTTTTAAACCAGTCGCTATATTGCGCTCTTTTCGCAGTCAAAATACCGTTACGACCAAAGAACCACGGTAAACCTTTACGCGCCATATCAAAACGTTGTCTTAAGCTAAAACCATCAGTTTTGAGCATCACATCGGTACGGTACAAGGTAAAACCAAACATCATCACTGTGGTAAAGACCAAGGCAAAGCGGCGGGTTGCTTCAGGCACTTCACCGACTTCACGCATCACATCAAATGCCACATCTCGATGTTCCATTTCTTCAATCGCATGCCAGGCAAACAGCGCACGTACAAAAGGATCGGCTTCTGCCAACGTTTCTTTTTTACTATAGAAAGTATCTGCCATCAGTGCGGTTAAATGCTCGGCAGCTGCGGTCATGGCAATATTGTATTGAGGAGAACGATTCTTCAGTTCAAAGCGAAAGATTTTCTTTAAACGGGTGGTGAACTGCTCCACAGGCATCCCCTGATCTTTCATGATCTGGTTCATTTTATCATGCGCGATACCATGCTGTGCTTCCTGCCGAATAAAATCAGCGACACGTTCCTGCAAGTCTGGATCATCAATTTTGTCTCGGAATAAACGGACGCATTCAATAAAATAACGCTCGCCATCGGGGAAGGTCAGGCTGAGGGCATCAAACATACGGGTACGGAATGGGTCGCCACCGAACCAGAAGCGGGGTGCCTGCTCGAGATGGAAGTCCAGTTTGGTTCTGACCACGGGATCAACTTGATAGGAAACATGTGCATTCATCTTTGCTATTCCTTGTTTTTCTTCATATCGCCAGTATGGAAAAAGTCCGATGAAATGTTTTGACAGTTACAGCCAATTTTTATACAAATAACGACAGCTCAGGATGAGATTGGCCCATGTCCGTTAAAATAATCATTGGATATTTACGTTTGTTGAATCGCGTTTTGCAACAGGAACAAATTGATTTATCTAAAGTTGTTGCGCCTGAACTTTGGCAAACCTTTCAGGCCTGTCTGGAAAATCCGGATGAGCGTGACTTCGATGTCGAGCGTTATGCGTTATTGTTACAGGCAGCTCAAGCACACTTCACCCGTCCGATTACTTTAGTTTTGGCTGAACATGCCAATTTGCAGGATTTGGGTTTGATGGGTTATCTGGCCTCAACCAGTATGGATCTCCAGCAGGCACTTCAACTCTTGCAACGATACTACTCGCTGGTATTTAAACAAACCAATCTGGAACAGCTCGATGTCCAGCAGTTTCCAGATTATATCCAGATTGTCTGGAGCGCATCTTATTGCGACTATCGGGAAATGTATGAGCTGAATCTGGCCTTGATTTTTAAAATCGCGCAATCGATTGTGCAGGATGCTCTAGTGCCACCACAGATGATCCAGTTTGGTTATGCCCCGCATACTGCAATGTATCATTTTGAAAAATTCTATGGTTGTCCGATTCAGATTCAGCAGGGCCAATATGCGATCCGCTTTTCCAATCAGGTTTTAAAGGCAAAAAGTATTGCGGCAGACCAGCAGTTGAATCAGGTTCTGTCTACTCAGGCACAGCATTCATTGAACAGTGTCAGCTCGTTTGAGGTTCAGCAACAGCAGTTTAAACAGAAAATCCATAGCCTGATTGAACAGGGCTTAGTGCAGCAGGAAGAAGTATTGCAAAGCTATGTGGCGAAGCGTCTGCATTGTTCTGAACGAACGCTTCAACGTCAGTTGAAGGCCTATGACTTGAATTTTCAGGATGTGCTGGATCAGTATCGTCTAGAACAGAGCAAGCTGTATCTGCAACAAGGTAAGTCTTTGTCTGAGATTGCGGAGCGGCTGAATTATGCAGATCAGAGTGCGTTTGGACGGGCGTTTAAGCGTTGGACAGGCGTTACACCTAAGCAGTTTTTAAAATCTCTGTAGATTTTAGATCAAACTTTTAATTAATAAGTGAGTTTAGCTAAGGTAGTTTAATTTATAAACAAACAAATGGGTTTGATATTTTCCTTACTTTTCAGGGATGAAAAGTAACAAAAATCCTCTGTTGGACTGACGGTACGTCCTGAGCAAATTTTAAAGCCCTGCTTTGAAATGCAGCGCAAGGCTAGTCCAACGGGCGACATCCATGTCGCCTACCTCGATAGTAGATTCTTGTCTAAATTGAAGCGTTATTGAGAGTGGGATTTGAGCAGTAATTCAAATCTTCTATGGTTTTTTTAAACGCGGATAATTAAAGACAATGGCAAGCACTGCACAAACCGCAAGAATCCAGCAATAATAGATATTGCCAATTAATTCAACCGGAGAAAGTTTGGCAATCGAACAGGCCAACAGTAACTGCGCTCCATAAGGAATCATGCCTTGAACCACACAAGAAAAAATATCCAGTAAAGCTGCACTCCGTTTAGGATCTACGCCGTATTCTCTAGCCACTTCACGGGCCATATCGCCCGATAAAATAATCGCAACGGTATTGTTGGCCACAAATAGATTCGAGAAGACCACCAGAAAACTAATACCGAATTCACCCGCACGCTGTTTACCGAATTTAAATAGGCGGGTAATGGCATAGATGCGTTGAATTAGCCACTGCAATCCGCCTTGTTTTTGCATCAGGGCGGACAGTCCACCCAGCAACATGGAAAGTAATGCCACCTCAAACATGCCGACAAAGCCATCATAAATCGCACTGTTCAGCTTGAGTACATCAAAATCCGGTTTTTCAAGCAGCCCCATCAGACCCGATAAAATCACGCCGATCATCAGCACTGCCAAAACATGCAGACGGGTAAAAGCAAGAAAGAACACCGCCAGATAAGGCAGAATCAGCCAGAGATCATAAGGCTTGGATTGAATGGCTTCTGCCTGATGGCTCATGGAAATATAAACCATTAAGGTGATGACGGCAGCGGGAAGTGCAATCCAGACATTGACCCGAAATTTATCTCTGAGTTCAACATTCTGGCTACGGGTAGCTGCAATGGTGGTATCCGAGATCATGGATAGGTTATCGCCAAACATGGCACCACCAACCACTGCACCAATGGCATAGACCGGTGCAATATCAGTCGCTTGAGCAAAACCAAAGGCAATTGGCGCACAGGCTGCAATGGTACCCATCGAGGTACCCATGGCCGTAGCAATAAAGGCGGCAATGATAAACAGCATGGGTAAGACAAATTCTGGCGAAATAAGCGAAAGTCCTAACTGTACCGTCGCATCGACGCTACCAATAGCACTGGAAACACTGGCAAAGGCACCTGCCAGCATAAACACCATAAACATCAGAATCAGATTCGGGTGACTGGCACCTTGCAGGAATTCTTCAATCGCTGTATTGAGTTTCTGTTTATACAGCAGAAGGGCGAGAATCACCGCAGGAATCGCAGCTACAGGCGCTTTAACCTGATAAAAGGCGAATTCAGTTCCGATCATTGAATGATAAAGACCACTCCCAAGAAAGATGATCAAAAATACCAATAGCGGCAGCAAAGCAAGGGCATTGCTTTGTACTTTTTCGGGAGAGTGGGCAGACATAAAATAAAAAGGAAACTTAAAAATTGCGGCTAGTATAAAGGAGCTTGGCGAAATTCTAAAATGCTAAGCGATCAGCCTGAAATTAGGAATCTTTGATCATTGAGAAAAAACTCAAAATATAGATAAATGTAGCAGGGGAGTTGTAAGTCGCAGGATTCGCTGTCGCATTCACGTCAAACTCTGTTCAATGAACAAAAAATAGCGTTACAATGCAGTGTTTTTAAATGACCATAAACAACTCCTTAATTTATATAAATCAGGAAAGCATAATCCTATGTCACGTCTTGCCACTCGTTTTGAACAGCTTAAATCTCAGCAACGTAAAGCGCTTGTTTCTTATGTAATGGCAGGTGACCCGCATCCACAAGTCACTGTTCCATTGCTTCATCAAATGGTTGAGGCAGGGGTTGATGTTATTGAACTGGGTCTTCCGTTCTCTGACCCGATGGCAGATGGCCCTGTAATTGCTTTGGCAGCTGAGCGTGCTCTGGCAGGTGGAACCAATACTTTAGATGCATTGGATATGGTGAAAGCTTTTCGCGAAAAAGATCAAACGACACCGGTTGTTTTAATGGGCTATTTAAATCCTGTTGAAGTGATTGGTTATGAAAAGTTTGTGACTTATGCGAAAGACTGTGGTGTTGATGGCGTACTTCTGGTGGACTTACCACCTGAAGCATCTCAGCAATTAGGTGAAGTTCTTAAACAAAATGGAATGGATCAGATTTTCTTGCTTGCGCCAACTTCAACCGACCAGCGTATTCAACATGTGGTCAATCAGGCAAGTGGTTTTGTCTACTACGTGTCACTCAAAGGTGTGACTGGCGCAGCAACCCTAGATACTGCTGAAGCAGCAGCGCGTATTGCAAAAATTAAATCTAAAACCAGTGTACCAGTCGGTGTTGGTTTCGGAATTAGTGATGCGGCGTCTGCAAAAGCGATGGGTCAGGTTGCCGATGCCGTGATTGTAGGAAGTGCTTTCGTTAAATCTTTTGCGACATTGCCAGCAGATCAAGCTGCGCAACAGACGGTGAATAAAGTGAAGGAGCTTCGAGCTGCGCTCGATGAGTTAGTATGAGTCAAGAGTTAACATCAGGGAAGGTTCTTAACCCTTCAACCCCTTGGACTGAGCGTCATGTTCCTGGTATTCAGGTGGCAGATCAACAGCAAACGTTTAAAGCGACCTTTACTGAGCCTACGATTGAATGTCCTGAGTGCCATGCACTGGTGACACGTACTGCCATGTCATTTAATGCCTATGTCTGTCCTCAGTGTGATGAGCACCTGCGTATGCGTGCGCGTGATCGTTTGAACTGGTTCTTTGATCAGGTCAATGGTGAGTTAGGTCAGGAATTTAATGCCAAAGATCCATTAAAGTTTGTGGATAGCAAACCTTATCCAGATCGTATGCGCGAAGCGCAAGACAAAACGGGTGAGACAGAAGCACTTGTGGTAATGCAAGGTTCGCTTAAAGGTTTAGACCTTGTTGCCTGTGCTTTTGATTTTGATTTCATGGGCGGTTCAATGGGTACAGTTGTGGGCGACCGTTTTGTTCAGGCGGCTGAACGTGCCATTGCTTTACACCAGCCAATGATCTGTTTTGCAGCCTCGGGCGGTGCACGTATGCAGGAAGGCATGTTGTCCTTGATGCAAATGGCACGTACTGCAGCAGCCATCCAGAAAATGAAAGAAGCACGTGTGCCTTATGTGGTGGTGTTAACTCATCCTGTTTATGGTGGTGTAACGGCTTCATTGGCAATGCTGGGTGATGTGCATATCGCTGAACCGAAGGCGATGATTGGCTTTGCCGGTAAGCGTGTGATTGAACAAACCGTACGTGAGAAACTGGAAGAACCGTTCCAGCGTGCAGAATATTTGCTTGATCATGGTGTGGTCGATCAAATTGTTCATCGTCATGCATTACGTGATACTGTATACAGACTTGTTGCAAAACTGATGAACTTACCTTGAAACCGCACGCTCCACATTCAACGGATACATTAACAACATGGCTCGATTATTGGGGCCATGTTCATGTTACAGGCATTGATTTAGGTTTAGAACGCGTTATTCCTGTGGCTGAAAAGCTGGGTGTGATGCAACCTGAGGCGAAAGTATTTACCGTCGCAGGTACGAATGGTAAAGGCTCGACCACGACAACTCTAGCTGCAATTTTAAATGCGCAGGGTTATAAGGTGGGCCTATATCAGTCACCGCATATTTACCGTTTTAATGAGCGCGTAAAACTGGCGGGGGCCGAGGTGGATGATCAGCGTCTGATAGATGCTTTTGTACAGGTCGATCAGGCTCGCCGTGAATGTGGATTAAGCCTTTCTTTTTTTGAAGCAACCACTTTGGCTGCTTTTGTCATTTTTAAACAGCAACAATGTGATATCTGGGTACTTGAAGTCGGTCTGGGTGGTCGTCTTGATGTGGTCAATGTGATTGATCCAGATATTGCTGTAATTACCAATATTGGTTTAGACCATGTCGACTGGCTCGGCGATACGGTCGAAAAAATTGCTTTCGAGAAAGCAGGGATTATTCGCCCGAATATTCCGGTGATTTTTGCCGGGCAACAACAATTGCCACAAGCTATTCAAGATAAGGTGGCTGAAACACAAGCGCAGTTATATACACTCAACCAAGATTATTTCTATCAGCTGGATGAAAATGGACAAACATGGTCATTTGCATCTTCTGGTAGCACCTTAAAACTTCCTGTTGGTCAGTTGGCTTTGGATAATATTTCGACTGCGGTTGCTGCTGTACTGGTGAGTGGAATAGACATTTCACAACAAGCCATCGCAACGGGTATTCAGCAGGCACGTCTACAAGGCCGTTTTGAAATCAGGAAAATTCAGGATAGAACGGTTATTTTTGATGCTGGACACAATGCCCATGGTGTCGAATTTTTATTGAAGCAGTTGCGAAAATTCCTAAAATACAATAAACAGTACACAGAAGTTGTTGCAGTATTTTCAATGTTGGCAGATAAAGACATTCCATCTGTCACTGATTTACTAAAAACAACAGTAAAAGATTGGTTTATTGCTAATTTAGATGTGCCTAGAGCCGCACCAGTGCAACAGATTCAAGATGCATTGCAAGGGCAACAGGTCCATGAGTTCGGCAGTATCCAGCAAGCGTTTGAAACTGTGCTGAAACAAGGTAATAACAATCAGCTGATTTTAGTCTGTGGTTCGTTTCATACTTTAGAAGCGGTCTGGGAGTATTTAGAAGAATGTCGATGAATAACAAACAACGTTGGATGGGTGGCGTTGTTCTATTAGGAGGTGGTGTTTTATTGGCCGCACTGCTTCTTAAAGGTAATGAAGAAATAGAGCAAGATCATACGCAAGCTACCGTTACTCATCCTATTCCCAAAACAGCCACTAAGCCAAAAACTGCTCAGCCTGCCCAAGAGAGTGAAATGGTTTCATTACAACCTTTGGCGGTTGATGTTGAAACAGAAAAACGTTTGCTTGAAGAACAACGTCGCTCTCGTGAAAAAGCGGTTGCTGAACAAGAGGCACGTGCAGCTGAATTTTTAAAAATGCAGCAGCAAGCAGAAGCAGCAGCAGCGCGTAAAGCGGCTGAAGAATACGCGGCAATCAATGCACGTCGCACCGCTGCACAAGAAAGTTCAGACAATATCCCGCCTGAACTGGTTGAAGATGAAAAAGCCAAGGCAAAACGACTGGCTGAAGACAAACGCAAAGCGGATGAAAAGAAGCGAGCGGAACAGTTAAAAGCAGACCAGCAAAAGACGACTGATGCTGATAAAAAGCTAGCAGAAGATAAACGTAAAGCAGAAGCGGCAAAGAAAGCGGAAGCTGATCGCAAAGCTGCGGAAGACAAACGTAAGGCAGATGCAGACAAGAAAGCTGCGGAAGACAAGCGTAAAGCAGAAGCGGATAAAAAAGCTGCCGAAGATAAACGTAAAGCTGAAGCAGACAAGAAAGCCGCGGAAGACAAGCGTAAGGCCGAGACGGATAAGAAAGCTGCTGAAGATAAACGTAAGGCAGATGCAGACAAAAAGGCTGCTGAAGATAAGCGTAAGGCAGAAGCTGAAAAGAAAGCCGAAGCTGAAAAAGCCCGTGATCTGATGGAAAACGGCGATAAAAAATGGATGGTACAAGTAGCACTGGCCGCCAATCAGGCCAATGCAGATGCCGTGGTATCGAAATTACGTGCTAAAGGCTATAAGGTAACCACTAGCCCGACCTCTAAAGGTATTCGGATCATGGTTGGCCCAGCCAAAGACCGTGATACTGCGGATACGACCCGTAAGAAAATTACCACTGATGATAGTCTGAATATGAAATCAGCCTGGGTAATTGACTGGGTGCCACTCGACCAGCGTTAAATAAATCCCTTTTGATGGGATGCTATGAAGATGGATTCGACAGATGCTGTTGAATCCATTTTACATTTTCAGGGCTCAGCAAATGCTCGATATTCTTCCAGATCACATGAAAACCATAGCCACCTTGTTTCATTTCTTTTACCGCATCTTCAATCGACCAATGTTCAAAAATAATGCGATACATGGCAATGGTCGCACCTGTACGGTCTGAACCATGGTAGCAATGGATTAACACTTTTTGATTGTTCTGTTTGGCAGTTTGAATGGCACGCATCGCTTGTAATAAGTCTTCGCGATTGATCGCCCAGGTATAAATCGGGATATGGACCAGATTAAAGGGCTGATCTTTAAGCACCTTGGCATCGTCATTGCGTGCACGAAGGTTGATCACCGTATCAATATTGTACTGTTTTAAGCTTGGAATTAACTGATTGCTCGGCTGTTCACTACGAAACACATCACTGCTGATCTGATAAAAATTATGGGTGTGTGAGATCAGTGTTCCCCAATTTTCAGGGCGTTGTTCATCATCCAGACCTGGATGTTTCATACAGCCACCAATACTGAGGGAGGAGATGACTGTAAGCGCGATGAGTGTTTTTTTCATAAGATAGCTTGATAGCGACTGAATTCAACGGGGTCGTGTGCACAAATTAACTCAATCTTAGGCTCATGTTGAGCCAGATACTGTAAGCGTTTCAGGTTATGCAAACGCTGCTGGTTATCTTCAGCCAATAAACGTTCGGTAAGATCAAGCGTTCTGAGTTTATGTTTCGGATTGAGTTCCAGATGAGAAAAGTAGGCATCCCCACAGAACAGAATCCAGCCGTCCTGTTTTTTTATTGCAATGCTACTGTGTCCAAGTGTATGTCCCAGCAACGGCACCATTAAAATTTCATCCTGAAACAACGGGAGGCCTTTTACGCGCTGCAGATTAAACCATTCTTCACCATCGTTATGTTCTGCAAAGCTCCAATGTCGATGCTGTTTAAACTGCGCGGTTTTATAACGTAGTTTGCCTTTGCCAGATAAAGTCTGGGTTGCATTAAATTCAGAGGCCAGCACATGCACGGTTGCATGGGGAAAATCAGAGATGCCGCCTGCATGGTCAAAATCCAGATGGCTCACAAAGATATGTTTTACCTCATTGGGACTAAAGCCGAGTTGCTGAATCTGTTGAATGGCACTGAGTTTCAAGTTCGGCACGATCGAACCAAATTGTGTCAGCAAACTGCCAAGGCGCTGTTCGGTATGTAAATAGTCTTGCAGGCCCAACCCAGTATCAACCAATACCAATCCCCGATCAGTTTCAATTAATAAACAATGACAGACCAGATGGGCTTTCCAGCCTTTTTGTCCAAATAAAGGCGCGCAGACAGGGCAGAAACTGCCACAATGCAGGTGATGGATGTTATAGATCATGATGATTTTTATTGTGTTCCGGATCGAATTATTTTTATAACGTATCGATTCAGAAATACCAAAACAAATTTGAATCAGACCGAAAAAAGCCTATCGCTGAGATAGGCTTGATACTTTGTCTTGTACTGCGATATAAAGCTTTCGCTTTAATCTCTTAGCTCACAGCATAGCTGTTCACCTTGCGTTTCGGAACGAGCGTTGCTCGTTTGATCCTCACTCAGGCTGGGGCGTGAGTCTTAAATACGGTTTGACGGCTTTATAGCCTTTCGGGAAGCGTTGTTTGATTTCTTCCTCATCCTTTAATGACGGCACAATCACCACATCTTCGCCTTGTTGCCAGTTTGCGGGTGTCGCGACTTTATGGTTGTCGGTAAGTTGCAGTGAGTCGACCACGCGCAATACTTCATTAAAATTACGGCCTGTTGATGCCGGATAGGTAATGATCAAACGCACTTTTTTATTCGGATCAATAATGACCAATGAGCGAACGGTTAAGGTTTCACTGGCATTGGGATGAATAAATCCATAAAGTTCAGACACTTTTCGGTCTTTATCCGCAATGATGGGGAAATTCACCGTGGTATTCTGGGTTTCGTTAATATCCTGAATCCAGCCTTTATGCGATTCAACATCATCAACCGAAAGGGCAATGGCTTTAACACCACGCTTGTCAAATTCATCTTTCAGTTTGGCGGTATAACCCAGTTCGGTGGTACAGACCGGCGTATAATCTGCTGGATGGGAAAACAGAATACCCCAGCTATCGCCTAAAAAGTCATAAAAATCAATATTACCTTCACTAGATTCTTGCTGGAAATTTGGCGCGGTATCGCCTAAACGTAATGTCATGATGAATCCTCTATACTTTTTTCTATGTCGTTTCTCTATTCAATATGCAGCATTCACTTTATAAATAAAATTATTGTTTTTGTATTTTGTTATGAACTTTTGAGATATCTCTTAGGGATCTTGTTAAAAAATGATCGGAAATTCACATTCAGGTCGATGTAAGTTTAAGGCAAATTTGCTACATTAACGCATCTTTACTGGTGTGATGTCAGAATCGCCTCGCAGATTTTTTTACCTGTTTGGATGCAAAGCACTTGTAGTTCTTATTTCTGACTCCATAATAACAGCTAAGAAAAAATTAACCGACCTAGGGTTTGTTGTTATTGACGAACCTTATAACAAACAGGATTAGAGAGTTTATTCATGTTGGCAAGTCTGATCGGAGGTATCTTCGGTACAAAAAATGAGCGCGAGCTCAAACGCATGCGTAAAATTGTTGAACAAATTAATGCGCTTGAACCGACGATATCTGCTCTTAACGATGCAGACCTCTCTGCAAAAACTCCAGAATTCAAACAACGTTTTAGTAATGGCGAAAGTTTAGATAAATTATTGCCAGAAGCGTTTGCTGTCTGCCGTGAAGCGGCAAAACGTGTCATGGGCATGCGTCACTACGATGTGCAGTTAATTGGTGGTATTACCTTGCACGAAGGTAAAATTGCCGAGATGCGTACCGGTGAAGGTAAAACCCTGATGGGTACTTTGGCGTGTTATCTCAATGCATTGAGTGGTCAAGGTGTTCACGTCATTACCGTAAATGATTACTTGGCGCAGCGTGATGCCGAGTTAAACCGTCCTTTATTCGAATTTTTAGGCTTGAGCATTGGTGTGATTTACTCCATGCAGATGCCTGATAAAAAGGCAAAAGCCTATACGGCCGATATTACTTACGGGACCAACAACGAATTTGGTTTCGATTATCTGCGCGACAACATGGTGTTCTCGCTACAAGAGAAAAAACAACGTGGCTTAAGCTATGCCATCATCGATGAGGTCGATTCGATCCTGATTGATGAGGCGCGTACACCATTGATCATTTCTGGTCAAAGCGAAGACTCATCTCAGCTATACCAGCTGATCAACAGTATTCCGCCAACATTACGTCCACAGAAAGAAGAAAAAGTGGCAGATGGTGGACATTTCTGGGTGGATGAAAAGCAGCGTTCAGTGGAAATGACTGAAATCGGTTATGAAACGGTTGAACAGAAATTGATTGAAATGGGGCTGTTGGCTGAAGGTGAAAGCCTGTATTCAGCAACCAACCTGAATCTGGTTCACCATGTGACTGCTGCAATCCGTGCGCACTATTTGTACCAGAAGAATGTACATTACATTATCGGTATCAATCCGCAGACGCAAAAAGAAGAAGTGATTATTGTCGATGAGAGCACGGGTCGTACCATGCCGGGTCGTCGTTGGTCAGAAGGTTTGCATCAAGCGGTTGAAGCCAAAGAAAACATGGAAATTCAGCCGGAAAACCAGACACTGGCAACCACAACTTTCCAGAACTATTTCCGTCTGTATAAAAAGCTGTCAGGTATGACCGGTACTGCCGATACTGAAGCTTCGGAAATGAAAGAAATTTATGGTCTGGATGTGGTGATTATTCCAACCCACCGTCCAATGGTCCGTGTCGATCATAACGATTTAATCTATTTAAACCGTAATGGTAAATATACCGCGATTATTGAAGAAATTACCAAGATTCGTCAGCAGGGCGTTGCACCGATCCTGATCGGTACCGCGACGATTGAAGCCAGTGAAATTTTATCTGCCAAGTTATTACAGGCCGGTATTCATCATGAAGTCCTGAATGCGAAACAGCATGAGCGTGAAGCAGATATTATTGCGCAAGCAGGTAGTCCGAATGCGGTGACGATCGCAACCAACATGGCGGGCCGTGGTACCGATATTTTGCTGGGTGGTAACTGGAAAGCCAAGCTTGCCAAAATTGAAAATGCGACCGCTGAAGATGAAGCGCGTTTACAGGCCCAATGGGAAAAAGATCACGAAGACGTGTTAAGTTCTGGCGGTCTACATATCATTGGTTCTGAGCGTCATGAATCACGTCGTATTGATAACCAGTTGCGTGGTCGTGCTGGTCGTCAGGGTGATCCGGGTGTATCTCGTTTCTATCTGTCGCTTGAAGATGATTTGATGCGTATCTTCGCGGGTGACCGTGTAGTTGCCATGATGCGTGCCATGGGCTTGCAAGAAAGCGAAGCGATTGAGCACAAGATGGTCAGCCGTTCGATTGAAAATGCACAACGTAAAGTTGAGGCACGTAACTTCGATATTCGTAAGAACCTGTTGAAGTACGATGACGTGAACAACGAACAACGTAAGATCATTTATTCGCAACGTGATGAAGTTCTGGCAGAAAGTACGCTACAAGACTATATCGAAGAAATGCATCACGAAGTGGTGAAAGGCCTAATTGCCAACTTTATTCCACCGGAATCAATTCATGACCAATGGGATATTGAAGGTCTGGAAGGAGCATTACAGTCTGACTTGGGAATCGAGTTATCGGTACAGCAATGGTTAGACCAAGATCGCCGTTTAGACGAGGAAGGCCTGATTGAGCGTATTGCAGATGAAGTGATTACCCGTTATCGCCAACGTCGTGAGCAAATGGGAGATGAATCCGCAGCTATGCTGGAACGTCATTTCATGTTGAACTCGCTGGATCGTCATTGGAAAGATCATTTGGCGGCGATGGATTACTTGCGTCAAGGGATTCATTTACGTGGTTATGCACAAAAGAACCCTGAACAAGAATACAAGAAAGAAGCCTTCAACTTATTCGTGAATATGCTGGGAATTATCAAGTCTGATGTGGTGACTGATTTATCTCGTGTTCATGTACCGACAGCTGAAGAATTGGCGGAGCTTGAAGCGCAGCAACAACGTCAGGCTGAATCAATGCGTCTTTCATTTGAACATGATGATGTCGACGGCTTAACCGGAGAAGTCACGGTTTCTGAAGAAACTGAAGGCTTTACCGACAATGCACCATTCCCGGTACCGGAAAGCCGTAATGCGCCGTGCCCATGTGGTTCAGGCTTAAAATACAAGCAATGTCACGGTAAAATCTAAATCCTGATTTTTAGATTGCACTAAAATAAAAAAGCAGAGCATTGGACTCTGCTTTTTTTACGATAAATAACTTGAGTCAATGGCAGCTTTGTAGTTTCATTATTGAACTTACAGATCTTGATTGAATTCGCATTAAAAGCGGGAAGACAATGAAAAAACCATTACAACTTTTAATTTTGGCAAGTGCTGCAGTATCAGGTTTTGCATTTGCAGCTGAAGCTCCACAAACCACGACTGTTGATAAAGTATTGGCAGCAAAAGGTACTAACACGGCAGAAGCGCAAGTCAAGCGTGAAGTGACGACTGTGGTCAGCCCGCGTACTGGTATTCGCTATACTTTAGGCGAAACAGGTAACCGTCCAATCGTATTGCAAACTGCAGCAATTGCACCAGCGAACTCTGCCAACATCAATCGTATTGTGGCATCAAACCCGGCATTATCTGCAAAAAGCCAAGAGAAAGCGAAGATTGCTTTAATTGGTGAAACTGCAGTTCAGGCGGCGAATGCGGCTGCTGCACAAACTGCGGGCACCCAAACAGCTCAGGCGATTCAATAAGCAGTCGCTTCGGAATAAAAAAAGAGATGCAATCGCATCTCTTTTTTTATGGCTAAACCAATAGATTTACAGAAAACTTGGCAGCAGGATCAGGCCAATAATAATCGCAAATAATAACCACTTTGAAGCATAGTACAGTGGACGATTACGTTCTTTTAAACCACGACCGTAATGATGTACCGCATAGCCATATTTGAAAATACGGTTGATGAAACCAGTCTTGTCTTGGTCATCATTGGGTGAGCTTGCAGCTGACATGACATTACGGCCAAACCAGTGGTTGAACTTTTGTGCCCAGCCCCATTTCATTGGTCGTTCAATATCACAGAACAGGATAATGCGCGTTTCATCGGTCTTATTCTCAGCCCAGTGCACGAAGGTCTCGTCAAATACAGTGGCTTCACCATCTCTCCAGCTATAACGCTCCTGATCAACCTCAATAAAGCAGTCATCGCTATTCGGAGTCACCAAGCCAAGATGGTAGCGTACCGAACCGGCATAAGGATCACGGTGCTTACCCAGATAACTTCCAGAAGGAAGCTCTGTGAACATCGCCGCTTTCACTGAGGGAATGCTTTCCAGTAGTGCTACGGTTTTGGGACAGAGTTGTTGTGCTGACGGATGACTATCTTGATACCATTTCAGATAAAAGCGTTTCCAGCCACGTTTAAAGAAGGTGTTAAAGCCCGCATCATTATTCTTTTCAGAGGCTTTAATCTGGTTCTGTAGCTGAATGGCTTCCTCGCGAATCACCTGCCAGTTATCTTGTAGTGGTTTGAGTTCAGGGAACTGTGCCACATCAAAGAAAGGTTGGTTCGGCAATTTGGAAAAGCCCGTCATAAACATGTTAATCGGCGCTAAAAATGTCGAATGGTCAAATAATTGTCGAGATGCTTTTAAGCGCTCTTTACCACGTAAATAGGTATATAAGAAGCTGATTAAAAATACGGCAACGATAATCACTGCGTACATAACACAATCGTCTAAGAAAAAATAAAGGCGGTTATTTTAGCACAAAAAATATTTGGAAGAATGCAGTTGCAAAAGCAACTTTATAAGATAAAACAGCATAAATTGAATGGTATTTCAGATGATCTGAATCGGTTATTTACAGATCATCTGAAATTCAGTGCTTAAATCTGATTATTTACATCATCATGTTTGGTTTCACGAATCAGTAAAAAGGCGATTAAAGACAGGATCGACGCACAGCTGAGATATAGGCCCACTGCGCCCAGTCCATAACTTTCAGCCAGTTTGGTCGCAATATAAGGTGCAAAAGAGGCACCGAAAATACCTGCCAGATTAAAGGTTAAGGCAGAACCAGTATAACGGACCGAGATAGGAAAAATCTCTGACAGTACGGTACCAATTGGTCCGTAGGTTAAACCCATAATCGCAAGACCGATACACAGGAACAAGAACACCAGTAGTGGATTACCGGAGCCTAATAACGGTGCAAAGCAGAGTCCGAACAAGGCAGAAAGTACACAGACTGCAATCGAAGTGTTTTTACGGCCAAACTTCTCTGCAAAAATCGCAGAGAGGGGAATAAAGGCAGCAAAACATAAGGTTGCGAACAGTTGTAACACCAGAAACTCACCGCGCGCATACCCAAGTTTGGTGGTGCCCCAGTTCAAGGCAAAAACCGTGGTGAGATAAAACACCACAAAGGTACAGATGGCGGCGATGGTACCCAGGATTAACATGGGCAAATGTTTGGTCATGACTTCCTTGAAAGGAACATTGACTTCTTTTTGCTTATTCAAGACTTTCTGGAAGGCCGGTGTTTCATGTAGCTTTAAACGGATGTACAAGCCAACCAAGACCAAGATTGCACTGGCAATAAATGGAATACGCCAGCCCCAGGTCATGAACGCCTGTTCTGTCATAAAGGCATTCAGCAGTAAAAATGAGCCTGTGGCAAGGATAAAGCCGATCGGTGCACCGAGTTGCGGAAACATGCCATACCAAGCGCGTTTGCCTTCTGGTGCATTCTCCGTAGCGAGCAATACGGCACCGCTCCATTCACCACCCAGACCTAAACCTTGTCCTAAACGACATAATGCGAGCAGGAGCGGGGCTGCAAGACCAATCTGCGCATAAGTCGGCAACAGACCGATACACACCGTTGAAATACCCATGGTCAGCAAGGCAGCCACCAAGGTTGCTTTACGGCCGATCCGGTCACCGAGATGCCCAAACAGTGCCGCACCGATCGGGCGTGCAATAAAGGCGATGGCAAAGGTTGCCAGTGATTTTAGAACGGCAGCACCATCGCTACTTTCTGGGAAAAATAAATGTGGAAAAATGAGTACAGCGGCTGTGGCGTAGATATAAAAGTCAAAAAACTCAATCGTGGTACCGACAAGGCTGGCAAATAATACCCGTACTTTTGAATTGCTGGCCACTTCCGGGGTGGCAGTCGTAGTGCTTGACGACATACAAGACCTTCATGTTATTCGTTCAAGAAACAGAAGACTGTCTTGAAAAATTCCTTTTGAATGTGCAGTTTTACTTAGAAAAACTGAATGCTATATAAGGACTTATAATACATAACAGTAGATTGCTAAAAAGTGTAATCCTGCCCCTAATAGCACAAAAACATGCCAAATTGCGTGGGTATATCTTACCTTTTTTAACGCATAAAACAATGTGCCGATGGTATAAGCCAATCCGCCTGCAATTAAGAGTTGTATCGCATCTTTGCTCAGATAACGCTGCATATCATCCATCACCAGAATGGCGAGCCAGCCCATCAACAGATAGGCTGCCAGAGAAATCTTCTGGAAGCGGTGAATAAAGACCAGCTTAAACAGGGTGCCGATCAGCGCTATGATCCATAAGGCAATCAGCAGGTAGTGAGCTTTGGCGGTGGGAATCGCAATACTCAGAAACGGGGTATAAGTGCCTGCAATCAGATAATAAATTGCAGTATGATCCAGCTTTTTATACCAGTAGCGTCTACGTTCATCCACTGCAAAGTGATAAAGCATGGAACTGCTGAGTAGCAGTACCAGACTAAAGCCATAGACCCATAAACTCATCCACTGGCCCAAGGGCAGAGCATGGCCCTTAACGATTAGAAAAATGGAAGCAATCAAAGCAAGGACAGCGCCAAGTCCATGACTATAGGCATTGATCAGTTCTTCTTTGGGGTCATAGTCCAGCAATGTTTTTGAGTTCATCAAGCGATCAGGTGCATAAAAATACAACTGTATCGTAATGCAATTTCCCTTTTAAAGTAAGACGCTTTAAAATTTAGTTTCTATTTGTCAGGTTTTCATTATGTTTGCGCCGAATTTTTCTTTTGAACAAGAACAGCAGTTTTTCTTGGATATCCAGCAATCTATTGAAAATAAAAGCTTTGATCGCCTGATTCTGAGTCAGTACAAAGGGGAGCTGGCACATTTAGAGAAAATCACTTTCCGTATGATTGAACTGCAAGGACAGGCAACATTGTCCTGTTTGTATCACCATACCACTCAAGACATCACCAAAAACTATTCAATGAGTGAAGGTCTGGAAAAAATTGCAGAATTGTTGGCCCAATCTAAACAGGCAAATTTATTTACCTTGAATCAAGACATACAGCTTAAGAAAAATAAAAAGAAAGCCATGTTGACCCGCCAGAAAAAACAGGCGCTGGCAGACAAGCTTGAACAGCAGCAACATAATCGTGAAAAGCAACGTTATGTGCAACAACAAAGCCCGTTCTTAAAACATCTCGGGATTACCGATGAAAAAGGGCAAATCGTACCTAGCATGGCACGGAAGTGGAAACAGATTAATAAATTTATTGAGATCTTTTCCAATGCCTATGAACAGATCGATGCTGCACAACAGGAATTAAATATTGTCGATTTTGGTTCAGGTAAAGGTTATTTAACGTTTGCCCTATATGATTATTTACAAGCACAGCAAAAGACGCCTTTAATCACTGGGGTGGAGCTGCGTTCCAATCTGGTGGAGTTCTGCCAGCATGTGGCTGATCAGGTTGGTTTTAATCATCTGGACTTTTTTGAAGGTGATGTTCGGAGCTATCAACCAGAAAAACTGGATGTGATGATTGCATTACATGCCTGTGATATTGCAACGGATTTTGCCATTCATACCGGGATTCGTCTCAATGCATCCATGATCATGTGCGCGCCGTGCTGTCATAAAGAGCTACGTCCACAATTACAAAGTCCAGAGGTGTTACAGCCGATGCTTCAGTTTGGCATTCATGCCGGACAGCAGGCAGAAATGTTGACAGACACCTTACGTGCCTTGTTGCTGAAAGCCTATGGTTATGAAACCAAGGTATTTGAATTTGTATCTTTGGAACATACCAGCAAAAATAAAATGATTCTGGCGACCAAGCGCAAAGATATACAACAACCTGATGCTAAAATTATGCAGCAGATTCAAGCTTTAAAAGCGATGTATGGGATTGAGAAGCAAAGTCTGGAACTGTTATTGCAAGATCAGATGCCAGTCGAGAATATGGGCTGTAAGTGTTAATTCAAACAGAGAAAACGATGTATCAAGTCAAACAGGGAATTTGGGATCAATTACAGCAAGATGCGAAATTGATCCGGACATTGGTTTTTATTCAGGAACAAGGTATTGCGGAAGCAGATGAGTGGGATGAGCAAGATGCGATCTCACAACACTTTGTTCTTTATGATCAGGATCAGCCGATTGCGACAGCACGATTATTACAAAATAATAGTGTGGGGCGAGTTGCAGTACTGAAGGCTTATCGGGGGCAAGGTCTTGGTCAAATGATCATGCAAGAGATTCTGGCCTATGCACGACAGCAGCAGCGTGAATTTCTGCATTTATCCTCACAAGTGCATGCAATTTCATTTTACGAGCAGTTTGGATTTGCAGTGCAAGGCGAGGCATATGATGAATGTGGTATTCCTCATATTGAAATGATTATGCCAATCACAGCAAAGAACTAAGCTGTAATTGACATTCATTGATCTGATTACTGCTTAGATTGCTCCACCACGTCGGAACTGGCCGGAGCAGCTTCCTGAGCATGCGCTTTCTGTTGCTGTGCCTTGCGTTGCGCGCCAGGCATATAATCAGGTTCTTGGGTCATCGCTAAATAGAAAAAACTTAAAAAAATGGTACTGAGCACCCCAACAATGATGACAAATTTCCATCCCAATACGGTTTCATTTGAATCTTTTTGTGGGGATGGCTGCTTATTCATAATCAATTCCCAAATAAATAAAAAAATAAAAGCAGATTTTGCGCCTTTTTAGCTGCTGTTGCCAAGTCTAAAATAGCAATGTGAATCCTATTGAGTTAACGGGACAGTCTAAAAGGAAAATATTCGGGAGATCTGGAGGGTGGATCAGCATGAACACGCTGATCCTGTCTTAATATGGGATTTAAAGTTTGTTCCAGTCTTCGATGGCTTGTAAGCCAACATCTAAACCTACATCATAGCTATAGCGGATTTTGGCCTTATTCTTGGTCAGCCGACCTGCCATGTTTTTCAGATCAGGTGGGCAGACTTCCAGAATTTTTTGTCCTGATGGGGTGCGTACAAACTGAACCGAATCATTATAACGTTGTGTTCTGGACAATAGACTTTTTGCAAAGCCTTGATTTTGCTTGAACAGGTATTTTGCAAGGAACTGATCGCCTTTGCTGCCCGCTTTATAATAATTCTGGGGGCGGGTTCGTACGACCATCAATTTGGAAACATCATGCTGTTGTGCTGCCCAAAGTACCGGCAAGGCATCTGCTACACCGCCATCGAAATAAGGCTCTCCAAACACCTCAACGGCTTGGCGTGTCAGCACCGGAATGGAGCTAGAGGCCCTTAGGCCATCCAGAATATTGTCTTTTGAAGCTTTAATATAGGTAGCCTCGCCGGTAATGGCGTGGGTGAGGACCATATAAAATTCAGGATGACTGGCAAATAAATGTGCCTGATTCAGTGGATGTTCGCTTTCCACGACATCCCACATCCATTTTAAATCGAGCAGGTCACCGCCTTTGAAAAAACGGCCATAATGAATAAATTCTTTTCGAAGCGAATGATCTAAGTAGATTTGTAGTGTGCGGCCTTGTTGTGCAGCCAGATAGTTGGCGACATTGGTTGAACCAGAAGAAACACCAACACAGAGATCGAAGGGATTAAACTGTTGCTGTAAAAATGCATCTAGGACACCGCTGGTGAATGCACCGCGCATTCCACCACCTTCAACAACCAGTGCCTGACGATTTTGTTGAAGCATTGAATATCTCGAATAATATGATAAATCCATGTTTTACACGGATTTATCATATTCCACAATAACACTTTAGTGATTGTGCTGGTGGTTTTCCATGCTAGTTTCAGACATCATGGATGATTGTGACATTTCAGACTGAGGCGCCACTTTATTTTTGTTCATCGGCATATAATCTGGCTCGTTATTCATGGCTAAATAGAAAACCACCATAAAAATAAAGCTTAGAATACAGGTGATAATTAATGCTTTCCAACCCCACGGTGAGGTTTCTGGACAGAGTTTCTCAGACATAAGATAGTTCCAAAGGACAAAAAAATTAAAGCAAAACTGTTGGTGGTTATAGCATAAATCGTGATGTAATGCTCGAAAGTTTTACTGGCGTGCCATTGAAAAAAGAAAAAAGCCCGTACAGACAACGAGTTCCATACGGGCTGATCTGCAACGCAGAGAACATAAAATTATTGAATGATTTCTTTTCTCTGCGCGAGGTCTTTTAAGCGTTGTGGTGGCGCAAAACGTTCACCATATTGGTCTGCCAGTTGTTGCGCACGTTGCAAGGATTGCTCAATCCCGTTTTGATTCAGGAATTGAATCGCACCACCTGTCCACGGTGCAAAACCGATTCCAAAAATTGAACCGACATTGGCATCAATCACAGACTCTAAAACACCTTCTTCATAGCAGCGTAAAGTATCCAGCGCCTGCACAAACAGGAAGCGGTCAATCATGTCTTGTTCCGAAATGCTATTGTCTTTCTGCCAACGGCTGAGTCCATCCCATAAATGCTTTTTGCCATTTTCAGGATAGTCGTAGAAACCGGCACCTGCTGCCTTACCTTTACGGTTCAACTCGTGAATCATGGTATGCACCACGTCATCGACAGGAGTTTTCGGTAAATCTTTACCTTCAGCCTGCAAGGCTTTGCGGGTTTCGCTAGCAACATGTTCAGTCAAGCTTAAAGAGACTTCATCCTGAATCGCCAGTGGGCCAACCGGCATACCAGCTTTCAATGCCGCCATTTCAATTTTGGCTGGATGTACGCCTTCTGCAAGTAAACGCATCCCTTCCTGAATAAAGGTTCCGAACACACGGCTGGTAAAGAAACCGCGGCTGTCATTGACGACGATCGGCGTCTTGGCAATTTGCTGCACAAAGTCATAGGCTTTCGCCAAGGTATCCGCAGAAGTCTCTTTGCCTTTAATAATTTCAACCAGTTGCATTTTATCGACGGGACTAAAGAAGTGTAGGCCAATGAACTTCTGAGCATCTTTACTTGCTGTCGCCAAACCTGTGATTGGCAGGGTCGAGGTATTTGATGCAAAGATGCCACCTTCAGCCAAATATTGTTCAGCTTCCTGAGTCACTTTAGCTTTTAATTCCTGATTCTCAAACACCGCTTCGATGATCAGATCACAGCCTTGCAGATCTGCTGCATCAGCGGTTGCAGTAATCAGCGCTAAAACCTGATCACGTTTTTCTGCGGTCATACGACCTTGAGAAACACGCTTGTCCAAAAGTTTTTGTGAATAAGCTTTGCCTTTCTCTGCATTTTCAACCGAGACATCTTTCAGGATCACAGGGATGCCTTTGATTGCCGTCGAGTAGGCAATGCCTGCACCCATCATCCCTGCACCCAGAACACCGACTTTCTTGGCTTGCCATTTCGCAACCTCTGCAGGGCGGCTTGCGCCCGACTTGATGGCATTGAGGCCATGCCAGAAGGTGCCGATCATATTTTTGGAAACTTGGCCGACTGTAAGTTGCGTAAAGTAACGCGACTCAATACGCAAGGCAGTATCCACATCAACCTGCGCACCTTCTACTGCGGCCGCCATGATCGCTTCAGGCGCCGGGTAGCAACCTTTGGTTTTATCACGTAGCATCGCAGGCGCAATGGCAAGTACTTGTGCTACAGCAGGGGTTTTCGGATCGCCACCCGGAATTTTGTAGCCTTTGACATCAAAAGGTTGCTGTGACTTTGGATTGGCTTTGACCCAGGCAATCGCCTTATCTAACAGCTCTTGCTCATTCTCGGTGGTGTCATGTACCAAACCGAGTGATTTGGCTTTATCGACACCAAATTGCTTGCCTTCCATTAGGAACGGAAATGCATTTTGCAGGCCAAGTAAACGTACCATACGCACGATACCACCACCGCCTGGCAGCAAACCTAAAGTGACTTCAGGCAAACCAAATTTGGTTTTTGGATCATTGATGGCAATACGGTAATGACAGCCTAGAGCAATTTCCCAACCGCCACCGAGCGCCGTACCATTTAAGGCCGCAACAACAGGTACGCCTAAAGTTTCAATTGCACGTAAGTCACCTTTGAGCTCTTCAATCATCTTGAAAAATTCAGTGGCATGTTCAGGCTGAACCTGAATCAGTTCATCCAGGTCTCCACCGGCAAAAAAGGTTTTCTTGGCAGAACGGAAAATAATGCCTTTCAGATCAGTTTCTGTTTTGAGCTTTTGACTGACTTGTTGGAGTGACTCACGGAATTCTGCATTCATGGTGTTGGCAGATTGACCCGATGAGTCAAGGGTAAGAATTACAATATTGTCAGCGTTTTTTTCGTATTTAATAGCGCTCATGTTGTGCTCCTTACACCAACTCAATAATGGTGGCGATCCCCATTCCACCACCGACACACAATGTGGCCAAACCACGTTTTTTACCTTGACGCTCTAATTCATCCAGCAAAGTACCCAAAATCATGGCACCCGTTGCACCCAATGGATGCCCCATCGCAATTGCACCGCCATTCACATTGACTTTCTCGGCCGGAACCTTGAGCTCATTAATAAAACGCATCACTACGGCAGCAAAGGCTTCATTCACTTCAAACAGGTCAATATCATCAATCGTTAAGCCAGCTTTGGCCAAGGCTTTACGCGCAGCAGGCGCAGGACCTGTCAGCATAATGGTTGGATCGGTACCGACCAATGCCGTTGCCAATACTTTGGCACGTGGTTTTAAGCCTTGTTCTTTCACTGCTTTTTCAGAAGCCAGTAACACTACTGCAGCCCCATCAACGATGCCTGAGGAGTTACCTGCATGATGAACATGGTTAATTTTCTGTGCTTCTGGATATTTTTGTAAGGCAACGGCATCAAAGCCCATTTGTCCCATCATTTCAAAACTGGCATTCAGTTTTGCCAAACCTTCAACGGTGGTATTGCCTTTAATAAATTCATCTTTTTCCAAGATCAGTACACCTGAATGATCTTTGACAGGCACCACTGATTTATCGAAATATCCCTTTGCTTGAGCTGCAGCTGCTTTTTGTTGTGAACCGACTGCAAACGCATCGACATCTTCACGACTATAACCATCTAAAGTGGCAATTAAATCTGCCCCAACACCTTGTGGTACAAAAGACGATTTTAAGTTGGTTTCAGGATCAAGTGCCCAAGGACCACCATCAGAACCCATTGGAATACGAGACATCGATTCCACACCACCTGCAACGACTACATCTTCCCAACCAGAACGGACTTTTTGTGCGGCCAAGTTGACAGCTTCTAAACCAGATGCACAGAAACGGTTAATTTGCACACCAGCAACATCATCATTCCAGCCCGCTGCAATCGCTGCGGTTTTAGCAATATCACCGCCTTGGTCTGCAATCGGAGTGACGCAGCCTAAAACGATATCATCGACTTTTGAAGTATCGAGCTGATGGCGTTGTTGTAATTCATTCAATAATGATGTGAGTAATGTAATCGGTTTGACTTCATGCAGTGAGCCATCTTTTTTTCCTTTTCCGCGTGGCGTGCGAATGGCATCAATAATGTAGGCCTCGCTCATAGGTTTTCCTTGTATCACCTTAAAATTGTTGTTTATCGAGTGTACTCAATTTAAAGGTCAGTGCAATGATGATAAACATTGGCAAGTTTGATGTTTTTCGCCAATTTGACGACTTGATTGAAAAATGGATTCATCAGTACACTAACCGACCATAAATAAAATATATTGATTAAATGAAATTCATTAATATTATTGGTACCACAGGTTCTGGCAAATCTACACTAGCCCGACAATTGGCCGAAAAAACAAAATTACAAAACATCGAACTTGATAATTTACTCTGGCTGGATGATTGGCAAGAATCACCAAATGATGCTTTATTTCTGAAGCTAAAAATCGCGATGGAAAATGCTGAGACTGGGTGGGTCATTGACGGGCTTTATACCAGTACTATTCCAATGATTATGGAAAAGGTAGATACGGTTATCTGGCTTGATTATGCCTTTCACATCAATTTATATCGTTTGAGTAAGCGTACATTCGGGCGTGTGATTAGCAGGAAAAAGTTATGGGAAAACTCGAATAATCGGGAAAGTTTAAAATTGATGCTATCTAAAGAGTCTATTTTTATCTGGCTCATCAAATCGTATCCTAAAAATCGAAAGAAATATCTCGACTTAATGCAAAATCCCGCTTATCAACATATCCGGTTTATTCGTTTGACTTCGCCAAAACAGACAGCAGTATTTTTAAACGAGATGGATACTGATTTATTTAACTTATAGAACGGAGCTTATGCAGACTACTTAATCTGATAAATCCAAATGAAAGAATTGGTTATAGGGTGATTCGTTATATTCTGCGAAAGCAGCACCTTCAACAAAGCCAAACTTCTTATAAAGTTTAATTGCGGCATCAAAGTGAACGTCTTTTCCTGTTTCTAAGCTCACTCTTTGATAGTGACGTTGCTGAGCGAGTTTTAATAAAAATTTAAGCAGTTGTGCTGCGACGCCTTGACGCAAATGATCAGGATGAGTCCGCATAGACTTGATTTCTGCATGATCGGGTGTCAGCTCTTGGATTGCGCCACAGCCCAGTAATTGATCATCATTCCACAAGGTATAAAAACTAATAGAATCTTTTTGCAAACTACTCAGGTCTAATGCGAAACTATGTTCAATAGGTGTGTTCTGATGCAGGCCATGCAAATGGATATGAATGAGATTTTGGACTTGTGGGTGAGAGAAGTCAGCTTTTTTTATGATCATTCTTGTTCAAGCTTATCGTAAAATTAAGCTTATTTTTTACCATAGTTTTAAACGAGTGTTCAACAATCTCTAGTTGAACACTCGAGTGAAAAATTAGTTGTGATGGCCGTGCAACTGACGATATAAACCAGGGGTGACACCTGTCCATTTCTTAAAGGCACGGTGGAAGGTACTGGTTTCACTAAAGCCCACTTGCTGAGCCACATCTTCAAGAGTGAGATTTGGCGTCAACAATAAATGAATCGCCGCATCGCGACGCAAGGCATCTTTGACCCCTTGGTAGCTTTTACCTTCGGCAGCCAGACGGCGACGCAAGGTTTGTGGTGATAAGTACAACATTGCAGCAACATCATTAAGCGTTGGCATTTCTTCGCCAATCTGGCTCTTTAATACATCACGAATACGTGAAGTAAGTGAATTGGTGTTTTTGAATTTTACTAACAGTTGTGCTGGTGCAGCTTTCAGGAATTCTTCTAAAGTCTTTTCATCCTGACGGATCGGGAGATCAAGATAATCCGCAGCAAAAGTAATTTCGGTACGTGGCGCATCAAACTGCATGACCGGAGCGAAGAACAATGCATCATATTCATCGGCATGGTTAGGACGTTCATAACCAAAATGAACACGTTCTAAAGGGAGACGACGTTCGATTAACCATGAAGCCAGACCGTGCCAGATCATCAGCATGCTTTCAGTAATGAAGTGATCTGGATCTAGCGCTTTAGGGATATGCGGAACCAAACGGGCTTCATGCTTGTCACGTTCCAGGCTGACCGCCCACTCGTCGCCAAATAACTTGTAAAATTGTGATGAAAGTTCCAGTGCCTGTCCGAGTGTCTTGGAATGGATAATCAATTGACACATGATGGCAAAAGTACCTAGACGGCGGGGTTGTACATCAAAACCGACATGTTCGTCTTGGGTAACCATCCATAACATCTTGATAAAACGGGTGTACTGCTCTGGAGAGATTCGAGCTTTCGGTTGGCGCAGTAACTCTGCTTCTATACCGACATGTGAAAGTAACGTTTCAACGTCCATGCCTAGGCGTTTAACACCTGTTAAAGCCGCATTCACGAAGTGGATGCTGATCGTATCACGGCTCATATTGAATCCTTCAGTTTCTTTACTATTCACGATAATTGACCTAAATAACCGTCTAAAATAAAAAGGGCTTGTTGGTTGATCAGATATAGCTGCGACAATAGACATTTTTTAGATGGTACAAGGCATGGCTTGTGAAGTTTAGTACTTCTAAATGAGCATGACATAACGCAGTAGCATCAAAAAATGCCTTTGTCCCGTAGGGTTGTGGCAAAAATTTCCTCATCCATCGTTATGAAACTCGGAAATGAATTATCATTCCTGTCGTTTCATGTCCCGTCTGATAAAATTTTTGCTAACAACGCAACATATATATGATCAATTAACAAGCCCTATGGCAATTGACAAGAAAAATAATTGCGCCTTGTATACATGTTAAATTGCCGAAACTATCAAGGTAAATGGCTGAACATGACATTGTTTTTGTGTTTATCCACACCTAGTATAAAAGAAAATTTGAACAAATTGAGTAAAAATTATCATGCCATCTGCTCTAAAGGGATTGAAAGTCCTAGATTTTTCTACTTTATTACCAGGACCATTTGCCAGTATGTACCTTGCCGACATGGGTGCAGAAGTTATCCATATTGAATCTCCAACACGTCCCGATCTGGTAAGGATTATGCCACCCTATGCGAATGGTCAGGCCACTGCACATAGTTATCTCAATCGAAACAAGCAGTCAATCGCACTCGACCTAAAAGATGCCGCCAATATTGAACTGATCAAAACTAAAATTTCAGAGTTCGATATTGTGCTGGAGCAGTTCCGTCCCGATGTGATGCGTCGTTTAGGTCTGGATTATGAGACCCTGGCTGAGATTAATCCAAGATTGATCTATTGCTCAATTACCGGCTATGGTCAGACAGGGGCCTATAAAGACCGGGCCGGGCATGACATTAACTATTTAGCCCTGGCTGGCGTTTCTGGACATAGTGGTCGTCAGGATAGTGGGCCGCCGCCTTTAGGAATTCAGATTGCCGATGTCGCAGGTGGTTCTTTGCATGCCGTGATTGGTATTCTTGCCGCCGTAGTTGAGCGTCAACGCAGTGGGTTGGGACAGTATATTGATATTTCCATGACCGATTGTGTCGCGAGTCTGAATAGTATGGCCGCATCTGCCAGTCTGGCCGGACAGACTGCACAGGCGCCTGAAGCAGGTATGCTCAATGGTGCGAGTTTCTACGACTATTATGAAACCAAAGATGGGCGTTATTTCTCGGTTGGAAGTTTAGAGCCTCAGTTTATGGCGGGTTTGGCTGCTGCTTTAGACTTACCCGTACTGTTAGCCAAAGGTGCCTCTTTTGATTCAGAAGATCGTCAAGCTGTAAAACAAGCGCTACGAGATAAGTTTAAGACCCAGAATTTCTCAGAATGGCAACATCTGTTCCAGAGTCTGGATATTTGTGTGGAACCGGTACTCAGTCTGGATGAAGCATTGGTCTCGCCAATGGCCCAACAACGCGGCTGGGTGGTGGATGTGCCTTTATCTGGAAATAATTCACAAACTGAGCCACAGTTGGCCTGTCCTATTAAGTTTTCCCGTTCTCAAATGAAGTATGCTTTTATCGGGCAGGGGTTGGGTGAGGGTAAGTGGTAGAAAATATGTGCGACTAATCACTGATTGTTAAAATATTGTACAGATTGTTAACATTTTGAATAAGTTGTAATTTAAAAATAAGAGTAACCTTTTATACACAATAACATAAAAGGTTACGTAAACATGACAATCTCTAAGTCTTTGATTGTTTCTTGTTTATCCGTTCTATTATTGAGTCTTTTTGCACATCAAACTCAAGCCGCTTCTGCTGCCTTTGACCCAAATGGTCAATGGCTGTTTGGTGATTGGAACGGTCAACGCACGGCGTTGCAAGAACAGGGTTACAAATTTTCTGCTGATTACACGGGTGAATTTGCAGGGGTTTTAGATTCTAAACAGCACTCAAGCCATGGCAGTGAATTCACTGGACAACTGGCTTTGGGTACCAACTTCGACCTGAATAAAATTTTAGGTTGGCAAGATACTGAGGCACAGATCACAGTCACTTACCGTGATGGTCAGTCTTTGTCACAAACTGCAGAGGGTTTACAAGGCCACCAGAGTTCTGTACAGGAAGTCTGGGGTCGTGGTCAAACTTGGCGCCTGACGGATCTCTGGATCAAAAAGAAATTTTTAGATCAGGCCTTAGATATTAAAGTCGGTCGTTTTGGTGAAGGTGAAGATTTCAACAGCTTTGCCTGTGACTTCCAGAACCTGGCTTTATGTGGTTCGCAGGTCGGTAACTGGGTCGGCGATCAATGGTACAACTGGCCAGTTAGCCAGTGGGCATTACGTGTCAAATACAACTTGCAGCCTGACCTGTATGCACAAATCGGGGCGTATGAATACAACCCTGAAAACTTGCAGCGTGGTAAAGGTTTCAATTTAAGTACGGATGGTTCACGTGGTGCGATTATTCCGGCTGAAGTGGTGTGGACACCAAAACTCGGTGCATTGTCTTTACCAGGCGAATACCGTTTTGGCTACTACTACAGTACGGCTGATGCCGCAGAAATTGAAAATCCTGCCAAAACCGGACACAAACAAGGCGGCTGGTTCACCGTAAAACAACAGTTAACCCGTCATGATGGTCAGTCGGATCGTGGTTTAACCGGTTTCGTCAATGTCACGGTACATGATTCCAAAACCAATGCAGTTAAAGACATGCAAAATGTCGGTCTGATCTATAAAGGTTTATTGGACCAGCGTCCGCAAGACGAACTGGCTTTGGGCGTCGCACGTATCCATGCCAATGATGAAAATAACAGTTTGCTGGATGAAGAGTACAACACCGAGTTGTATTACGGCATTCATGCCACCAACTGGCTCACCATCCGTCCAAATATTCAATATGTACACCATGTGGGCGCATTGAAAGATGGCGATAAAACCTGGGTGGGTGGCATCAAGTTCCAAACCATTTTCTAATTTCGGTACTCGAGCAATTTTGCAGATGGCGTTCATAAAACGGACTGTATCTGCAAAATACTTGTTGTGATTTGAACTCGACCATCCAGTCGATCATGTCTGCGCTGGATGGATCTACAAATATAAAAGATGCAAGGTGATCTTATGAATCAATCTGCTTCAAAATCTGGGCTTAGAACCTTGACGGTGATCATTATCGCCCTCATTGCATTGTTCTTGCTCATCGGCGGTATCTGGCTTGCTGCAATCGGCGGGTCTTTTTATTATGTAGTTGCAGGTGTGCTGTTGCTGATTGTGGCAGTACAACTTTATAAACGTGCTTCAGGCCCGTTATGGGTTTATGCTGCCCTCATGCTAGGAAGTGTGATCTGGGGTATCTGGGAAGTGGGTACAGACTTCTGGGCACTGGCACCACGTCTGGATATTCTGGGTATTCTCGGTCTCTGGTTACTCATTCCTGCAGTGACACGTGGTATTGATAATCTGGCATCAAGCAAGGTGGCATTATCATCAACCTTAGCAATTGCGATTGTGGTGATGGTGTACTCGATCTTCAATGATCCTCAGGAAATCAATGGCGTCATCCAGACACCACAACCTGCGCAAGCGAAAGCGGTTGACGGGATTGCACCTGAAGACTGGCCTGCATATGGTCGTAGTCAGGGGGGCGAGCGCTATTCTCCATTGACCCAGATCAATGATAAAAACGTCAAAGACCTAAAGGTAGCGTGGACCTTACGTACTGGTGATTTCAGAACTGAAAATGACTCAGGTGAAACCACCAATCAGGTCACGCCAATCAAGATTGGCAATAACATGTTTATGTGTACGCCACATCAGCATCTGATCTCAATTGATCCGGCAACAGGTAAGGAAAAATGGCGTTTTGATCCTAAACTCAAAACCGATAAAACCTTCCAGCATTTAACCTGTCGTGGTGTGATGTACTACGATGCTGCCAATACCACTGAATTTGCGACCAGTTTACAAGCGAAGAAGTCGGCCTCTACCGAGTGTCCACGTAAAGTCTTCGTTCCGGTTAACGATGGTCGTTTAGTCGCAGTGAATGCAGATACCGGTAAGGCATGTTCTGACTTTGGTCAAAATGGTGAAGTGAACTTGCAAGAGTTCATGCCATATGCGTATCCAGGTGGTTATAACCCGACATCGCCAGGTGTAGTGTCTGGTACCACTGTAGTGATTGCAGGTTCAGTAACGGATAACTATTCGAGCAAAGAACCTTCTGGTGTGATTCGTGGTTATGACGTCAATACCGGTAAGCTGTTATGGGTATTTGATACGGGTGCTGCTGATCCAAATGCAATGCCTGGTCAAGACACGACTTTTGTGCATAACTCACCAAATGCGTGGGCACCGTTGGCTTACGATCCTAAACTGGATATTGTTTATGTACCGACAGGTGTAGGTACGCCAGATATCTGGGGCGGTGACCGTACCGAACTGAAAGAGCGTTATGCCAACTCAATGCTGGCGATCAATGCCACCACAGGTAAACTGGTATGGCATTTCCAGACCACACATCATGACTTGTGGGATATGGATGTTCCATCACAACCTTCATTGGCGGATATTCAGGATAAATCGGGGCAAACTGTGCCAGCGATTTATGTCTTGACCAAAACAGGCAATGCCTTTGTTTTAGATCGCCGTAATGGTCAGCCAATTGTACCGATTACTGAAAAACCGGTACCACAAACCGTGAAGTGGGGACCACAGACCAAAGGTGAGTTCTATTCAAAAACCCAACCTTTCTCTGACCTTAACTTAGCACCGAAAGATAAGTTAACTGATAAAGACATGTGGGGTGCCACCATGTTTGACCAGTTAATGTGTCGTGTGAAATTTAAACGTCTCAATTATGACGGTATCTATACGCCACCTTCTGAAAACGGAACATTAGTTTTCCCTGGTAACCTCGGTGTATTCGAGTGGGGCGGTATGTCTGTGAATGCAGACCGTCAGGTTGCTGTCATGAATCCGATTGGCCTGCCATTTGTCAGCCGTTTGGTTCCTGCGGATCCAAACCGTCCTCAAACCGCGAAAGGAGCGGGTACAGAACAAGGCATGCAACCGATGTATGGTACGCCATATGGGGTTGAAATCAGTCCGTTCTTGTCACCATTCGGCTTACCGTGTAAACAACCGGGCTGGGGCTATGTGGCGGGGGTGGATTTGAAAACCCATGATGTCGTCTGGAAAAAACGTATCGGGACTATCCGTGACAGCTTGCCAAATCTATTCCAGTTGCCAGCAGTGAAAATTGGTGTGCCGGGTCTAGGTGGTTCAATCTCGACTGCCGGTAACGTGATGTTTGTGGGTGCAACCCAAGATAACTACATCCGTGCCTTCAATGTTTCAAATGGTGACAAGTTATGGGAAGCTCGTTTACCAGCAGGTGGACAGGCAACACCAATGACTTATGAAGCCAATGGTAAACAGTATGTGGTGATTATGGCCGGTGGACATGGTTCATTTGGTACCAAAATGGGTGATTATTTAGTTGCTTATGCTTTGCCAGATAAGAACTAATTTCATTTAGAAATCATCTTAAAAAGCCCGGATTCGTCTGGGCTTTTTCTTTTTATGGCAATTAGATAGGCTTATCAATAAAACCGTTATTAAATATGCAAAAAAAGCATTTTGTTGATGAATGAAAGCTCGCTATGCTAGTCGCCTTTATAATGAATGACTAGCCATACGCCATGTATTTATATACGGATTTCGATCAACAACTGATTAACCAACGTGTTGCTCAGTTTCGTGATCAGACAGAACGCTATTTAGCAGGAAAATTAACAGAAGACGAATATCGTCCACTACGTTTGCAAAATGGTTTATACGTGCAACGTTATGCGCCAATGCTCCGTATCGCTGTGCCGTATGGCTTGATGAATACCAAACAACTCAGAAAAATTGCTGAAATTGCGACGGAATATGACCGCGGTTATGCCCACGTTTCCACCCGTCAAAATATTCAGTTGAACTGGCCTGCATTAGAAAATGTGCCTGATATTCTTGCTGAACTGGCCACAGTGCAAATGCATGCGGTACAAACTTCGGGTAACTGTATCCGTAATACCACCACAGATCAGTTTGCGGGTGTTGTAGCAGGCGAGATTGCCGATCCACGTCCGACCTGTGAGTTGATTCGTCAGTGGAGTACCTTCCATCCTGAATTTGCCTTCTTGCCACGTAAGTTCAAGATTGCAGTATCTGCCTTGCAAGAGAAAGACCGTGCTGCAACAGCATTCCATGATATCGGTGTTTATCTGGTGCGTAATGATGCGGGTGAAATGGGCTATAAAATCATGGCAGGTGGTGGTTTGGGCCGTACCCCGATCATTGGTAGCGTGATTCGTGAATTCTTGCCGCGCGAAGATCTGATTGCCTATCTTGAAGCAACCTTACGTGTTTATAACTTGCATGGCCGTCGTGATAACAAATATAAAGCACGTATCAAGATTCTGGTAAAAGCATTAACACCAGAAGTATTTGCACAAAAAGTTGAAGCTGAATTTGAACACACTCGTGAAGCGTTAAAGATTCAACCTGAAATCCTGAAAAAAATGGATGAAGAATTTACGCCATTTGATTATCAGGATCTGGAAGATCAAGACTTCACAGCATTGTTTGCCGAGCATCCGAAATTCAAACAGTGGTTTAACGTCAATACCAATGCACATAAAGTGAAAGGCTATCGTATTGTTACGATTTCCTTGAAACGTGCAGGAGTTGCGCCGGGTGATGTCACTTCTGAAGAAATGAACTTAATCGCAGACTTGGCGGATAAGTACACCTTTGGTGAGTTCCGTACCACGCACGAACAAAATATTTCATTGGTAGACGTACCACAGAAAGATTTATTTGAATTGTGGCAAACCCTTGAATATCACAACATGGCGCGTGCGCATATCGGCTTTATTACCGATATCATTTGCTGCCCAGGTGGGGATTTCTGTTCATTGGCCAATGCCAAATCAATTCCAATTTCAGAAGCAATTAGCCGTCGTTTTGAAGATTTGGATACCATTTACAATCTTGGCGAGCTTGACCTGAATATCTCGGGCTGTATGAATGCCTGTGGTCATCACCATGTCGGCAATATCGGTATTCTCGGGGTTGATAAAAAAGGTGCTGAGTTCTATCAAATCACTTTAGGTGGTCATGCAGATCATGATGCCTCTTTAGGTGATATCTTGGGGCCATCTTTTGCTGCTGATGCGGTACCTGATGTGATTGAGGAAATCCTGAATACTTACCTTGATTTGCGTAATGAAGGTGAGCGTTTTATTGATACCTATCGCCGTGTTGGCATTCAACCATTCAAGGAGCGTGCTTATGCTTAATACATCGCTACAAGTGCTGTCTAAAGATGGCACGATTGCAGACAATACTTATCAAGTCATTGCAGAAGATGGTACGCTTCCTCAAGGTGATGTGGTATTAACCACGGCACAACTTGATCAATTGGCACAGGTCCAGGGCAAAAAAGCGTTGTACATTACCGTGAATGATTCTCCTGAAACTCATCAATTTCCGTTAAATGAATTTGATGCGATCTTTATTGAGTTTGCCGGTTTTAATGATGGCCGTGGTTATTCATTTGCGGCCTTATTGCGCCGTCAGGGTTACCAAGGTGAGTTACGTGCGGTCGGTGATATCTTCAAGGATGTTTTAAATTATTTAAAACGTTCTGGCTTTGACACCTTTGTGGTGAAAGAAGGTAAGGACATTCATGAAGCCGCTGCGGGTCTTCAGGACTTTACCAATCCTTATCAGGCTTCAACTGCCGTGCCGCAAGCAAGTTATCAGACCGGGGCTTAAGCCTTCTGTAATAAAAAAGCTGAACTTTGGTTCAGCTTTTTTATTTTCTCAAGCTTATTCATCCAGCTGACAATTGATCATCCATTTGATCCCGAACTGATCGGTAAAAGCACCGTAGAGTGCACCCCAGAAGGTTTTTTCCAAGGGCATTTCAATCTGACCATTGACCGATAAGGCATCGAAAAGTCTTTGCGCATCCTCAAGTTCATCAGGGTCGAGGTTAATTGAAATATAGTGATTGTTGCCTTGGGTAAATACGCTATGCGGGGCACAGAATTGGTCGTTAACATCTGAGGCCATCAATACCGTAAATTCATTGATCGGTAAAGAAACATGCAGAATCAGGTTCTTATCGGCTTCGGAAAGAGAGACTCCTTCTGTGGGTGGCATATCACCATAGCGACTGAGCATGGCAAACTCACCGCCAAATACCGATTTATAAAAATTAAACGCCTGTTCGGTTTGTCCTTTGAAATTTAAATAATGATTCAGTTGCATGGGGGACGTCCTGTTGTTTTTTTATTCACTGCATAACTTATCGGGAATTTAACAATGGGTGCATTATTTTTTGTAATTGCCAAAACAAAAAATCCTGCACTGGGCAGGATTTTTCAGCTAAACGATCGATCCTTAGATCAATTCAATCGCAACAGCAGTTGCTTCACCACCACCGATACACAGTGCTGCAACGCCTTTTTTGCCGCCTGTGCGTTTAAGGGCATGAATCAAGGTCAGGATAATACGAGAACCTGTAGAACCAACAGGGTGACCTAATGCGCAAGCACCGCCATTGATATTCACTTTTTCTGCATCCAGTTTGAAATCATCAATCGGGCACATGGTCACCATCGCAAATGCTTCATTGATTTCCCAAAGGTCAACCTCTTGTGCATCCCAGCCTGCTTTCTTCAATACTTTTTCGATTGCACCGACAGGAGCAATGGTAAATTCAGAAGGGTGCTGTGAGTTAGACGCTGTGGCAATAATTTTTGCCAAAGGTTGTAAACCGCGTTGTGTCGCAACTTCGCTTGAAGTAAGGACCAGTGCAGAGGCACCATCAGAAATCGAGCTTGCATTCGCTGCGGTAATGGTACCGTCTTTTGCAAAAGCTGGTTTAAGCGACGGGATTTTATCAATTTTTGCACTTAATGGTTGTTCATCCTGATCAACAACCACATCACCTTTACGGGTAGAAACCGTTACAGGGACGATCTCGTCTTTAAAGTAGCCTTCAGTAATCGCTTTCTGTGCACGATGTAAAGAACGGATCGCGAAATCGTCCATTTGTTCACGAGTATAGTGACGTTGATTTGCCATGTCCTGAGCAAATGAACCCATTAACCGACCTGTTTCTGCATCTTCAAGACCATCAAGGAACATATGATCCTTGATTTCACCATGGCCCATGCGATAACCGCCGCGTGCTTTAGGTAATACATAAGGCGCATTGGTCATTGATTCCATACCACCCGCAACCACGATCTCGGCACTACCGGCCTTGATCATGTCTGCTGCCTGCATCACTGCTTTCATACCAGAGCCACAAAGCTTGTTGATGGTGACTGCACCAGTAGAATCTGGTAAACCAGCTTTACGCATAGCCTGACGAGCTGGACCTTGTTTGAGACCAGCAGGTAGTACACAACCCATGATGACTTCTTCTACATCAGTTGGTTGTAGGCCAGAACGAGCAATAGCTTCTTTAATCGTTACAGCACCTAACTCAGGCGCTGTTACACCTGATAATGCACCTTGGAAGCCACCCATTGCAGTACGAGCGCCATTAACAATTACGATGTCAGTCATTATGTGTCTCCACACTTATAATTTATAAAAAATGTTCCAAACTTAAGCAGTATATTAAAAAAACAACCGGAATAAAGTGTTTTACTTTTTTTAAGCTAGACTGAGGAGTTTTTAACAGCTGGATATTTTCTCAAAGCGGATATTGCCCATGCGGCTTAAGCGTATTTTAGTATGGTAATCGGGCGAAGTTGAACAGTAAGTAAAACTGCCATTTGCAGCAAAGGGCAGTCCATTTTCACCCTGAAAAATGATGGCATCGAATGTAGAACCAAAAGCACTATATTGAAGATCGCCGTATTTTAGCTTTAGGGCAACCCCAAAGAGCAAGGCTTCGTTCTGATCTCGTTCCCTATTGCGGTTGCTATCTATAAATCCGATAAATCCCTGATTCCAGTCTCTACCACACTCACTTAAATCATTGCTTGGGCAGAGCATCACATTTTTATGATAAAGCTGTGCATCGGTTTTTGCTTTTTGTATATGAATTGTGAGGTTTCTTTTTAAGTAATTGGCTTCACTTGAAACCATTAAGTCGCGAAAATGTGGTAGGGCCATAAAGCTGAGAATCGCCAGAATACTGATCACGGTAAGCAATTCATTTAATGTAAATCCATGTGGTCTAAACATGTTTTTCCTGTCTATTTTTATTAACTTTTTTATTAACAATATGTTAAGGTTGCTTCTTATTTGTGATGGTGAAAATAACTAACAAATAAGTTAAATAATACTTAAGCATAGATTCATAGACAGTAATCTATTAGAAGCTGTATGAAAATTGAAAATTTACGGAACTACAACGGAAATTGTAAGCAATTTTGTCAATAATTTACGAGGTTAAAGTTATCAAGCACTTGGAAAATTCATCAAGTGTTTGTATGATTCAAAGTGAAGTGAATGGCTGAAAATAATGTTGTAGAACATTAATGTTCTCAGTACGAAAAATCATAGGCTGAGCTTACACAACAAACAATTGTTATCTCTGGAGGATATCCATGAAATTGAGTCGTATTGCACTTGCTATGCTTGTTGCTGCTCCTTTAGCTGCTGCTAATGCTGGCGTAACAGTAACTCCTTTAATGCTTGGTTACACATTCCAAGACACTAAACACAACAACAGTGTTGAGAATTTAACTAACAGTGCTGAAATCCAAGACGACTTGTTCGTTGGTGCTGCATTAGGTATTGAATTAACACCTTGGTTAGGTTTTGAAGCTGAATACAACCAAGTTAAAGGTGATGTTGACGCTGCTACACCTAATGCTGAATACAAGCAACAACAAATCAACGGTAACTTCTACGTTACTTCTGATTTGATCACTAAAAACTATGACAGCAAAATCAAGCCATATGTATTGTTAGGTGCTGGTCACTACAAATACAAGTTTGATGATGCTAGCGCTGCTGAATTAGGTCGTGCTGGTCGTGGCTTGAAAGAAGAAGGTACTTTAGGTAATGCTGGTTTTGGTGCTTTCTGGCGCTTGAACGATGCTTTGTCTCTTCGTACAGAAGCTCGTGGTACTTATAACATCGATGAAGATTTCTGGAACTATACAGCACTTGCTGGTTTGAATGTCGTTCTTGGTGGTCACTTGAAACCTGCTGCGCCAGTGGTAGAAGTTGCTCCGGTTGAACCAACTCCAGTTGCTCCACAACCACAAGAGTTGACTGAAGACCTTAACATGGAACTTCGTGTGTTCTTTGATACCAACAAATCTGATATCAAACCACAATACAAGTCTGAAATTGCGAAAGTTGCAGAGAAGTTAGCTGAATACCCGAATGCGACTGCTCGTATCGAAGGTCATACAGATAACACTGGTCCACGTAAGTTAAACGAACGTTTATCTTTGGCGCGTGCTAACTCTGTTAAATCTTCACTTGTAAATGAATACAACGTTGATGCATCTCGTTTGTCAACTCAAGGTTTCGCTTGGGATCAACCGATTGCTGATAACAAAACTAAAGAAGGTCGTGCTATGAACCGTCGCGTATTCGCTGCGATTTCTGGTAGCCGTACTGTTCTTGTACAACCGGGTCAACAAGCTCAATAATTTGAGTTTTTGAACTGAATAAAAAGCGACTCGTCAGAGTCGCTTTTTTTATACTGAAAAAAGCTATTTCACGTTGATGAGCAAAGTAGGGCCTCATATTCTAAAAGTAAATCTGGATAGCTGGGCTCTACTGCGAATATCGTGTTGGAATTATTTAGCTTTCTTGAAAAGATTTTGATAGCTTGTTAAAATTTTGATTAAAAAGTGATAAGCTCTCACAGCTTTGTTAGATATTGTTAAATTTAGAATTTTCTAATTTTTTTGAAGAGAGATACGTCTTTTTGGTGGTATCCTGAGCAAATGTTACTAAATACTTGGAAAATTGGTCAGGTATTTGTATGATTTAAGCTAAGGTGAATGACTGAAAAAGATATAACAAAACTATTTCTCAGCATTCAAAAAAGTTATTCGCGTTTACAGAACAAACAATTTTTTGTTTTTGGAGGATATCCATGAAATTAAGTCGTATTGCACTTGCTCTGCTTGTTGCTGCCCCTATGGCTGCTGCAAATGCAGGCGTAACAGTCACTCCTTTAATGCT
This sequence comes from Acinetobacter sp. 1000160, assembly GCF_000588715.1. Classification (NCBI taxonomy): domain Bacteria; kingdom Pseudomonadati; phylum Pseudomonadota; class Gammaproteobacteria; order Moraxellales; family Moraxellaceae; genus Acinetobacter; species Acinetobacter sp. 1000160. The sequence goes on along the minus strand of NZ_JFWP02000006.1, from coordinate 38,511 downwards.
GGGTTATACTATGTTCGATACTGAACATAACAACCGTGGTGATAAAGGTCAATTAACCCCAGGCGCAGAGTTAGATGACGATTTATTCGTTGGTGCTGCACTTGGTGTAGAAATTACACCTTGGTTAGGCGCAGAAGTTGAATATAGCCAGATTAAAGGCGACACCAGCAGAAATAACGATTATAAAGGTCGTAACATTGCTGGTAATGCTTATGTGACTTCTGACTTGATCACTAAGAACTACGATAGCAAAATCAAACCATACGTATTAGCGGGTGCTGGTCACTACAAATACGAAGGTGATGACATCTATGGTGGCAAGCAAGAAGGTACCTTGGCAAATGCTGGTGGTGGTGTGTTCTGGCGTTTGAACGATGCTTTGTCTCTTCGTACAGAAGCTCGTGGTACTTACCATTTTGATGAAAAATTCTGGAACTACACAGCGCTTGCTGGTTTGAACGTCGTTCTTGGTGGTCACTTGAAACCTGCTGCACCAGTGGTAGAAGTTGCTCCAGTTGAACCAACTCCAGTTGCTCCACAACCACAAGAGTTGACTGAAGACCTGAACATGGAACTTCGTGTATTCTTCGATACCAACAAATCTGACATCAAGCCGCAATATAAAACTGAAATTGCGAAAGTTGCAGAGAAGTTAGCTGAATATCCGAACGCAACTGCTCGTATCGAAGGTCACACAGATAACACTGGTCCACGTAAGTTAAACGAACGTTTATCTTTGGCGCGTGCTAACTCTGTTAAATCTTCACTTGTAAATGAATACAATGTTGATGCATCTCGTTTGTCAACTCAAGGTTTCGCTTGGGATCAACCGGTTGCTGACAACAAAACTAAAGAAGGTCGTGCGATGAACCGCCGCGTATTCGCTGCGATTACTGGTAGCCGTACTGTTCTTGTACAACCAGGTCAGCAAGCTCAATAATTTGAGTGTGTGAACTGAATAAAAAGCGACTCGTCAGAGTCGCTTTTTTTATGAACATAAGTTTTTCTGTAGGGATGATGTAAAAGAAAGGACCTCCTTCTTAAAAAACAGAATAATCTTGGTTAAATAATGAGGGTATCGTGAGGATTGTTTAGTTTTATTGAAAAGATTTTGACAACTGGTTAATATTTTGATTAAAAAGTGATAAGCTCTCACTGCTTTGTTGGAGGCTGCTAAGTTAGAATTTTTGGGAGAGAAATAAGTCGTTTTCAGTGACTGCTAAATAAAATGATAAGAAGTACTGGAGAGAAATTCAGTATTCACTTAGTTGCATATAAAGCGCATTGCTGAAAAGGTACAACAAGACTATTTCTTGGTATTCAAAAGCTATTAGGGTTTACAGAACAAACAATTTTTGTTTTTGGAGAATATTTATGAAATTGAGTCGTATCGCACTTGCTCTGCTTGTTGCTGCCCCTATGGCTGCTGCAAATGCAGGCGTAACAGTCACTCCTTTAATGCTGGGTTATACTATGTTCGATACTGAACATAACAACCGTGGTGATAAAGGTCAATTAACCCCAGGCGCAGAGTTAGATGACGATTTATTCGTTGGTGCTGCACTTGGTGTAGAAATTACACCTTGGTTAGGCGCAGAAGTTGAATATAGCCAGATTAAAGGCGACACCAGCAGAAATAACGATTATAAAGGTCGTAACATTGCTGGTAATGCTTATGTGACTTCTGACTTGATCACTAAGAACTATGACAGCAAAATCAAGCCATATGTATTAGCGGGTGCTGGTCACTACAAATACGAAAGTGATGATATCTATGGTGGCAAGCAAGAAGGCACCTTGGCAAATGCCGGTGGTGGTGTGTTCTGGCGCTTGAACGATGCTTTGTCTCTTCGTACAGAAGCACGTGGTACTTACCATTTTGATGAAAAATTCTGGAACTACACAGCGCTTGCTGGTTTGAACGTCGTTCTTGGTGGTCACTTGAAACCTGCTGCGCCAGTGGTAGAAGTTGCTCCAGTTGAACCAACGCCAGTCACTCCGCCACCGCAAGAGTTAACTGAAGACCTGAACATGGAACTTCGTGTATTCTTCGATACCAACAAGTCAACAATTAAGCCGCAATACAAAACTGAGATTGCTCAGGTGGCTGCAAAAATGGCTGAGTATCCAAATGCAACAGCGCGTATTGAAGGTCACACAGATAACACTGGTCCACGTAAGTTAAACGAACGTTTATCTTTGGCACGTGCTAACTCTGTTAAATCTTCACTTGTAAATGAATACAATGTTGATGCATCTCGTTTGTCAACTCAAGGTTTCGCTTGGGATCAACCGATTGCGGATAACAAAACTAAAGAAGGCCGTGCGATGAACCGTCGTGTATTTGCGACCATTTCTGGCAGCCGTACTGTTCAAGTACAACCAGGTCAGCAAGCTCAATAACTTGAGTGTGTTTACTGAATAAAAAAAGCGACTCGTCAGAGTCGCTTTTTTGTTGGGTTGTGGGTAGATAATGATAAAAATTAAACATGTTGAATGCTCCTGTGTTGCTATTGAAAATACTAAGTTTATTTAATGGGGTGTTACCAGATTTGCTTTTTGAGTTGCTGTTTGGCCTCTTGTCTATCACGACGATGCTGTGCTCGTGGTTTTTCAGTTTCATGCACACCACCTTTATGCAATAAAGGTGAGAGTGCGACAGGATTACGTGCTTTAATTTTTGGCATGGTTTTTAGTTTCATAGTATTAACCTTTAATACATAAAATTTGCTTGAGTGTGTGCACGACCTCGATCAAATCTGACTGGTTTGCCATCACCTGATCAATATCTTTATATGCACCGGGTATTTCATCAATAACGCCACTATCTTTTCGACATTCGATGCCTTGTGTTTGCTGAATCAGGTCATCCTGGCTAAATAGAAGTTTTGCTTTATTACGACTCATTTTTCGTCCTGCGCCATGTGAACATGAGCAGAAAGATTCGGGATTGGCCTTGCCTTTAACAATGTAAGAGCGAGTCCCCATCGAGCCTGGAATAATACCTAACTCATCTAGTCCAGCTCGAATGGCGCCTTTACGGGTAATCAGCAAATCTTCGCCATCATGGTTTTCTCGGCTGACATAGTTATGATGACAGTTAATTGCCTCTTTGGTCATTTGAAATGGAGGTAGCAGGGGGCGGATTGCTTCTAAAATCAGACGCATCATTTCACGTCTATTCTCAAAAGCATATTCCTGCGCCCATTCAACTGCCTCAACATAATCATTAAAGCTATTTGAACCTTCCGCAAAATAGCTCAAATCTTTATCGGGTACATGCCCAAAACGATGTTGAGCTTCTTTCTTTGCCAGTTCAATGAAGTAGGTGCCAATCACATTGCCTAAGCCACGGCTACCGGAATGTAGCATTACCCAGACTTCCTGATTTTCATCCAGACAGAGTTCAATAAAGTGATTACCTCCACCTAAAGTACCAAGCTGTTTTTGCCAGGTGGCATCAAATTTCCTGAGCATGCGCACTAGGCCTGGATGCTTTTTAATGATGGGTTGTAAGCGTTTTTCAAGCGGGATAATGCTTGATGCTTTCGCTTTGACCTGTTTATGCAATTCAAAGCCCACTGGCACTTTGCGTTCAATGGCATGGCGTAACGGTGCAAGATTATCCGGAAGCTGTGAAGCTTTCAGATTGAGTCTGATGGCATTCATGCCACAACCAATATCTACGCCGACTGCAGCTGGAATGATGGCATTTTTCGTGGGAATCACGCTACCAACCGTTGCACCTTTACCGACATGTACGTCAGGCATCACTGCAATATGTGAATAAACAAATTGTAGTTGTGCCATTTTTTTCAATTGTTCAATACTTTCGCTATCAATATCGTTGGTGAAGATTTTCACTGGAACGCCATATGCAGCATCAGCATTAAGTATTTTTTGTATGCCCATTTTCTTATCTCGGGATATTTTAGTTTTTCGTCCGAACAGGCATAAAAAAACCCAGCGAATGCCAGGTTAAATAAAGCATTCGGACAAGTGATCAATCGATTTGTACACTTGTCCGTGAGTCGACAGTGCCAAATCTTATCGTGTAGTTCCTGATTGTAATGGCATGCTGTCGTCCTCCTATGGTGTGGTGCCGTTGAAAATATGAGCGGAATTTTACTCATATTTTCATTCGGGTCAAGTGAAAAGTATTTTTTATTCGCCTTCTTTCACATTCATGTCTTTGTAGGCAATCAGTTTGGTCTTGTGTTTCCACTTATACCCTAGCCAGATCACCAGGAATAATGGAATACTGATATAGGTTGAAACTAGACCTAACCAGTCAATTTTACCACCCAGCAGGGCTTGGTAGTTTTGACCCAAGATAATGATTGAACAAAGAATAAATGCAAACCAGGGTGCGAATGGGAAGAATTTGGCACGATAAGCCAGATCTTCAACCTTATAACCCTGAGCAATATAACCTTTACGGAAACGGTAGTGTGAAATTGCAATCCCTAACCAGACAATGAAGCCACACATCCCAGACATGTTGAGTAGCCAGTTAAAGACTTGCTTCTCACCAATAAAGGTGGTTAAGAAGCACAGCGCTGCAACCGCAGTCGTCGCATAGAGGGCATTCATAGGTACGCCGCGACCATCCAGTCTGGAGAACCACTTTGGTGCACGACCTTCTTTGGCCATATCAAATAGCATACGGGTAGAAGAGTACATGCCTGAGTTACCCGCAGACAGAATTGCGCTGAGAATCACCGCATTCATCAAGCTGGCTGCAAAGGCAAAACCTGCTTTTTCATACAATAACGTGAATGGTGAAAGGGCAATATCTTCACTTTGTGCTGCTTTTAACAACAGTGGATCATCATAGCTGACTAATGTGCCGATGATGAAAATACACAGGATATAGAACAGTAGAATGCGCCAGAAGATTTGTTTGATTGCCAATGGAATGGTTTTTTTCGGCTCTTTGGATTCACCTGCGGCAACCCCAACCATTTCAGTGCCCTGAAAAGAGAATCCGGCGATCATGGCAACACCAATCAGAGCCTGGAATCCACCTACAAAAGGGGCTTCCTTATACGTCCAGTGCTGAAATACCGATATATTGGGTGTCATCATGATTTTGGCAATCATCCAGATCCCGATGACAATAAACACGATAATGGCAACCACCTTGATCAAAGAGAATAGGAATTCACTTTCACCAAAGCCTTTGACGGTTAAGGCATTGATTCCAAAAATAATCGCAAGAAAGATCGCACTCCAGTAGAACCCGGGAATATCGGGGAACCAGAACTTCATGATGAACTGGACTGCCACCAGTTCAAATGCCACGGTAATGGCCCAGTTGTACCAGTAGTTCCAACCCAAGGCAAAACCAAAGCCATCTTCGACATAACGGCTACCGTAGGTAAAGAAGGCACCGGAGGTTGGATTATGCGTCGCTAATTCGCCTAGACTGGTCATCAAGAAGTAAATCATGATACCGATCAGGGCATAAGCCAATAACGCACCACCAGGACCTGCATTGGCAATGGTTGAACCTGAAGCGAGGAATAAGCCTGTGCCGATCGATCCACCAATGGCAATCATGTTCAGGTGACGTGCCCCGAGCTTACGCTGTAGGTGTTGAGGAGCAGATGTATCGCTCATAAAAATTCCTTAAAATGTTTATTTTGCACAGGCATATAACACCTTGAATCCTTGTTGATCAGCTTTCACCATACATTGACCAAAACTTTGTTCAATGAGAGGGGGATAGTTCAGAAAACGGTTTGCCACGATCCATAATTCACCTGAATTTTTCAGGTGTACGCTCGCAAGCTGGCAAAGTTCTTCACTTGCATCGTAATTGGTATGAATCCCCTGATGAAAAGGTGGATTGCTTACGATAGCGTCCAGATCTTTGGGCGCATCTCTAAACCCTGTAACTGGTTGTAGAGTTAACTGATTGAGATCCAGATTATTTTTCTGGAAAGTCAGCTCAGTTGAACGTAAAGCAAATGCATCAACATCAAGTGCAAAAATTTGCTGGTTCGGATTTAGCTTGGCTAAATAAGCGCTAATAATTCCAGCACCACAACCAAAGTCGGCAATCTTACCTGATTTTACTTGACTAAGGTAAGGGACTAAGACGGCTGTTCCGACATCTAAATGATCCTGACTAAACACACCCGGTAGGGCACAGACCTTTAATTGATCCTGATCTATTTGAACTGTATAGCTTTTTAACCAATGTTCAAGTGGTTTCAACTGCTCAGTTTTTTCGATCTTCATTTGCCAGAACTGGCAATGACGTGCGCTATCCAGCTTCAGTGTTTTACCATAGGGCTGTAATTGTTTGGCTGCACGTTCTACGCCGCCTTTTTTTTCACCGACCAGAAAGACATTCTGCTCAAGTTTTAGGTGGCTGACCACAACATGCAGAATATAATTCAGTAACTCTTTTGATTTAGGTACAAAAATAACCACCTGATCAAAGCTGGCTTGCGGAAACTCAACCGAAAAATATGAGTGAATGTCAGTATTTTGAAAAGCCTGATGATCAGCATAATTCCAGCTCCAAACCGATGCCTGGACTTGCTCTGGTAAGTTCTTTGCGAGTTGATCATTGGGTGCATTAATCAGTAAGACTTGCCCCTTTAAATAATCTTGCTGTCTGATGACAACTTCACTACGTGGATCCATTTTGATCTCTCATCAAAAACAAAGCCCAGTCGTGAAACTGGGCACTTGACGTTATTTGTGAATTACTTATGTGTTTCGGGTAAAACAATATTTAAAATCAAGGCTGCAATACCGCCTGTTGCCACACCTGAGCTAAAAATATTTTTAAATAACTCGGGCAAGTGTTCAAGGATTTGAGGGACTTGAGCCACACCGAGGCCGAGCGCAAGTGAAATGGCAATAATCAGCAGGGCACGACGATCAAGGTGAATACTTGAAAGAATATTGATCCCGGAAGCGGCAACAGCACCAAACATGACCATCACAGCGCCACCCAATACGGCTTGTGGTACCGCTTGAATCACGGCAGCAACAGCAGGGAACAGTCCCAAGATAATCAGTAATACTGCAATCCAGATCCCGACATAACGACTTGCCACACCCGTCAATTGAATTACACCATTGTTTTGTGCAAACACGGAACTTGGGAATGTGTTGAAGATCCCCGCCAGAAAGGAGTTTGCGCCATTAACCAGTACGCCACCTTTAATGCGTTGCATCCAGATCGGACCATCAACAGGCTGATTAGAAATTTTACTGGTCGCCGTGACATCACCAATGGCTTCGAGTGAGGTGACAAGGTAAATGAAGGCCATTGGAATGAATAAGCTCCAGGAGAAGCTTAACCCAAAATGCATTGGTGTTGGAATCTGAACTAGAGGTGCATCCTGTAGCACAGCAAAGTTTAAGTGTCCCATGAAGCCGGCAAGGATGTAACCAATTACTAAAGCAATCAGAATGGCTGAACTTTTGACCCAGATAATCCGAATACGATTCAGCAGGATAATAATGGCCAGCACGCTACATGACATGATCAGGTTATCGGCATTGGCAAAGGTATTGTCCTGCATGGCCGTATAACCACCACCCATGCTGATTAGTCCTTCTTTAATCAAGGTTAAACCGATCAGAAGCACGACAATGCCTGTCACCAGGGGGGTGATCAGCTTTTTCACCCACGGCAGAATTCGGGAGACGCCCATTTCAATAAACGAACCTGCAATGACCACACCAAAAATGGCAGCCATTACTTGTTCAACTGGGGTGCCTGCCGCAACCATTGCACTCCCAATACCGATGATCGGACCAATAAAGTTAAAACTGGTCCCCTGAACAATCAAAAGTCCTGCACCAAATGGGCCAACTTTTTTGCATTGTAAAAAGGTTGCGATACCCGAGATGATTAAAGACATGGACAGGATCATGTTGGTGTCTTCGCGAGAGACGCCAAGTGCCAGACAAATCAGCAGTCCAGGGGTCACAATCGGGACTAAAATCGCCAAAAGATGCTGTAAAGCGGCTAAAAATGCAACAAAAGGTTTCGGTCGATCATTGAGTCCGTAGACCAGATCAAGCTGCTGCTGAGGTTGTGAATTCGACATGGGAGTATAAAAAGCGAGAGGCATTAGCGCGATATTCTAATAGAGTTAGCTCGCTTTACCAACGATTCAATGTCACTTCGTCAGAAAAAAAGTGCACTGTCAATAAACTGTCACTACTAAACTGTAGTATTTTTCTGTATAATTTGCCCTCAAATTTAAAGCGTATCGAATTACATGTCAGATATTAAAACTCTCCGTAACATTGCCATTATTGCGCACGTCGATCATGGTAAGACGACTCTAGTCGACAAACTTTTACAACAATCAGGTGCTCTTGGTGATCGCGCAGGCGAGATTGAACGTGTTATGGATTCTAACGCGCTTGAGTCTGAACGTGGTATTACCATTCTTGCAAAAAACACTGCAATCAAATGGTTAGATGCACGTACAAACACCGAATACCGCATTAACATCGTCGACACCCCGGGACACGCCGACTTCGGTGGTGAAGTGGAACGTGTAATGTCGATGGTTGACTGTGTATTGCTTCTTGTTGACTCACAAGAAGGTCCAATGCCACAAACGCGTTTCGTAACGCAAAAAGCGTTCGCGCGTGGTTTGAAGCCAATCGTGATTATCAACAAAGTCGACAAGCCAAGCGCGCGTCCAGACTGGGTTATCGACCAAGTTTTTGATTTGTTTGATAACTTAGGCGGTACTGACGAGCAGTTAGACTTCCCGGTTGTTTATGCTTCTGGTCTTCGTGGTGTTGCAGGTCCTTCACCAGAAGAATTAGCGGAAGATATGACACCGTTGTTCCAAACGATTGTAGATGTCGTTGAACCGCCAGCAGTTGATGTTGATGGTCCTTTCCAGATGCAGATTTCATCACTTGACTATAACAGTTTCGTAGGTGTTATCGGTGTTGGCCGTATCCAGCGTGGTTCAGTGAAATTAAATACACCAGTTACTGTTATCGATAAAGATGGCAATACACGTAACGGCCGTATCTTAAAAATCATGGGTTACCATGGTTTAGAACGTGTTGATGTTGAATCAGCTTCAGCTGGTGACATTATCTGTATTACGGGTATTGATGCACTCAACATTTCTGACACGATTTGTGATCCTAAAAATGTTGAAGCATTACCAGCATTGTCTGTAGATGAACCGACTGTATCGATGACTTTCCAAGTAAACAACTCACCGTTTGCTGGTAAAGAAGGTAAATTCGTCACTTCACGTAACATCCGTGAACGTCTTGACCGTGAATTGATTCATAACGTAGCACTTCGTGTTGAAGATACTGACAGCCCAGACCGTTTCAAGGTTTCAGGCCGTGGTGAACTTCACCTTTCAGTTTTAATTGAAAACATGCGTCGTGAAGGCTTCGAAATGGGCGTATCACGTCCACAAGTGATCATGAAAGAAATCGATGGCGAAAAACAGGAGCCATACGAAAACGTAACATTTGACGTTGAAGAACAGCATCAAGGTTCTGTAATGGAACAAATGGGCTTCCGTAAAGGCGAAATGACCAATATGGAAGTTGACGGTAAAGGCCGTATCCGTATTGAAGCAACTGTACCTTCACGTGGCTTGATTGGTTTCCGTTCTGAATTCCTGACTATGACTTCAGGTACAGGGATTATGACCTCAAGCTTCTCGCACTACGGTCCGGCAAAAGCAGGTACTGTTGCGAAACGTCAAAATGGTGTGTTGATTTCTATGGTTCAAGGTACTTGCTTGGGCTATGCATTATTCACACTTCAAGACCGTGGTCGTTTATTCGCTAAGCCACAGTTAGAAGTGTATGAAGGTATGATCATTGGTATTAACTCGCGTTCTGACGATATGGTTGTAAACCCAACCAAAGCGAAGCAGTTAACTAACGTTCGTGCATCAGGTACTGATGAAGCTTTAACTTTAACACCTGCAATGGAATATACGCTTGAACAAGCGCTTGAGTTCATTCAGGATGATGAGTTAGTTGAAGTAACACCAAAATCGATTCGTATCCGTAAGCGTTACTTAACTGAAAACGAACGTAAGCGTAATCGTGATAAATAATTTTTCTTCACTGAAAAATGACAAAACCGCTAAATTTATTTAGCGGTTTTTTATTGCATAAATTCAAGGGGAAGGACATGCTTAAGGACATATTTTTATGAAAATAAAAAGTGTTGTTAAAGTGTGAAATAGCTTTCTTTTTTTGATAAAAATATTAAATTACCAACATTATTGGAATAACTGCGCCTGTGTAATAAACAATGCCAAAACAGGGCGTGATCAAGTTCGACTCTGGAGAGTAATAGATGAGTATTATTAAAGAATTTAAAGAATTTGCCATCAAAGGCAATATGATGGATTTAGCGATTGGTGTCATCATTGGTGGCGCTTTCGGTAAAATCATTGATTCATTGGTGAAAGATATTGTGATGCCTGTGATTTCATGGATCTTGGGCGGTGAAGTGGATTACACCAACTGGTTCCTGATCCTCGGGGATAACCCAACCAACATTACCACGCTCAAAGCAGCACAAGATGCCGGCTTGAACGTATTTGCCTATGGTAACTTCCTCACCATCTTGATTAACTTCCTGCTTTTAGCCTGGGTCGTGTTCTTGTTGGTGAAAGTCATGAACCGTATCCGCAAGCAAGAAGAAGCTGCGCCTGAGCCAGAGGCGATCCCTGAAGATGTGCAATTGTTACGTGAAATCCGTGATGAATTGAAAAAACAAGGCTGATCATTCAGCTGATGTAGAAAAACGGTATCCTTGATGCCGTTTTTTTATTGTCTGTAAAAAGAGATGAGTAACTTGCACGTTTTCATTTTAAGATGCTGTGCAGATTGAGGGGGAAAATTGATGAATCGATTATTTGTATACGGCACCTTATGCCCAAATCGCGAAAATGCACATATTCTGGGGGAAATTGGTGGAGACTGGCAACCTGCTACGGTACATGGCACCGTTCATATACTGGACTGGGGGCCTGATCAGGGGCTACCGGCAATTGTTTTAAATCCGCAGGATTCCCAAGTTGAAGGATATCTGTTTAGTACGGAAAAACTTGAGCAAAACTGGCAAATGCTGGATGAGTTTGAAGGCATGCAGTATGAGAGAGTACAGACTGAAGTCCAGCTGGCGACAGGTGAGCCAACCACCGCATGGACCTATGTCATGAAAGAGCGGGCAAAACCTGAATAAAGGATGAGCTTACCATGGGGTTTAAGCTCGATCTGCTTACCTTAAATTGCCCATCCGGAATTTAACTTCGACCAGATGAAAACCAAACTGGCTTTTTACCGGACCATGTAATACACGTTCTGCTGCGGTAAATACCAGTTTGTCGATAACAGGAACCAGCTGTCCTTTTCTGATTTCACCGAGCTCGCCCCCACGTTTGGCAGAGTTGCAGGTCGAATATTGCTTGGCAATTTTGGCAAAATCAGCACCCGACTGAATACGCTTTTTCAGCTGTTCAGCCACATCTTTGTCTTTTACGAGAATATGTCGAACAATTGCAGTTTGCATGAGGTTGTTCTCCTTTAATGGCACTTAAATCATTTAGGCTTTGTTACGTTTTAAAGGCTGGCATTGTGGGCAGAATACACTGGCACGTTGACCGAGCTTTAGTTTTTCCAAGGTAGTCTCGCAATTGACGCACATTTCTCCAGCACGGCCATAGGCCAGTAAAGTTTGCTGGAAATAGCCGTTTTCACCCATCGCATTGGTGTAATCACGCAAGGTTGAACCACCTAATTCAATGGCTTGTTTTAAGATGCGTTTCACTTCAACCACCAGCTTTTCCACTTGTAGTTTGCTTAAAGTCGAAGCGGGTTGTGCCGGGTGCACACCAATGTTGAAAAGACTTTCTGTTGCATAAATATTGCCAACACCGACTACCACATGGTTATCCATTAAAGCAATTTTAATGCCGACATTTTTTTTACTCAGCTTTTCGTGCAAATAGGCGGCGTTAAAATCATCACTGAGTGGCTCCGGTCCAAGTGGATCAATCAGCTTGCCCTGATGATGCTGATCAAGCCAGAGAATACAGCCGAAGCGACGTGGATCATGGTAGCGAAGCTGCTGCTCTTCAAAATCGATGATCAGATGATCATGCTTTCTCAATTCCTCATTCGGCTGGCATAGACGGAAACTGCCGGACATGCCCAGATGCCAAAGCATCTGGTCCTGTTCAAATTCGGCCAGAATATATTTAGAACGACGCTTAAGACCGACCAAACGTTGCCCAACCAGTTTGTCCAGATCATTTGGAATAGGCCAGCGTAAGCTCGGGTTCAAGACTTTAATCGCTTGAACGCGTTGCTCTAGAAGGGGGAGTAAACTGGTTTTGGTTGTTTCGACTTCGGGTAACTCAGGCATCGCCAACTCGCAGAATGAACAGATATACTGGATGAATCAAGTATAACGTGTGCTATGGATTATTTCAGAGATCACTATGTCAGATATTTTACCATTAAGCTGGTTTCAACGTGAAACCTCGGAAGTGGCCTATGACTTAATTGGTTGCGTCTTGTGTAAGCGACAACCTGATGGGCAAGTCATCCGCTGTATCATTACCGAAACAGAAGCTTATTTGGGCGTTCGTGATAAGGCCTGTCATAGCTACAATGATAAACGGACAGCCCGCACAGAAGTGATGTATCGACCTGGTGGCACGATTTACGTCTATTTAATTTATGGAATGTATGAAATGCTCAATCTGATTACTCAGACCGAAGGCATCCCGGAAGGAGTGATGATTCGTTCTGCATTTTTAAAAGACGCTTCCACTAAAAAGCAATATCAGCTTTTGGCTGGACCAGGCAAATTGACGCGTTATTTAGGCATTGACCGAACCTTAAAAGGGCAATGCTTGGGGGAAGAGTCGGGCTTGTGGGTGGAAGCAGCAACGATACAACCGGAAGTGATATTAACGCCCCGTATAGGAATTGATTATGCCGAAGAAGCTAAAGACTGGCCTGAACGATATTGCTGGAAAGACCATCCTTCGTTGAGCCGATAATCTCACGGGTAGATCATTTTTTAGTAAATGATGTCGTATTTCCCAGATTTACCGTCCTCCGGATTGAATTCACAGTCCAAATCAGGCACTGCTTTTTGTTATCATAACTCCCATATAAATAAAGGAAATAAGCATGTCCTTATTACGTTTAAACCGACTTCATTACGGTATTTTGATAAGTATGGGCTGCATTTCTAGCCCGCTTGTTTGGGCCGAAGCGCTGGCTCAAGAGGTGACTGTATTACCGACCCTACGTGTTGAAGCAACACGTACCGATACCACCTATATGCAAACACCTGCCTCCATTTTTAGGGTCGATATGCCTAAAAATGATCAATCCGCTCAGGTTAATTTAACTGAAGTAGTTAAGGGCATTCCAAGTGTTCAGTTACGTAACCGGGAAAATTATGCACAAGATTTGCAGCTCTCGATGCGTGGTTTTGGTGCACGTTCAACCTTTGGTGTGCGCGGCATCCGCTTATATACTGATGGCATTCCAGCAACCATGCCAGATGGTCAAGGTCAAACTTCAAATATCGATTTAAGTAGCCTGAGTCATCTTGAGGTCTTAACCGGCCCTTTTTCTTCTCTTTATGGAAACTCTTCTGGTGGGGCAATTTTAGCGACAACGCGAGAGGGACAGGGCAAAGATTCGCTTGAGATGAGCTATGCGGGTGGTAGCCACAATAAAAATCGTGCAGGTCTCGTGTTACAGGGCGGTGCCAAAAACCAGAATGAACCGAGCTATATCGTCAGCTCTTCTTATTTTGATACCGATGGTTTTCGTGACCATAGTGGTGCCAATAAAGTTTTAAGTAATGCCAAGCTGACATGGGATCTCGACGATGGCAGTAAGGTCAATTGGGTCACCAACTATGTCAAGATCGATGCAGATGATCCGGGGGGGTTAACCCGTGCAGATTGGGAGAAAAATCCGAAACAGGTCGCTAAAAATGTGCTGGATTACAATGCTCGCAAAACAATTGATCAGACCCAGACAGGTTTGACTTGGTCAAAACCCATCAATGATCAAAATGAATTGTATGCGATGACTTATATTGGGCAACGTCAGGTAACACAATACCAGTCTATTCCAGATACGGTACAGAAGAATCCCAATACGCCCTATCAAGCTGGTGGCGTAATTGACTTTAAACGTGATTATTATGGTGCTGATTTCCGCTGGACTGGAAAAGATTTATTACCGAATACCCAATTTAGTGCAGGGGTAGCGATTGATGCAATGAATGAAGACCGTCAAGGCTACCAAAACTTTAATGATGCAGGTGATAAAGGGGTGAAAGGTGCTTTGCGCCGTGATGAACGTAATACTTTGTGGAATGTTGATCCCTATCTACAAGCATCGTGGTCTTTTTTACCCAGCATGCGTTTAGATACAGGGCTACGTTATAGCAATGTGCACTACAAATCAAAAGATCACTATATCGTTGGTTTGAACGGTGATAATAGCGGTAAGACAACTTATGAAGAAGTATTGCCTTCGGTTGCATTAAGCTGGCAAATCATTCCAGAAGTTCTGGTTTATGCGAGCTATGCCAAAGGTTTTGAAACACCGACCTTTACTGAAATGGCTTATCCTGCACAAGGTGGTGCCAGTACGCTCGACTTAAAACCATCAAAAAGTGATAACTATGAACTCGGTTTAAAATCTTCCAATACGCTGGGTGATTTTAACTTGGCGACCTTCTATATCGAAACCAAAGATGACATCGTCGCAGCCGAAAGCATGGGCGGGCGCGCGACATTCCGTAATGCGGATAAAACCCTACGTAAAGGTGTTGAATTTGCATGGAATAAGAAGCTTTGGAAAGATTTAGCCGTGAATGCCAGTTATGCCTATCTCGATGCAACTTTTGATTCGAGAGTGCCTGCTGCTGGGAAGGTTGCAGAAATTCCGGAAGGTAATGCAATTCCTGGAATTGCCAAGAATCAAGCCTTTATTGGCGTAGCTTGGCAGCCAGAGCAAGGTTTCTACGCAGGACTTGATACCCAGTTTATGGATAAGGTCTATGTCAATGATATCAATACTGATGCTGCTGTAAGTTATACTGTGGCGTCGATCTATACGGGTTATGCATGGAAACGTGCCGATTGGGGCATCAATGGCTTTGCGCGCGTAGATAATCTGTTTGATAAAAACTATGCAGGCTCAGTGATCGTCAACGAAGGAAGCAGCCGTTTCTTTGAACCTGCCGATGGTCGTAACTGGAGTGCGGGAATTAAAGTAAGCAAGCAATTTTAAGGAGCGTTCAGCAGCACTTGCATGGTGAAGTGCTGCTGCATAAATTATTTTTTAGGGGGTTGGGCGGGTGCGGCTTTTTTAGCAGCAATGGCCGCTTCAACCTGAGCCAGGGATTCTTTGGCATTCGGATAGTTTGCAGCAGCTAAACGAGAAAAAATATTTTTTGCCTGCTCCAGATCCTGACTAATAATGTTGCCGTTAGCGAGCATGTTACCCAAAATCATGAGCGAGGGAGCATAATCCTTCTTGGCGAGATCTTTTAAACTTTCAACAGCTTGTTGCTGCATGAAAGGATTTTTATTCTTCACACCAATTCCCAGGTCATACACTGCTTTTAAGTTTTTTGCCGGATAATAATCCTTTTTCAGTAAAGGTAATAATTTCTGAATAGCCAGTTGATCATATTCTGGTTTACCTTGTCTAAACAAGATATCAGCCAACTCAACAGTTGCTTCATCTGAACCTTGGCTAGATGCATTATTTAAATATTCTTTGTATTTCTGAGCATCTTTGCCTAGACCCAAGTTACCTTTATGGTAGGCTTGAGCCAAGCGGAAACTGGCTGGTCCGTAGCCTTTACTGGATGCATCCTGATAATACTGTAGTGCCTTTTTCTCATCTTTTACTGTGCCTTGACCATGTTCTGTCATATAGCCGAGATTATGGACTGCTTGCGTGTTGCCGGTATTGGCTAGTCGTTGCATTTCCTGATAAGCAGCAGCATAGTCTTTAGCTTCATACAGTTGAGTTGCTTTGGTAAACAATGGGTCGGCTTTAGTGCTGGTCACTTTATTGTCAGCGGCGAAGGTAGTATGGCTTGCAAGGGTGATTAAACTCGCAATGAGCAATTTTTTCATCTTTATTTTTCCTTTCTCATGTTGATCTGCTTTCATCCTTTGCATAGCAGAACTCAATATGCTGTTGTCATCATAAAAGCTTGCGGAAAAATGTAAATAAGGAATTTGTATAAATCTTGGCAGGGGAAAAAGCGCGTTTTGATCTTTATGTTTTTATAATTTATTTAAAATCAAATATGTATGATTAATATTTTAGAGAATGGCTTGCAACTCCTTGCTGGCAAAAGAGTCAACAAGCCTCCATATTTTATCTTTATTTCTTCGTACTCGCTTCTTTCAAAAGCTGTTCAATCTGCTCAGCATTTTGTGGGCTACCTGAGAGTCTCATTCCGTTTTGCAGGAATAAAGTCGGTGTGCCATCAATCTGCAGCTTTTGTCCCAATGCCAGATTCTTCTGTATTGGTGTTTCACATTGGGTCGCACTTTTGGGGGCTTTACGGTGCAACATGTAATCTTCCCAAGCTTCATATTGATTTTTCGAGCACCAGATTTTATTGGCCACCACTTCGGCTTGAGGATGTAATTTTTTTAGCGGGAACAGGAACAGATAGACGGTGACATTATCCACCGAAGTCATGTGTTGCTCGAGCTTTTGGCAATAAGGACAATCCGGATCACTAAACACATAGAGTGTGCGTTCACCTTTACCTTTGACATATTTAATCGCCTGATCAAGCGGCAGTTGCTTGATATCAATCTTGCTTAACTCGGCTAAGCGGTCCTCGGTCAGATTCTTTTTGTTTTGAACATCCAGTAAGTTACCGAAAAAAAGATATTTGGCTGTTTCATCGGTATAGATAATCTTACCCGCCGCATAAACCTCATAAATACCCGGTAACGGGGAGGGGCTAACTGATTTAACAGCAATCTCTGGATAATTTTTTTTGAAGTTTTGCTCGAGGGTTTTACTGTCCGCATGCACGGTTTGCAAACCGATCAGACTCAAGGTGAGTGCTGACAGCAGTGTTTTGATCATTATTTTCATTAGAAATCAGTCGAGTTAAGGATAGATGAACAATAACGCTCATTTCTATTTTCGACAAGAACGGGATTTCAACTTTATTTCAAATAGGGTAATAATGCGAATTGTAGTAATTCAATTAGATCAGGGTCCATATACTGATAATCATCAGGGATGTCGAGGACAAAGACTTTTTTATGTTGTAGTTGTTTTGAGAACTTTTCTTTAATTTGTTGCTTATGTCGGGATTCCATCACAAAAATTTGATCGGCCCAAGCAATGTCTCTAACTGAAATAGTATGTTTAGCGTGGCGACTGGTTCCTGCTGAACGGGTATGTAGACCATACCCTTCAGCGAAAATACGTTCAGCTGTTGGACTGCGCCATTGATTACGACTACAAATAAAGAGGGTGTTCATTTAGGAGTTACAATTTTCAATATGAGCAAAGATTTTTTTGCAGAGTTCTTCTGCTTTTGATGTTAATTGCCATTCTGGATTTTCATCGAAGTCCTTAATTACTTCTCTGCAAAAATCAAGTTTAGACTTAATCGTTCCAACACCATTGCCATCTGCAAATGCATTTTTTGAAGTGGTAGAGTTGGGTCTTTTCATCTTTTGATCAAGTAATTTTCCAATTCCATAGTTATCGTGATCAAAATAATTTTCATCTGTAATTTTGTCTAATAAATTAATATCATAGCTTTTAGTTGTTGATGGTCGCATCCGTTCAAATCTAATACTTGACTTCTAGTTGATTTATTCTGAATATCGCCATCTGCTATAAGAAGCATGTCACTTGCTATGGCTTTAGCACTTAAACCTTTATCCTCCATTAAATGTGGATAATCCTCACAAAAAGACCAATGGGTTAAATTACTTCCAGCATATTCTACAAATGTATAATGATAATTTGGCATAAAGCGACGGTACTTTGTATATAACTCGGAATCTTTTTTTTCTAATAAAGTCAAAAATTTTTCCATAAATTTAGTTATATATAAGCGATCGGTAATACCTTCTACCCAAATTGTACAGTTAGCTAAGTATACAGATGAAGGCTTGACACCTAATGAGGCGAGTAAATCTCTATCTCGATTACAACGATAAATGCTAAATTCAGCTGAATTTGATTCATCCTTATTTATTTTTTTAACAAATTTTTGAATAATGACTTGATCTGATTCATCCGCCATATCAAGTAGGTGATTAGAATGTGTGGTAAAGAAGTAATAGTGTTCAGTTTCATTCAGATAGAAATTCATTAATTGGCGAACCATACCTGCATGCATGTGTAGTTCTGGTTCTTCAATGAAAAAAGCATGTTTGTCTTTTTTTATAAAGGCTTCATAAGTTAAAATGATTACCTGCTGCAAACCATCTCCAAGCATGGAAACAGGAAATTGATTATCTTGATCAATTTTTATATGAACCATATCAATATTATTTTCACTTTCATCTTTGCCAAATTTTGGAATTAGGGTTATGGGTTTATTGTCAAAGAAATATTGGCTTAGTTTTTGTTCATATTGTTTAATTAATTCTCTTTGTTCGGGTTCTCCTAGTAAATGACTTTTAAGTTCATAATATAGGCATTCACCAGTAATTATATTTTTAGAATTAAACTTTTCAATATTTTTGAAATAGTCTTTTTGGGTTCTTTCTATATATGGTTGTTTATTTTCAATGCTAGTAACAGGACGCATACCTCTAAGGACTGGAATATAAAATTTTGAATTAAATAAAGAGTTTAAATCTTGAATGTCATCATCAGAAAGTTCGAAAAAATTGAAATCTTTTAGGATGGAACGTAAATCATGAGACCCATCTATACGTTGTTTAATTGTAGAGTTGATAAAAATAAGTTGATTGAGGGTATTGTTCTCTAATAGCTTATTCATTTCTTTAATAGAGTGTTTGAAGTCAGATAAATTCATTGAATAATTAAGTTTTTCTAGTTCGTCAAATCTTTTATTTAAAACTCTTAAATTATTTACAAGATTTTTATTCTGATAAAAGTTACTTGGATAATTATGAGTGAAAAGTGTTCTTAGAAATTTGCTTTTTCCAGCATTATTTTTTCCTATAAAAAAGTTAAGCCTTTTTATTTCAATTATTTCATTGTAATCATTATCACTTGCTGCATGGTAATGTTCTAAATCTTCTGCCCAGTAATATATCTTTTCTGACATAAAAAAGCCCTCATATTTTGAAGGCTAATTTAGCAATAACTTTTATCAAAGCAAAGTGTTATTGAGGTCTTGCCACATCACCATTCAATGCTTCAGGCAAGTCCAGAACAGTTACGCCAAGTTCTGTCAATGCAGCAGGTTTGGCAATCACAAGCGCGAGATAACCATCTTCAAATGCGACACTATTGATCACTTCAACATCTTTACTCAGTTGGGTGGCTGGCGCTGGCACATCTGCTTGAGCCTGGATCAGGTGTAACCAGTGTTTTGGTTTTGCCTTAAACCAAAGACGTGCCACGATTTCCTGACCTAAGTAACAGCCTTTATCGAAATGTACGCCATCGCGTTGATGTAGACGTAATTCTTGTGGCTGGAACAGGGGTTCGGGACTTTGCTGAATCCAGGCCTGTCCAGATTGAATCGCTTGAATTTGCCAAGTATCGATATCCGTTTCTGTTGAAGAAAACTCGGTTTGAATACCATTGACTGTTGGGAAAACCGGACCTGTTTGTTCTAGTTTCATTTTGGAAAAAGCACCAAACTTTTTAATATGCTTGGCAAATTCTTCGGCTTGGTCTTGCGTGGTCACTAACTCAAAACTTTCTGGATTTAATCGTTTAATCCATAGACCAAAATGAATACGTCCTTTTAAATCACAAATAGCAGTATAGCGACTTTCATTTTCTGGTATGCGTTCAACGTGAATGGTGACTTGGCCTTGTAGAAATTTTTGTGCATCTACACCATTTAAGCTAAAAGCAGTAAAAGCAAGCTGACTCATAGATCAATCCTAAGCTGCATTCTGTTCACTAAAATATGGACTGTTATTTTGCGCCATTTTTCACAAAAAAGCAGCTTTAGATTGTCGATAATCGTGCTCAAATGAAAGATCAGCGGCCTCGCATTTACCTGCCAAGTCGCTATGATAAATCGACCAAACACAATGAGCGTGATATGGGAGAACAATAATGACTGGAACAGTAAAACTACATCGAGTATTGAGTGCGCCCCCAGCGCGTGTTTTTAAAGCCTTTCTTGATCCGGATGCCTTGGTCAAATGGTTACCACCGCATGGATTTACCGCAAAAGTTCATCATCTCGATCCACAGGAAGGTGGAACGTATAAAATGTCCTTTACCAATTTTTCCACAGGACAAACGCATGGCTTTGGAGGCAAATATATTAAAATTGTCCCGAATGAGCTGCTACGTTATACCGACAAATTCGACGATCCAAACTTACCCGGTGATATTCAGGTCACGATTGAGCTCAAAGCCGTTATGGTTGGCACAGAGGTGCATATTACCCAAGAGGGAATTCCTGATGTGATTCCTGTAGAAGCCTGTTATCTGGGCTGGCAAGAATCCTTGTATTTATTGGGCTTGTTGGTTCAAGCGGATATACCTGACCAGTAAAGAGGCGGATGAAGCAAAATATGTCGAGTTCGAAAAACAAAAAAATATTGGATGAATAAATTAAATTGGGGAATTAAATGTCTGAACAAGCAATTGTTAAAGGACGAGAGCAGCTTGCGCGTGTTGCAATGCGGGCTGCTTTAGAAAATCAGCAGGCAGAAGAGAGTGTAGAGTTGTTTATCCAGCATCATCTTGAAGAAATTGAGCCTGATTATTGGAAAAAATATTCTGGAAGCGCCGTACCTACACCGTTACAGGTGCTAGATTTACTGGTACTGGCCGATTCATGGCAAAGTGATGAGATTGAGAGCCGTGAAATGCTGGATTTCACTTTACCCGATGAGATAACCCAGTATGTAATTTGTGTCAGCTTTGATGCACAAGGTCAGGTGATTGATATTTGCATGGAAAGCTAAGCCGATCTCAAACAGGAGAAGAAAGTGCTGATTGCAATAAAACGTATTTATGATCCTGTTGCAGCAACTGACGGCCAGCGTGTGCTGGTTGATCGGTTGTGGCCACGCGGGATTTCAAAAGAGCGGGCACATCTGGACTTGTGGTTAAAAGAAATTGCACCGTCTACTGAGTTAAGGAAAGCGTTTTGTCATCAGGCCGAGCATTGGTTAAGTTTTCAGAAAGGCTATTATCAGGAGCTGGAAGGCAATCCACATGTGGAACAACTCAGGCAGATGGCTAAACATAAACAGTTAACCCTGATTTATGCGGCTCAAGATCCTGAGTTAAATCATGCGCTGGTGTTAAAGAATTATTTGCTTGGCAAGGATATTCAGCCCTAAAATTTTGAAAAAGAGCCTCTATCCCGCATAATAGCCTTTTTGAGATTTTTTTATGTCTTTTCCAAATTGCCCACAATGCCAATCAGAATATACCTATCAAGATGGCGATTTATTGATTTGCCCGGAGTGCTCACATGAGTGGAAAGAAGGCGAGACACAGGCTGCTGAAGTACAAGACATTATTAAAGATGCAAATGGCAATGTGTTGGCTGATGGGGATAGCGTCACGGTTGTTAAGGATTTGAAAATCAAGGGTTCATCTTCTGTAGTTAAAGTCGGGACCAAAGTAAAAAGCATTCGTTTAGTGCCAGATGCAAGCGATGGTCATAATATTGATTGTAAAATTGATGGCGTTGGCGCAATGAAACTGAAGTCTGAGTTTGTGAAAAAAGTTTAATCAAATAACTTGGAAAGGAGCATGTAAATGCTCCTTTTTTTTATTTACGTTATTTACCAAATTTGAACAAAATTTAATCTTCTTAAACGGCAATTGCTGATCTATATTGGATGAGATAACAATCAAAACGTAACTCCAAAAACAGAGGTCCTTATGGCAGGATGGTTCGAAGTAAGTCAGGCAAGTGATGGGCAATACCGTTTTACACTCAAGGCAGGAAATGGTGAGCCAGTTTTAAATAGTGAATTATATAAAACCAAAGCAGCGGCAATGAATGGCATTGCATCTGTTCAGAAAAATAGTCCGGATGATGGCCGTTATGAGCGTTTAACGTCGAAAAATGACAAACCTTATTTTAATTTAAAAGCGGCGAATCATCAGGTGATTGGGAGTAGCCAGCTGTATGCAAGTGAGCAGTCACGTGACAAGGGCATTGAATCGGTCAAGAATAATGGCCCCTCTGAGACGGTAAAAGATTTAACCGTATAATTAAGCCATAAAAAAGCCGTTTAAATTAAACGGCTTTTTTACATCTGTCAGTCAGATTAACGGACAAGTTTTGCCATTAATTCTTCTTTGTTCAGATTGCTTGCTTCGGCATCGCGACGGCCTTTGTATTCGAAAGTGCCTGCATCCAGACCTTTTTCACCAATCACGATACGATGTGGAATCCCCATCAATTCAAGATCAGAGAATTTCACCCCTGGACGTTCATTACGGTCATCCAGTAACACGTCGTAGCCTTGTGCTTGCAGTTCTGCATAAAGCGCTTCAGCTGCTTCGAGGGTACGCGGTGACTTGTGTGCATTCATCGGTACGATTGCCACTTCAAACGGTGCAATCGCTTGTGGCCAGATAATGCCTTTATCATCGAAGTTTTGTTCAATCGCCGCAGCCACTACACGTGTTACACCAATGCCATAACAACCCATGGTCACGGTTAATGGCTTGCCATCTTCACCCAATACTTTACAGTTTAAGGCTTCTGAATATTTGGTGCCGAGCTGGAAGATATGACCGACTTCAATACCACGTTTGATCTGAAGTGTACCTTTACCATCTGGAGATGGATCGCCTTCAACCACATTACGTAAATCAAATACTTCTGTGTATTTGGCATCACGATCCCAGTTGACACCGGTCGCATGTTTGTCCACTTCGTTGGCACCGGCAACAAAATCAGCTAATACCGATGCGGCACGATCGACAATCACGGTTAAGCCTTTTTCAACCAGACCTTGTGGGCCACAGAAGCCAGCAGTCAAACCATGTTCTTGTAACTGTGCTTCAGTTGCAAAAGTCAAAGGTGCAGCAATTAACGGATGTTTTTCAGCTTTAATATCATTCAGCTCATGGTCACCGCGTAAGAACAGGGCAACCACTGGTGTATTGCCTTTTTCATCGGTTGGGCCTTGTACCAGTAGCGCTTTGACTGATTGCTTGGCATCTGCATTCAGGAACTGACAAACATCTGCAATGGTTTTCTGATTTGGTGTGTCGACAAGCGTATAAGCTTGAGTCGCGGCAGCACGTTCGCCCACCAGAACCGCTTCAGCCATTTCAACATTGGCTGCATAATCAGAGTCAGTCGAGAACGCGATATCATCTTCACCGCTGGCTGCCAGCACATGGAACTCATGTGAAGCTGAACCACCAATTGAACCGGTATCTGCCTGTACTGGACGGAAATCCAGACCTAAGCGGGTAAAGATACGGCTGTAGGTGTCATACATCACGTCATAGGTTTCTTGCAATGATGCCTGATCGGTATGGAATGAATAGGCATCTTTCATGATGAATTCACGAGAACGCATCACCCCGAAACGTGGACGAATTTCGTCACGGAATTTGGTTTGGATCTGATAGAAATTCAGCGGTAATTGTTTATAGCTTTTCAGCTCATTACGAGCTAAATCAGTAATCACTTCTTCATGGGTTGGGCCCAGTACGAATGGATTATCATGACGATCTTTAAAGCGTAATAATTCTGGGCCGTACTGTTCAAAACGGCCTGATTCTTCCCACAATGCAGCAGGTTGTGTCACCGGCATAAAGACTTCTAATGCACCTGAACGGTTCATTTCTTCGCGCACAATGGCATCGACTTTCTTTAAAACGCGCGTTCCCATGGGCAACCAAGAGTATAAGCCAGAAGCGAGTTTACGAATCATCCCCGCACGTAACATGAGCTGGTGTGAAATGACCTCAGCATCATTTGGGGTTTCTCTTAACGTTGCAAATAAAAAGCGGCTTGCGCGCATGGAAACTGTCCTAAAGTTAAGTGTTATTTAAAAGATGCTACAACAAGGAGCAAAAATAATCGGCTCACTTTGAGCTGCTGGCATTATGACATGAATCATTCAATTTAGCGCAGTATTAAGCACTGCAATGTATGTAAATGTTGAAAATCTAGGGTTATTTAGCAGAGCAAAGGGAGAGGTTAAAGCAGTCATATGCGGCTTTTAAAGACTGATTTTTATTGTAATGTGTTTAAACGGGTGATGATATCGGCATATTCTGCCTCGGTTTTGTGGTAGGCATTGCGCAGGCTTTCCACGGTTTTTTTGACGTTCTCAATATTTTTGGAATTATTGTCCAGATTACTTTTTAACTGGGCTGGCAGCATTTCACCTTTACGATGGTAATCCATTTCCTGACGCTTGAAAGCGATTTTATCTTTTTGCAGTTGCTGTAATTGTTCTTGTTGATAATTGAGCTGTTTTTTTAGGTTTGCCAAAATCTGGTCACGTTTTGCCGTCGCAATTTGCGGGTTGCCATAGGCGCGTTTTAATCTTAAATCCTGTTCACGACGGCGGGCAACCGATTCACGTTGAGCCGATTGTTGTGCATCCGCAGCAGCATTATAAGGACGATTGCGCTTCATCACCTGCATATTGCGGTCCAGCGCTTCATACCCATAACGGATATGTTCAGGGGTGACCGAAGTGCTGACATTGGCTACGCCGTTCTTGTCGTAATAACGATACCAGGTGGCTTTGGAAGACTCCATCCCGGCAAAACCGGTGCTGGACACAAAGCCTATAAAAAATGAGCAGATGTAAGTACGAGCAATCGTGCTAAAGTGACGAATGCGGAAACCGCACTTTAACGAACCAGTCATTACATTCCCCGAAAAAAAGTTAATTAAATCACTTATTTTTAAATAATAATCAGTTGTATATTAGTGCTAATTTAGACAATTAAAAATACTTATTCGGCAAAAAAATTAGGAATTTAATTAAAAGTGTGACTTGTTTAGGATTGTGTAGCGAAACTGATAGGTTGGTTCAAAAAACTTCATTGATAATGCAAGTAAAGATATGTTAAAAATATCAACTGATCTGTATAAAACAAATTAAACCAACCATAATTTGTATTGAGTATTGGGGCAGGACAATAAATGGAAGATAAATTTCAGAATTTAAAGGTGATGGTGATTGACGATTCCAAAACGATTCGTCGTACAGCTGAAACGTTATTGCAACGTGAAGGCTGTGAAGTCATTACGGCGGTTGATGGCTTTGAAGCATTGTCAAAAATTGCAGAAGCTAATCCGGATATCGTTTTTGTTGACATCATGATGCCTCGTTTAGACGGTTACCAAACCTGCGCATTAATCAAAAACTCACTAAATTACCAGAATATTCCAGTCATTATGTTATCAAGCAAAGACGGTTTGTTTGATCAGGCGAAAGGCCGTGTCGTGGGTTCGGATGAATATTTAACCAAGCCATTCAGTAAAGATGAGTTGTTAAACGCGATTCGCAACCACGTTAGCGCATAAAATTAAAGATTGAGGAAAAAATGGCTCGCATACTTATTGTAGATGATTCACCTACTGAAACTTTTCGCTTTAGAGAAATTTTAACCAAGCATGGTTATGACGTCATTGAAGCAACCAATGGCGCAGATGGGGTGACCTTGGCACAAGCAGAATTACCTGATCTGGTGCTGATGGATGTGGTGATGCCGGGCATGAATGGTTTTCAGGCCACACGCCAGATCAGTAAAGGCAAGGACACACAGCATATTCCGGTTGTGATTGTCAGTACCAAAGATCAGGCGACGGATCGTGTCTGGGGGAAACGTCAGGGTGCATGTGACTATTTGACCAAACCAGTCGATGAACAACAGCTGATTGATGTGATTAAACAACTATTAAGTTAATTTCGCTCAATCTGAGCCTTCTCATTATTCAATACGGGATAGGGTATGGCAGCAAATGGATTTATCGAATTGCTTCGCTTATCCAAGCGAGGTAATAAGCAATACACTTCAACTCAAAACGAAACTCACCGCTGGTCGGGCATCGCATTTGAGATGTTGGGGCAATATTTTGTTGCGCCATTGGGGGAAATTTCCGAGGTGATTTATCCTCCGAAATATACACCAGTACCAAATACCCAGGCGTGGGTGCGTGGTTTGGCCAATATTCGTGGAAGACTGCTTTCAGTTTCTGATTTAACACACTTTATTTCAGGGCAGCGAAGTCAGTTTTCTCCGACGCAAAAAGTGATTTGTATTAGCCATCAAGATCATTATGTGGGGTTGGTCGTTGATCAGGTTTTGGGGATTCAGCACTTTAATAAAAAGAGTTTTTTCTCTCAAAATAATGATCTGGACCATAAGTTAAAAGACTATTGTCAAGGTCATTTCCACCAGCATAATCAACAATGGCATGTGTTCTTATTGAGTCGGTTATTAAAAAATCCTCAATACATGAATGCATCAATAAAATTTATAAACTAATTTAATGCGCTACGGAACATAAAGGCGTATTTCGGGGAGAAGCTGATATGGGCTTTAAACTTAAAAAAAAGAATGGTAGTGATAGTGCGGGGCTGAAAAAAGGGGGCGCGTTCCTGAATAATATACGAACGCAACTCGATCAGTTTTCCCGTTTATTCGGTGAAAGTGAGAAATCTAAACCGATTATCTATCGTGCTTTAATTGCTTTGGCCCTTGCAGTCATCCTCTTAATCTACTTGTTCGTTAGTGTGCCACGTTCAAACCAGTTAACCCGTAGTCTGGGTGAGTTGCGTCTGTTATCGCAAACCATTTCGCGTCAGGCCACCGAAGCGACTGCTTCTGGTAAACCTGAAGAGATGAAAAAGTTGGTTGAGTCAGAAAAGCAATTTACCGAAAACCTGGAAACGGTTGAAAGTGTTTATGGTAAAGGTTCTGATGAATACAAGAAGGTGAGCGAACTTTGGAGCGGCATTTCCAAGAATATTGACTTGATTGCTTCACAACAGAAAGTCATTAACCAGCTTTATGATACCAACATTGCGATTAGCGATACCATCCCCGAGATTCAGGCTGAATATAACCTGATGGTGGACCAGATGGTGCGTGAGAACATGCCGAGTAGTCAGGTAATTATCACCAAGAACCAGGTCTTTATTGCGGAACGTATTTTACGTTCGATCAACTCGGTGCTGGTCGGTACAGATAACTCTAGTGTTTCTGCAAATGACTTCGGTGCCGATATTGATACCTTCGGTGTATATTTAAATGCCCAATTAAATGGTAGCTCTGAACTGGGTGTAGACCGTATCAGCTCGGCTGCCTTACGTGAATCTGTGGACAGCATTAAGTCTGACTATGATGCCGTGTTGAAATCAGCAGCGGCAACGGTATTGCAAAACGCCAACCAGATCGTGCGTGTCCGTCAGGCCTCTTCACAAATCTTTTCGCAGTCTGATGCACTGTTAAATTCACTCAATGATTTGTCTAATAAAGCGGAAGGCGGCTGGGGCAATGTCATTGCCGGTATCGTACTGATTGGTGCTTTAGGTCTGTTGGTCTTCTCTGCACTGCAATTATTGGCTTTACGTAGTAATACCGATAAAGAGCGTGTAACCCGTTTACAAGACGAATATGACCGTAACCAGAATGCGATTTTACGTTTACTTGATGAGATCGCGGACTTGGCAGATGGTGACTTACGCTCTTATGCAACAGTATCGGAAGATTTTACCGGTGCGATTGCCGACTCGATTAACTTTGCGATCGATCAGTTACGTGATCTGGTATCGCGAATCACCGATACTTCGCAAGAAGTGGCACGCTATACCCAAGATACTCAGAACATTACCAACCAGTTAGCCGAAGCTTCTGAACATCAGGCGCAAGAAATTGCCGGTGCATCCGCAGCCATGAACGAAATGGCATTGTCGATTGACCAGGTATCTGCCAACGCTTCTGAATCTGCTGATGTAGCACAACGTTCGGTACAGATTGCGACCAATGGTGCGCAAGTGGTAAACCGTTCGATTGAAGGGATGGATCACATTCGTGAACAGATCCAAGAAACATCAAAACGTATTAAACGTCTGGGTGAGTCTTCACAAGAGATTGGTAACATTGTCTCGTTGATTAACGATATTGCCGATCAGACCAACATCTTGGCATTAAACGCAGCGATCCAAGCATCGATGGCCGGTGAAGCAGGTCGTGGTTTCGCAGTCGTTGCTGATGAAGTACAGCGTCTTGCAGAACGTTCTGCATCAGCAACCAAACAGATTGAAAGTCTGGTGAAAACCATTCAAACCGATACCAATGAAGCCGTAATCTCAATGGAACAAACCACTTCCGAGGTGGTACGTGGTGCGAATCTGGCAAAAGATGCGGGGATTGCACTGGATGAGATTCAAACGGTATCGGGTGACCTGGCGAAACTGATTGCAAGCATTTCGGATGCAGCAAAACTTCAGTCGGCTTCTGCGAGTCATATTGCAACCACGATGAATGTCGTACAGGAAATTACCTCACAAACGACTACCGCTACGTTTGATACCGCACGCTCGGTTTCTGAGTTGGCAAACATGGCTGAATCGTTACGTGAATCAGTAACTGACTTTAAGTTACCTGAGTAAACCGAATTGGAAAGGCAGATGGGGGTGTCTGTCTTTCCATTTTAGATGTGTTGGATATCTCAACAAGGTGATGGCGCAGTGGAACTACATCTTGTCTGATAGATAGACGTAATTTTTACCCACATTTAGTGGATAAAAACGAAAGAAGCAGCTATGAAACAAATATTAAAAACGTTAGTTGAAACGATGACGCTTCCTGAAGACAGTTATCTTGAACAAGATGCAGAGATTCTTGAAATTTTTATTGAAGAATTGGATGAGATCTTTGTTGAGTTAGAACCATTACTTGTTCAATGGACAGAACAACCACATCAACAGAATGTGCTGAGCGATATTCGCCGTCATTTCCATACCTTAAAAGGCTCTGGAAGAATGGTCGGGGCGAAGTCGTCGGGTGAGCTGGCATGGACCGTTGAAGATACTTTAAATCGTGTGATTGCGGGCACGATTACCTTGAATGCTGATATTCAACGCTATGTACAGACGGTTTTTAATCTTTATCGCTTTAAACTGGTGCATGACTTTAAGGCGGTTCAGGCCCATCAGGTTGATTTCAAACCCTTGGTTTTACTCGGACAACAATTACAACAGCAGCAAAGTCCTGAACCTGCGCTAGCAGCGCTGTTAAATCTTGCCATTGATCTTAATCATGAACAGGTATTGACTGGCCTTGAGCCAGAAGATGATGCTGCCGTTGAAACTGCTGCACAGGAACAAGCGCTACAGCAAGTTGAGTCTGTCTCTGGGCTTGAAGGGATTGCACCATTTGAAGATGAGGCCTTGGCCAAAGAAACCCTGGCCATTTTCCAGGAAGAGGCCGAAGAGCATCTGGCGACTATCAACCAGTTCTTACAAAATGATCGTCCAAGCAATGATCAATACAATACCCTGATTCGTGCATTGCACACCTTGCGTGGCAGTTCTGCCATGGCGCATGTCGATCATGTTTTTGAAGCCAGTTCAAAAGTTGAGAATCTGTTTAAAACCTTATTGCAGGAAGAACTGGACTCAAGTTCAGATGAGACGGCTTTGCTGACGCATTATGCACAGTTTGTCGGTGATTATTTACATACCTTGAAGCATGCAGGCAGCCCACAGAAGCTCAATGAAATTTATGAGACGTTTAATGTCGCTTGGGACAGTTATGATTTCCAGCTCGAAGAAAAGCATGGCGAAGCAGTACGGCCACAAGGTCTGGTGTCTCAGTTAATTGAATTGGAAATTAATGACTTACTGGATGTCGAGTTTGATTTCGAGAAACGTGCACGGCATGAGTTTCCGCAATATATCCAGTTATTGAGTCAGCAGGCAGAAATCCTGTTACAGCATACGCATCATCATGCAACGATTGGCATGTATCAGTACACCAGCTTATTGCGTTCAAGCTATCAGGATCTTATTTTTAAACCAAGTTTACTCAATCTTGATTATGCCTTTGAGCTCTATCATCAGGTACATCAACAATTTATCCAGTTGTTTGATACCTTGGCAGCCGGCCAGCGTGTCACTTTAACCAAAGCCCATGAGCGTGTCTTAAATGAACTGAGTTCATTTACCCAGCAAAATGTTGAGTCTGTGCCGCAAGAAGCTGTGGATGTCGAGACCCATGCAGTTGAAGAAACTTTGGCAATTGAACCACACGCAACGTCAAGCGCTGTGACTGACTTAGCTGCCCAGTTCGCACTGGATAAGCAACAGTTAAATGCAGATGAAGCCAACCGTGATTTTGATCCGGACTTGCTGGATATCTTCCTTGAAGAAGCAGATGAACTGCTTGCCGGGATTGATACTGATCTAAATACATGGGCGGTGAATCATAACAATGTGGATGCCTTAAAGAATCTGATGCGTTATTTGCATACCTTGAAAGGGGGAGCAAATATGATTCAGGCTCCTCATATCGGTTTGATTGCGCATGAGCTGGAAAGCATTTATGAGAAGCTGATTAATCAGCAAATTCAAGCAACGCCGGCACTGATTGCCGTGATTCGTGCGGTACAGGATGATATTGCGGATCGTATCCAGATTATTCGTGATCAGCAGGTCGATTATCCTGCAACGCATGCCTTGGCCGTGTTACACAATCTTGGGAAAACTACGGTTACAGCGACGCAAGCAGACCTTACTTATGCGCCACAGCAGCCAGTACTTGAGACGATTGAAACAGAGAGTAATGAGCGCGCTGTTGAGACTGATATTTCGGAAACAGCAACCCCAGCCAATGCGACTGTCGATGTCACTGTATTTGCCGCACAACTGGCACTGGATCAGCAACAATTACAATCAGCAGCGTCCAATCGTGACTTCGATCCAGACTTGCTGGATATTTTCCTTGAAGAAGCCGATGAACTGCTTGCCGGAATTGATGCGGACTTAACTACTTGGACTGCCGATCATCACAATTTAAATGCGCTAAAAAATCTGATGCGTTATTTGCATACCCTGAAAGGTGGGGCAAATATGATTCAGGCGCCTCATATTGGCCTGATTGCGCATGAGCTGGAAAGTCTCTATGAAAAGCTGATCAATCAGCAGATTCAGGCAACACCACAACTGGTTGCGATTATTCGCTTAGTTCAGGATGATATTGCAGACCGGATTCAGACCATTCGCGATCAGCAAACCGATTATCCATCAACGCATGTGGTGCAGTTACTGCAACAGGCAGACCAAACGGTTGCATCTGCTACGTTCGAGCCTGTGCTTGAGCCGGTAGAGACCCTTGAAACAATTGAAGTGGATGTTGTTGAGGCCCAGTCAGAAGTACCTGAATTAGTTGAAGCTGAGCTTGATACGCAAACGCCGACCTTGCAGCCTGAAAGCAGTGGTGTTGCTTCGGATGAGATACGCGATACAACTTCAGCAACTCAAAGCGTTGAGACGGTGGCAGCGTCATTGGATGATGATGTTCGTTCGCTGGTGGAGCAGACTTTCCTGGAGGAAGCAGAAGAGTTACTGGAACAGGCTCAAAGCTTATTGAAGCAATGGTTTGAACAACGCAGTAATCGTAGTCTGCTGCTGCAGTTACAGCGTAATGCCCACAGTTTAAAAGGTGGCGCGCGCATGGCTGAGATGGATGCCATTGCCGTGATTGCCTACCATCTGGAAAATGCTTTTGAGCAGTTTGGTGTGCATCATTTCAATTCAAATGTATATGACAACCTGTTAAATACCGCATTGGCATGGTTGCATGAGGCCATCTTTAAACGTCAATATGCCAATTTTGATGGGTTGAAACAAAGTCTGGAGAAGATGGAATTTGTCGACGTTTCTGCACAGCTTCCTCAGAAACTTTCGGCGAGAGATATCTTCACGCCTGAATATAGCATGGAGTTTGTTCAGGGCGATGGCACAGAACCGCCGTCAATGCTGGGCGAGTGGGAAACGACAGAGCGCATTGAGCAGAATAATGAGATGATTCGTGTCTCTGCAGAGGTCATCGAGAAGATGATTGACCTGTCAGGGGAAAATGCGATTAACCGTTCACGTATCGAGATGGATCTGGGGCAACTCGGCGGTACGC
This sequence comes from Acinetobacter sp. 1000160, assembly GCF_000588715.1. NCBI lineage: Bacteria > Pseudomonadati > Pseudomonadota > Gammaproteobacteria > Moraxellales > Moraxellaceae > Acinetobacter > Acinetobacter sp. 1000160. Next base: position 6,177 of record NZ_JFWP02000006.1, on the reverse strand, counting down.
TGACAGAAATGGAACTGGCGATCAAGCGTTTAGCCGATCAGTTACGTCGAATGGAAGGTGAGCTGGAAAGCCAGATTATTGCACGACATGGCGGGGAAGATGCGCGTTATGCCGACTTTGACCCATTAGAGATGGACCAGTATTCATCTTTGAACCAGTTGTCAAAATCACTGGCCGAATCTGCTTCGGATTTGGTGGATTTCAAGACCACATTGTCTGAAAAGATTCGTGATACAGAAGGTTTGCTATTACAGCAATCCCGTATTCAGGCTGAAATTCAAGAAAGCCTCATGCGTACCCGTCTGGTACCATTCTCACGTCTGTTACCGCGTTTACAGCGTATCGTGCGCCAAACGGCTTCGGCATTGAACCGTCCAACTGAATTAGTGGTGAACAATACTGAAGGGGAATTGGACCGTAGTATTCTTGAACGTCTGGTGGCACCTTTTGAGCACATGTTGCGTAACGCGATTGACCATGGGATTGAAGATCGTGAACAGCGTTTACAGGCTAAGAAACCTGAAACCGGACATATTGTCCTGAACATTGGCCGTCAAGGTACTGATGTGGTCGTAACCTTCAGTGATGATGGTAAGGGCATTGATGTCAATCGTATCAAGGAAAAAGCACTGCAAACCGGTTTAATGACGCCAGATCAGAAGCTGGAACAGGAAGAGATTTTACAATTTATCTTCCATCCGGGTTTCAGTACTGCGGCTCAGGTCACCCAGATTTCTGGGCGTGGTGTCGGGCTGGATGTGGTACAAAGCGATATTAAAGCCCTAGGCGGCCATGTCAGTGTGGCGTCCACTTATGGCACAGGCACGACCTTTACCATCCGCGTTCCAACCACGGTTGCGGTCAGTGATGCCTTGATGGTTAAAGCAGGCGATCAACAGTTTGCATTCCCGTTGGCCCAGATCGACCGTATTGTGCGTATTTCACCTATGGCACTGGAACAATACTTTGACAGCCAGGACGACTATTTCACCATTGACCAGGAACGTTACCGTTTACGCTATCTTTCTGAGTTTGTGGCAGGCCAGCCAATACCGCGTTTGAGTGGCGTGGTGCATTCTTTACCGGTGTTGCTGATCAAAGGTGCCCAAGGCCAGACCACGGCATTACTGGTGGATCAGTTGATTGGTTCACGGGGTCAGATTGTGGTGAAACCGGTCGGACAGCAGTTCTCCAGTATTGGCGTGATTGCGGGTGCAACTATTCTGGGTGATGGTCAGGTCTGTTTGATTCTGGATGGTCAGAATATTGCACGACAAGCGCAGTCAACTGCACGTAGCAAGCAGGCTGATGAAAGCTATACTAAACAGCGTTATGATGAACGTCGCCTGATCATGATTGTCGATGACTCGGTCACCGTACGTAAGGTCACTTCGCGCCTGTTAGAGCGTCAGGGCTATGATGTGGTCACGGCCAAAGACGGTGTGGATGCGATGGAGCAGCTTGAAACAGTGAAACCTGATCTGATGCTACTGGATATTGAAATGCCGCGTATGGACGGTTTTGAGGTCACCAATCTGGTTCGACACCATGAATTGCATCGGGACTTGCCAATTATCATGATCACTTCACGTACCGGAGAGAAACATCGTGAACGTGCATTGTCACTCGGTGTAAGTCAATATATGGGTAAACCGTTCCAGGAAGAGGCTTTGCTGGAAAATATTGAAACTTTACTGGCTGTGCGCTAAGAGGTAGCAAAGAATGGTAAATAAAGGCGCAAACTCGGCATTGGGGCAGATTGACCAGCAAGAGTTACAACATTTAATTACGGTTTCAACCGGATTTATTGATGCCTACATTATTGAATGTCATCAAAAGGTTCCGATGCTGTTACCGCAAAATATCGTGTTGTCGGCAATGGATACCCAGACCAATGTTGAACATATTGAATGGCATGATTTAAAGCTGCCTGTGTACGCTGTAAATGATCCTGCACAGAAACAAGGTGTGGCACTGGTGATCGAAGGTGAAGATGTATCGCAGCGTTTTGCTCTGGTCTGTAATGAAATGCCTGAGTCGATCCGTTTACGTATTTCGGAGATTGTCGATGAAGAACGGGACATCGATGATAAGACGGTCTTTCAATATGTGAAGATGGGGGAGAACAGGTTTTATGTCCCCAATCTGCAAAACATCCAAACCCAACTGGGGTTGTAATAAAAAAGGAACTCATTGGAGTTCCTTTTTTTGTGCGTTCAGCTACAAGCTTAAGCAAGCAGTTCCACTAAAATTTGCTCATAAATTTCAGCTAACGGTTCTAATTCGGCAACGTTGACATGCTCATTGATCTGATGGATGGTGGCATTCAATACACCCAACTCAAGCACCTGTGCACCGGTTGGCGCGATAAAGCGGCCATCAGAGGTTCCACCACTGGTTGAAAGTACGGTATCAACGCCAGTCACATTTTTAATCGCGGTTTTTGCTGCGTTCACCAGCTCGCCTACCGGAGTCAGGAAGGGTAAGCCAGACAAAGTCCACTGAATATCATAGTTGAGCTGATGTTTATCTAAAGTCTCAAGCACACGTTGTTTCAGGATATCGGCGGTAACTTCAGTTGAATAACGGAAGTTGAAGGTGACTTTCAATGTACCTGGAATCACATTGGTCGCGCCTGTACCTGCCTGAATATTGGAAATCTGGAAAGAAGTGGCAGGGAAATATTCATTGCCATTGTCCCAGACCGTTTCACACAGCTCATTAAGCGCTTTAGATGCAGTATGGATCGGGTTTTCAGCCAGATGCGGATAGGCCACATGGCCTTGTTTACCATGAACGGTTAAAACCGCATTCAATGAACCACGACGACCATTTTTAACAATATCACCCAACTGATGCGTGCTGGATGGTTCGCCGACCAGACACCAGGTCATCTTTTCATTGCGCGCTTCCAGTGTTTCAACCACTTTAACGGTACCGTTAATCGATGGACCTTCTTCATCCGAAGTGATTAAAAATGCAATTGAACCTTTATGGTTGGGATGTTTGGCAACAAAACGTTCCGATGCAACCACCATGGCCGCCAACGCTGTTTTCATATCGGCAGAGCCACGACCATAGAGTTTTCCATCACGAATACTCGGTAAAAACGGGTCTGAATTCCATGCATCTAAATGACCGGTCGGCACCACGTCGGTATGGCCTGCAAAGCAGAATACCGGATTTTCAGTACCACGACGCGCCCATAAATTATCAACATCTTCGAAACGCATGTTTTCAATATTAAAGCCAATCTTTGCTAAGCGTTCGGCCATAATCTTCTGGCAATCATGGTCAACAGGGGTTACTGAAGGCTGGCGTAGGAGTTGTAAACTAAGTTCAAGCGTATCGGAATGGTTCATGCGAGATGTAGCTAAATCTGGTGAAATATGAACCGGTATAATAGGGGAATCTGATGGAGAAAGGTATTAAAAATAAACCTTATCTAGTTCTAGATAAGGTTCGGTACAGCTTGTTTTATAGAAATTACATTTTATCTTGAGTTTTTTCGGCGGTTTGAGAGACTTTATCACCCGCTTTAGATACATCCTGCCCAAAACCTTTAAATGTATTACAGCCAGTGAGAACAAAAGCAGTCATGATCGAAGCAACTAAGATTTTTTTCATCATCTTCTCCGTTTAAATGTAATTATGATGTACTTAAGAGGCTAAAAAAATTACTGCAAAATGAACATAAGGGTTTGATGGTAAATGTGTTATAAAATGTTATCTGAGCTATTAACAAGTGAATGAAGTAAAACTACATAAAAGTGAAGCCTGACGGTACATATAAAAACTTGGTGTGGCTGTAGGCTGATAATACAGACCATTGGTCCACCAGAGAGCGGGTTGTGAAGAAGCCTCCTGATCAGGACAGAGCCATTCATGTCTTTGCAAGCGATAATAAGGCGTACTTGGTATCTGAGTTCCCCATTGACCTAAACGCCGTGAAGTATTAATCCAGGATGGAAGACTTGATTTATCCTGTTGCGTAGGCAGGTACAGCTGACCTTTCATGACTGCAAACTTACGTTGAATGCGATGGTTGTTGGCTTCAGTAAACTGGAATTGACGTTCGGTAAAATGTTTGAGTTTGCGCTGTAAGGTATCTTGTCTATTTAATCCAAACCATTGAGCCAGTGCCAGTTTTCCTTCGCCTAAATAATATTTTAAAGCCACTTCCCAGTGTTCAACTTGTTGCGTTTCCTGATTGTGTAAAACGAAGTCCAGTTCACCTAAAGTCACCGCACCTGCAATTTTTTGAATGCTATGTCCGAGCAACTGATAAGGATGGTAATCATCGTCCAGTAGCCAGAACCAGAGCAGATTTTCAAAACGTAGGCCCAGTCGTGTGCTTTTGAGTTGTGCCAGAAAATCAATCAGTGGCTGTGGCTGCTGATCCAATTGCTTTAAACGTGATTCATAATTTTGATAATGGGTTTGCCAGACCGGGTCCGGATGTAATTCAAAATGATTTTTCAGGCTGAGATCGTCTGGAATGTCTGCCAGAATATTGGGGCTTGCAATACAGAAGGCCAAATGCCGTACGATCGGATTGTTAAACTGTAACCACGGCTCAAAAAAACAAGGGGTGGTAAGCATTTTAGACATCAAGCCACTCAATCATGGAAATAATAGGTTAAGTTTAAGAAACCACAATAAAAACACTTTATACTAGCACGGTTGTAAACAGGTGTTGGTTAATTGCTCAATGAAAACTTTATTCTGGCGTAGTCTGGTCGTGATTTTTATTACGTTGGGAATCATCGGGGCAATTTTACCAGGCATGCCCACTACGGTTTTTCTGATTCTGGCTGCATGGGCGGCTTCCAAAGGCTGGCCGGAAATGGATGCTTGGTTACTGAACCATCCCAAATATGGCCCGACCTTACGCAACTGGCGTGAACATGGCACAGTGCCGCGGAAGGCGAAATGGATTGCCAGTATCATGATGTTGCTTAGCGGTATCCTGATGCTGTTCACCAACGCACCGTTTTGGGTGAAAGTCTTTACTGATGTCACCATGTTTATCGTGGCTGTGTGGTTATGGTTAAGACCCGAGCCTGAGCAGCGTTAAGAAAAGCAACGCTCTTGCGGAATATATTCCTCATGCGCAAGACCTTGCGCCAATATGGCTCAAATGCAGCGAGTGGCGAGTTAAGCAAAGTCAAATAAGCTTTGCCCTGAGGAGTGATTAAAGCTCCGTAAGAAGACGAAAACTTTATTCGAGTAAATACATTAAGCAATCTTTGTCTTAAACCCCATCCACAACATATCCGAATAACATGAACAAAGAACGAAGATCATGTCTACAACTCTAATTTATTTTCCTCGTCAGCTCTAACACCTATCACCCACGAAAACTACTGAAAACTACAAGAAAAAAGACTTCATCTATGTTGAAATGAAGATGTTCTATCATCTATCGAGATAACAATGACCTATACCCTTGATCAGGCAGACATCATCATAGACTTGGCACAGCAAACACTACGTTTGCCGAAACAGAATAAATTCTATGTGATCTCTTCGGGCAAAAACGGTATTGGTGAACAGGAAAATAGTGGAAAGACCCCAAGAGGCTGGCATCAGGTTGCCCAAAAGATCGGCGGCGATGCACCAAAGAATGCTGTATTTATTGCACGCCAACCGACGGGTGAGGTGTATGACCTACAATTAGCCCAGCAATTTCCTCAACGAGACTGGATCTTGTCGCGGATTTTATGGCTGGATGGTCTTGAAGAAGGCTTCAATCATGGGGAAGGGCACGATACCTTTAAGCGTTATATCTATATTCATGGTACGCCGGATACAGAGCCAATGGGTGTTCCGATGTCGCATGGTTGTATTCGAATGAAAAATGATGAAATTATCGAGCTATTTGAACTCGTTTCCGAACAGGCGCTGGTGTATATATCCGAACAAGCCTTGGAAAACGATATGTGAAAATGCAAATAAGTGCTTAAATAAAATACGAAAATATCAGTTTTTGCATGGAATCACTTATTTTTTAATCATTCGTACGGTTTTTTCAGAAAAGAATGGCAAAAGCGTTTGACAGGCTGTAAAGATTCTCTATAATGCACCTCACAAACGATGAAGACGTTAAGGGCGCTTAGCTCAGTTGGTAGAGCGTCTGCCTTACAAGCAGAATGTCGGCGGTTCGATCCCGTCAGC
>NZ_JFWP02000005.1:0-222181 GCF_000588715.1 Acinetobacter sp. 1000160 | reverse complement strand
ATTTAAACCAATTAATCAATGAAATATTTTCGATCGATCAACCAGTAAAAATCCACACAAGTTGTTCTTCTATTCTCTTAATGATCTTCTCGATGATTCGTCATCATCAAGCTAGGTCGGCTATATTACTCTCAATTTCTTAAAAGTCAACAGGTAATTTAGATATTTAGCAAACTTATCAACCAACTCAAGAATCTAACCATTTTAGCCAAATCCTTGTTTATCAACAAGTTTTTATCCGCATCACCGCCGATGGATGTGCATTCTACAGCATTCCCTACCCAATGCAACACCCTTTTTTAAATTTATTTAAATTATTTAAACAAGCGTCTATTTTTTACACAAATAAGGCTGAAAATGCGGAATTTGGTCGATTATTTGCTCGGTTTTATTTTTTTCCTGCCAATGTAATGGTCTGCAATCAATATATTCACAGTATCCGGTACCTTCATAATTTTTATTTTTCCATAATAGCTGGTAATGAAAGCTGCCTACATATCCTGCAGCAAGACCAAACTTATAGTCTCCCCGACTTTTGGCCTGCAATTGGAAAATCACTTCATCTTTTTCTTGATACTGCCAAATAAACTCTCGTGGCAAATACATTTCCCGCCCATTCGGTGTTTTGACTTTCGGATATACACGGGTGATATCCAGAACGACTTGATGTTCATAGACAACATTGGTCTCTTTTGTTTGTATTTCTATCCGTGAAAAGACAATGTTATTCCATTGGTTTCTGAGTTCAGACATGATGATTTGCAAATCAGGATGAATCTGAATAATTTGATAGGTGAAAAAATGAAAAGCGATAAAAGGAAAATAAATCGCCCGGGCATGCTTTAAGACACCACGCGCTTCAATTTGGTATTTTTGTTTTTTATAAACAATTTCACCCTCACATTGGCAAGAGACATACCAGTAATCTGCCACCCCCCATTGCAAAGCCGAGTGATTTTCAATATCCGTGCAGATCTTCACTTTGAGCTGACAACTGAGTTCTTCATCATTCCGTTTAAAATAATAATGAGGAAAATCGGCCTGGATATGATCGACATCAAGAAACTGATAGCGATCTACTTCTAACTGGCATTGTTCTTTTGCACTATAGCTTTTCAGATGCCCCACCGTGGATGCACTGCTACTGACCAGAACAGTAGCAGTATCAATCGCGGTTGTAGTAATGGCACTGGCGTTATAGCAAATCGGAATACGGGGTTGCCCAATCAGGCTAATAAAATTGAAATAATGAAATGGCTCAGGTAAATTCGGCAGGATCAGGGCCTGATAAACAATTTTAAATAAACCCTTAGGCGGGTGAAAAGTTAAAGCATCTGCCTTATTGAGGTTCAGCTGCTTTAATTGATTATTACTCATCAATATTGGCATACTGAACCTCCTGAATTTTAGGTTGTTATTTTTTCATCATTTTTTTTGGCAAACAAAGTCGTTACAAATCCTGAAAGCACATAGAGAATACATACAATCAAGATCCCTACAGGAATGTTGTACGTGATTGCAGCAAAAATCAAGACCACAGGTAACATCACGACAAAAGGTACACGTTTACGATCCATTTGTTTAAATGAATAGTATTTGATGTTCGAAATCATCAGTAAACCGACTGCGACCATGACCACCGAATTAATCACCTGAATCACAATATCTCTTAAATCAAAGATAAACGGAAAATCACGACCAACCCATACTAATGAAATCACGGTAACGGCGGCAAGCGGACTGGCAATTCCGATAAAATAGCGCTTATCCACTACACCAATTTGTACATTGAAACGCGCTAGACGGAAAGCTGCACAAGCGGTATAGATAAAGCAACAGGCTAAACCAATACGCCCAAGGTCATGCAAGCTCCAGCTATACATCAAGATTGCAGGCGCCACACCAAAAGCCAATAAGTCAGAAAGTGAGTCGTATTGTTCACCAAATGCACTTTGCGCACCAATTGCACGTGCTACGCGACCATCTAGGCCATCAAGTAATGCAGCCAGGAAAATGGCATAGATTGCCTGGTTAAAATTGCCATTCATACTGGCAATAATTGAGTAGAAACCAGAAAGAAGTGCAGCCGTTGTAATTAAATTCGGCCACAAATAAATGCCACGACGTTTCACTTTTTGTCCTTCGTGCGTATGCTCTTCTTCTTCTACTTCAAAAGTGATGCCATCAAAAGAATGGGCATCTTTATTTAAATCAGAATCAGGTTTAAGAGAATTTGTCATTATTTTCAATTCCTCAAGAATATTTGGACGTTGATGGGTTATTCACCCACCAACCAACGCACTGCAGCATGTCCACCATTTTCACTCATACGCAAATGTGGAAATAACCATTGTAATGCCTGATCCGCATCTTCCGAGAATTTCCAAGGTGGATTAATCACCAACAAGCCACAACCATTCAAACCGACTGGAGTGTCATCTGGCCATACACAAATTTCACAAATCAATTGACGGCGAATACCGGTTTTCAACATTTTCTTTTCAAAACGGTCAATCATCGCGCGATCTTTGATTGGATACCAAACAGCGAATACCCCTGTTGGCCATTTTTTATGAGCGGTTTGCAGTAATTCAACCAGCTGCGGGAAATCTTTACGCTCGATTTCGTAAGGTGGGTCAATCATGACCAAGCCACGCTTTTCTTTTGGTGGAATGACCCCCATCAGACCTTCATAAAAATCACGCTCATGCAGGCCAGCACGTTTATCGCGAATATTAAAATATAATTGCTGAAACACGTCACGCTGCATTTCAAACACAGTCGCTTTATCTGTTTCACGCATGCCTTCAAGCGCAAACCAAGGTGATCCTGGATAAGCACCTTTACCCGAAGCTGCACGCATATCTTCAACAATTTTAAGATATTGTTTTACACCTTCCGGTGCATTTCGTTTAATGGAATCGTCAAGTTTGACCAAACGATGGATACCCGTTAAGAATTCACCTGATTTTTGTGCTTCAGAAGTTGATAAATCATATTTACCGGCACCACCATGGGTATCAATATATCGATAAGGTTTATCTTTCGTATTTAAGCGAGCAAGCAGTTGAAGCAAAAGTACATGCTTCATAACATCGGCAAAGTTACCCGCATGGAAATGGTGACGGTAATTCATGTTGACAATTTATTCCTCAATTCAGCAGGTAGTTTAACATGAAAGAAAAAAGTATTCTTTAGCGTTGATGTGATCGTCTAAAATCGCACTTTAATCCAACCCATCCTAAACTGGAGCGCCATGCAACCCACCTCTCTTGCTGAATCATGGAATTTAGAGCAAATTCTGGATGATTTAAATGAATTTGGCTTTGCTTTAATTGATGATGTCTATTCACATGAATATGTACACTCTCTTGTTCATGAATGCACCTCTCATCTTGCGGAATTCAGAGCAGCGGGAGTACAAAACGGTGTGGTCAGTCATATCCGGAGTGACCATATTCTCTGGATTGATGGTCAGTTACCGATTGCCCAACAGCATCTCAAGGCCTTAGAAGTATTATCACAAACGTTAAATCAGGCCTTTTATCTCGGCATCAAAGAAGTAGAAGCACATTTTGCCTGCTATAACGCAGGTGAATTTTATGCTTTGCATCGTGACAATCCGCAACAAAAAAATGACCGGATGATTTCCACCGTATTCTATGTGCATGAAAGCTGGCAAGAGGACTGGGGCGGTCAATTACGTTTACAGGATAAAAATGGTCAATGGCATATTATCCAGCCCTCGCCTAATCGTCTGGCGATTTTCCAGAGCGATTTATTACATGAGGTTCTACGTTCAAAACAACAGCGCCTGTCGATTACTGCATGGTTACGTAGTGGAAGCTCAATCTGGAATCAGGGCTAAGCCCTTTAAATTGCTAAAAACAGCCTTATATACCTAGGCATAACTGACGATTCTGGATCAATACATGTCGAACGAAACTAAACAAGTCATTGCACGCATTGGTGAAACTGACCAACTCTTTTTAGAGAACAATAGTCCTGAACTTGCTTTAGAGCGTGCAGACCTGCGTTTACAGCTGGTTGTAATAAGTCATGTACGTCAGGAACAGTTGCATTTCTTGCAAGAAGCAATCGTATTGCTTGAACAGGCACGAATTGAATATGAGGAAATGCCCTTAAGCCTGTATCTCAACCTGTCGTTGTCTTTAGCCAAAGCTTATATGATTTATTTCGAGTTGACCAAAGAGCAACGTTTTGCTCTTATTACTCAGCAGATCTTAAAGCCTTTGGCATATACAGAACACTTAGATATTTATTTCTTCTTGGCTTATGCATCTGCCGTTAAGCAAGAACAGGCCTTAACACGACACTGGTTGAAAAAGTATGTGTCTTGCCTAGAACATGATCTGGAATTATTACAGCTTCACCCCGCTTTTGTTGAAGTCCGTAAAGAAGACTGGTTTAGCACCCTATTACGCAATAAAGCTCACTGATGTGAGCTTTATTTTTATCGAATCATGACTTGGTACTGTCTACATGCAACTGCTGATTCAGTTCATCAATCACAATGGCCCAGTCATCATCTTTATCCCAGTGACTTTTTAGAAAATCTCGCTGACCCGCACTCCAGAACTCGGCTTCATGCAATTTCTGGTCAGCACCGAGCTGATGCGTTTTCACAAAACTTTCAATTGCAGCATCATCTGCCCCAAGCCCAAGTTGCTCAAATAAAAGTTCCAGTGTGGGTTGTTGTTCAAACATTGTTATTCTCCATAAGTGCTTCCGATCAAAATAATTTATCAGCAAACTCAGCGGATATGCTTAGGTATGTCTATATTTTCTTGTTGTTTTTTGTGATTCATGTATAAAAAAAGCACTCTATAGAGAGTGCTTTTTTCAATTTATCAAACTGATAAATTATTTAACCATGTCAGCAATCGCTGCACGTTCTTCTTCAAGCTCGTTCAGCGTGAAGTTGATACGCTCACGGCTGAATTCGTCAATTTCTAAACCTTGAACGATTTTGTATTCACCGTTTTCAGTGGTTACAGGGAAACCGAACATTACGCCTTCAGGAATACCATAAGAACCATCAGATGGAATACCCATAGTGACCCATTTGCCGTTAGTACCCAACGCCCAGTCACGCATATGGTCAATTGCCGCATTCGCAGCTGAAGCAGCTGAAGACAAACCACGCGCTTCGATAATCGCAGCACCACGTTTACCAACAGTTGGAAGGAACACATCTTTGTTCCAAGCCGCATCGTTGATTTTGTCTTTTAAGCTTACGCCATTTGCTGTTGCGAAACGGTAGTCAGCATACATAGTTGGAGAGTGGTTACCCCAAACAGTCATGTTTTCGATGTCAGAAACTGCAACACCCGCTTTTTGAGCAAGTTGAGTCAACGCACGGTTGTGGTCAAGACGCAACATTGCTGTGAAGTTTTTAGCAGGAAGGTCTGGAGCAGATTTCATTGCGATGTAAGCATTGGTGTTCGCAGGGTTACCCACAACCAATACTTTAACGTCACGGCTTGCAACTTCGTTCAATGCTTGGCCTTGGCCAATGAAGATTTCGCCATTTACTTTTAATAAGTCAGCACGTTCCATACCTGGACCACGTGGACGTGAACCAACTAATAACGCGTAATCAGCATCTTTAAATGCAACTTTAGGATCATCAGTCCCGATCATGCCTGCCAATAACGGGAAAGCACAGTCATCAAGTTCCATCATCACGCCTTTAAGCGCTTGTTGAGCTTTCTCAAAAGGAACTTCAAGCAATTGTAAAATGACTGGTTGATCTTTACCTAACATTTCGCCGCTTGCGATACGGAATAATAAGCTATAACCAATTTGACCAGCAGCGCCTGTAACGGCAACACGAACGGGTTGCTTCATGTGATATTCTCCAATGAGATGCGTTAGCACGATTGAACGTTATTGTTATTCAACCGAATTATCATAAACGGCAAAGATTGTACTCTAAAGCGAATGCATATGCATGTAAAAGAGAATGAATTTCAACGAAAGTCTAATAGAAAATACAAATCAAACTAGGTAAAAGCCTAATAACTGCCTTTAATCGTAAACTCACTTGGGCAGCCCGTCACAATATGGCTAGCACATTGTTTATATTGACCATTTTTCTGATAACAAACCCGAATTTCTGTCAAAACCGAATTAAATTTTGAAGATTGGCAGGTGAAGCGGATACCATTTGGCGGCAACGATGGATTGAGCTTGGTAAATTGCTGTCTCAGGCTTTCTTTTTGTACTTCAATGGTATTTGGACTGGTCAAATCAGCCGGTATTTTCAGGCGTTCAGCGAAATTAATAATGGTTCTAAAATATTGGCTGGCATTCATTGGCATACAGCCGCCCACATCCTGCCATAGTTGTACCCGAGCATTTTCATCCGGCATAACCCGTGCAACCACTTTCGCTTGTAACGGTGACAATCTCGCAGAAGTCTTGGTCGAGCAATCCCGGTTTAATGGCACTTCAGGCAGCAAACTTGCAATGGTCAGCGAATAGCCTTCCAGACATTTACGTTGTTTTTGTCTTGATGAATCAAATGCGCAGGCAGCAGGCGTCATTTGTACATGCATGACATAACCGGCAACATCCTGTTTATCAGCTGCATATAACGGTGCAGCGAATGATAAGGCCAGATAACAGAACAATGCCTGTATCGCTTTCATCCACTGCCCTTTTAATAAGTCGACGGCTTTCATCAAATGCAAAAACTTCATTATCTCAATTAAACATCTTCGTGTGTTTAAGGACTATTGCGCACAGGTATAGTACTCATGCGTTTTTCTAACGACTGTGCGCCCTGTCCCAATACCACACCATAGTGCGTGGCATTAGTCATGACATGTTTCACATAGTCACGTGTTTCCAGTAATGGAATGGTTTCGGTGTACTGATCTGCGGCCATGGTCTGATTATCCGGCTGCCAACGACGGGCACGATTCGGACCAGCGTTATAACCTGCCGTTGCCAGTACCGAACTGCCACTCAATTGACTCTGGATCATAGAAAGGTAATAGGTACCGTAACGAATATTGGTATTCATTTCACTTAATGCCGCAGGGTTATAGGTTTCACCCATTTGGCGTGCAATCAGTTTTGCTGTGTTTGGCATAATCTGCATTAAGCCACCTGCACCGACATTGGAACGTGCAGAGGTCACAAAACGACTTTCCTGGCGCATTAAACCATATGCCCAAGCGGGATCAATACCAGCATTGTAACTATGACTGGTGACATTGCTGCGGTGCGGTGTTGCATAACGATAGGTATCGTTATGACGAGAAGTGGTCCGGTCAGCCGCATAAATGGCACGATCATACCAGCCCATGTCATGCGCACGTTTTGCTGCAGCAAGCAACAAACCATCATCATGTTGCAAATAAGCCTGTCGTACCGCCCAGTTCCATTCACGGTTGGTATAGTTTGCAGGCGCATTGATATTTCTTAAGGCAAAGGCACGGCGAAAATGAATATTCTGGTTCAGACGCTGGGTATCTTGAGCGCTCGGCTGTTCATTATAAGGCTGATGGTTATAGCGTTCACCAATACGGTCTTTGGCTAGCAAATTATGATAATCGTCACCACCTTGTGCCAGTTTACGATAAATCTGCTGAGCCGCCTGCTTGGAACCACCATCGGAACGTTGCTCAGAGGCACGTGCTAACCAGTACTGCCAGCGATCTTCCTGTTTTTGGGTTACCGACATTGCATCAATGGCACGAATCAGACTTTCCCAGGCCCCGAAACGAATCGCTTGACGCGCATAAATTTCAGCTTCTTCTGGGCTAAATGGATAACCATAACTCTGATCGAAAGCATTGAGCACTTCACGGTTAAAACCGTTTTTCATCACAGTGGTACCACCGACATAGCCAATGGTGCGGTAAAGATATTTCTGTACAGGTTGAGGCACATCCTGAACAACACGCTGCACATTACCTAAAGCATTGGTTAAGTCATTATCGGCAACACGACCTAGCGCAAAAATCAGATAGGCATAATCGGCATCATTGGACTTAGGCGCACTCCATAAATAACCCAATGGATTGGCCTGAATCTGGTTAAACTGAGCCAGTGAAAGATTCAAGCCCATAGTTTGAGCTGTCGCAATTGCTGGGCCAGATTGACCAGCGCGCAATTGTCCCCACAAACGTTGCTGACGATCTTGAGTACTCATTAACGGGCTAGACAGCATTAAACGTCCCAAGCCATTACACGATTCAGGTTGAGTACTGGTGGTCAGCCAGATGTCTTTATATTCGGCAAAAACCAGACTATCGCCCGTCTTGGCACGCACTTGTGCCACCGCACAACTTTCTTCCTGATCAGGATTGGTGACATAACTCAGTACGGGCTTGGCATCGGCGAAGCTGGCCTGTTTAACTTTTTCTTCGACATAATCGGCCGCGAGTTTCTCAGCCATTGCGGATTGCGGATAACGCTGAGCAAAACTGATAATCGAGGTGGCAGGCTGGAAGCCGAGATTAGTATTCAGTTTCCAGTATTCTGGATAATAACCCAATGCATCATTCTGCATTGAATACTGGTATTGATCGAGCAAAGCCGTGTTACCTGAGTTGGCAGCACGTAGGGCGTCATTGAATTGTTCATCCAAAGCATAGACCGATGAACAGGCAATCATTCCACTCATGGCAATAAAACGACGGAAACTGTTCTTATTATTCGATTTACGTCTTCCTGTTGTTATTAAATCACACTGCTTTTTCATCTTCATCAATATCTATGCCCAATTTTGCCTGCTTACATAGTGTAATAAGTCTAGCTTCTCACTATTGTTGTGTTATGTAAATTACTGATTCATATTCATTAAAATTCACACAATTTTATTCACAAACTGTCCATTTTTGTCAGTTTTTTATTCTCTGCGCACAAGCAAAAATACTGCTATAATCCGCGGTTTATTTAAATCCACCTTGTTTAGGAGCCTGCATGACGGTTCAAACATTCATTCCCAGTGCTGTAAAAGCTGCCTCAGAAAACACTGTTACCCAGCCCATGCACACCGCTGATGTTTCAATTAAGAAGTTATATATTGAAACTCAAGGGTGTCAGATGAATGAGTATGACAGTCATCGTATGGCAGATTTATTAGGTGATTCGCACGGTTATGTGCTCACTGACAACCCGAATGATGCAGATATTCTACTGATGAATACCTGTTCGATTCGTGAAAAAGCCCAAGAAAAGGTCTTCAGTGGTCTAGGCCGCTGGCGCAAACTTAAAGAAAAAAATCCTGATCTGGTGATTGGTGTCGGTGGTTGTGTTGCTTCTCAAGAAGGCGACAACATTCAAAAACGCGCACCTTATGTCGACATGGTCTTTGGCCCGCAAACCTTACACCGTTTACCGCAAATGCTGGATCAGCATAACGAGCAAGTAGAAAAGCCAAAGAAAGAAAAAATCAAACTGGTGGATATTTCTTTCCCGGATATCGAAAAGTTCGACTTCCTGCCTGAACCACGCGTCGAAGGCTTTAAGGCATTTGTCTCTATCATGGAAGGCTGTTCTAAATACTGTTCTTTCTGTGTGGTTCCCTATACCCGTGGTGAAGAAGTGTCTCGTCCACTGGATGACGTGTTGGCTGAAATTGCCGGTTTAGCTGAAAAAGGGGTTCGTGAAATCAGCTTACTGGGCCAAAACGTGAATGGTTACCGCGGTGAAACCTTCGAAGGTGGCATCTGTACCTTCCCTGAATTATTGCGCTTGGTTGCAGAAATTCCAGGAATCGGTCGTCTACGCTATACCACCTCTCACCCGCTTGAATTTTCAGATGATCTGATTCAGTGCTACCGTGATTTACCGCAAATGGTGTCGCATTTACACTTGCCAGTACAAAGCGGTTCGAACGATGTACTGCAAGCCATGAAACGTAACCACACCATTGATGTGTACATTGATAAAATTGCCAAGCTACGCAAAGTACGTCCAGATATGCATTTATCCAGTGACTTCATTATCGGTTTCCCGGGTGAAACCGATGAACACTTTGCTGAAACCTTGCAATTTATTAAAGATTTAGATTTCGATCACTCTTATAGCTTTGTTTATTCAAAACGTCCGGGCACCCCAGCATCGGACTTACCGGATAGCACACCTGAGCAAGTGAAAAAAGATCGACTTGCGCAAGTTCAGGAAGTGATTAAGAAATCGAGTATCGATAAAACTGATGCCATGCTCGGTAAAATTGAACGCGTGCTGATTGAAAAAGTATCGGATAAAGACCCGAATGTTTTAATCGGTACCGCAGACAATACACGTTTAGTCACCTTTATCGGTGATGCCGCATGGGTTGGTCGTTTCGCAGAGATCGAGATCACTGAAATCAAAACTTTAAATTTAGTTTACGGAGAACTCTTGAATCTTGAACCTGACGTGGCGTAATGTAAGGGTTATTCCTACAAAGCAACAAAAAGGGTTTATCTTGACTGCAGCGATTCGACGTACAGTAACGTTCCCTGAGATTCAATTGGAACGCTTAAAAAGCATGCTCGGTGCGTATAACGGGCATTTAAAACAAATCGAACAACGTTTAGATGTCAAAATTACTCACCGTGGCGATGCCTTTTATCTCGATGGTGATATAGAAGCGGTCGAAAGAGCCGAAGCACTATTGCAACGGCTCTATCAAGAATCAGAAATTTCCTCACAAATCAGTGCCGATGTCATTCATTTGATGATCCAGGGTTCACAGACCGACCGTGAACTCATGGATGATTCAGAACAGGAACATACTGGCCTTGACAGTGTTTGGTTGCAGACCCGCAAAGGGCGAATCAACCCACGTGGTGCCAATCAAAAACGTTACGTACAACGCATTTTACAAAGTGATATTTCATTCGGTATCGGCCCTGCCGGGACAGGTAAGACCTATCTGGCGGTTGCTGCTGCGGTTGATATGCTGGAACGCAATGAGATTCAGCGCATCTTGCTGGTTCGCCCAGCGGTTGAAGCAGGTGAAAAGCTGGGTTTCTTACCCGGCGATCTGACCCAGAAAATCGATCCGTACTTGCGTCCGCTGTACGATGCCCTGTATGAAATGCTGGGTTTTGAAAAAGTAGCCAAACTGATTGAACGCCAGGTGATTGAAGTTGCCCCGCTCGCCTACATGCGCGGACGCACCTTGAATCACTCTTTCGTGATTTTGGATGAAGCGCAAAATACCACCCCTGAACAGATGAAGATGTTCCTGACCCGTTTAGGTTTTGGCTCTCGTGCCGTGATCACCGGTGACGTGACTCAGGTTGACTTGCCACGCGGCCAGCAATCCGGTTTGGCACAAGCCTTACGGGTACTGGAAAATGTGCATGAAATTCATATCACCCGTTTCCACTCACGTGATGTGGTGCGCCATCAACTGGTACAAAAAATTGTTGAAGCTTACGAAGGCTGGGATAATGAGCAGCAACGCTTGTCAGCAGAAGCCCGCGCCGAACGCAAAGCCAAACAAGAAGCACTGATTGCAGAAAATGATGAGAAAGCTGATGCTCAGCATTAAATAATATTAATCTAATTCGATACTCGGAGCTGTCATTCGTAACCTGAGCGAAGATAAACAAAGCGATGCTTTGTCTGAGCGCAAGATGAACAGCTATGCTGTGAATGAAGGATGCGGATCTAACGTTACAATAATGTAAAATCAGGTTTTGCCTACTTTTGCCAAAACAAAAGTAGGTCGCGCCGAAGGCTTATCCAGCAAATGGATGAGAATGTGGCAAGATTCCACCATGATCTTTATCTACATTTCTTAGACTCAATCTAAGTTCGTAGATCTAATTTATATCTAAGGATCTATTTTGAAAATCAATTTAAGTCTTCAACAAGACTTTCAAGCTGCTGAATTGCCACTCAAACGTGGTCAAATCAAAAAAAATATCGAAACTGCACTGCGCCATGTCGGTTTTGATGTCAATTGCGAAATCGGAATTGCCTGTGTCGACATCGCAGAAAGCCATGAACTCAACCTGCAATATCGTGAAAAAGACAAACCGACCAATGTGCTGTCTTTCCCCAGTGACATCCCCGAGGAAATGCTCAGCTTACTCGATGCAGAGCCTTTAGGGGATTTGGTGATTTGTATTCCTGTGGTTTTACAAGAAGCTGCTGAACAGCAAAAAGCACCAAATGATCATTTCAATCATTTACTGGTCCATGGCGTTTTACATTTACTCGGTTATGACCATGAGACCAGCGAAGCTGAAGCTGAAGAAATGGAAGCTTTGGAAATCGAGATTCTGAAAAAACTGGGGATTGCCAATCCTTACAAAGCCGATGAAAGCTAATCCAAGGTCCTATGTATATCGTTATTTTTAAAGCCACGATCAAACAACTTGATGCAACGTATTCAGACATGGCCCAAATGCTCAGACATAAAGCCTTGAGCCAGTTTAACTGTGCCAAGTTTGAAGCATGCAGTGAAAATGGTTTTGAAATTGCCCTGTCTTATTGGCATAGCCTTGAAGATATTCAACGTTGGCAACAAGATGCAGAACATCAAGTAGCCCAGCGTTTAGGTAAAGAAAAATGGTATCAGGACTTTAGCGTTGAAATCTGTAAGATTGAACGAGCCTATTCCAGTCAAAAGGAATTGTGAATAAATACAAACTTATCCACAAAGTTCATAAAAAACGGCTAAATCCAGCCGTTTTTTATGATTTATTCTCTTCGTAAAGATAAGGAATAATATTTTATTCATTATGTTATTCAAAAACTTACAATCAATGCACTTCAAACTCTGCATCAACGGGGTCAAAACGCCAGGTCCGTATAATCCTTAACTCGGAAATATCTTTTTTCATCGCCGCATCAAATGCGCCAAAGGGTGCGCCACGACGTACCGAGGCTTTAGCAGCTTCATCCAGAACGGAATGTCCCGAACTTTCGATTAAACGTATCGCCCGTATCCCGCCCTCCGTATTCAGAATCACCATTAAGCGCACTTCTCCGGCTAAACGCTGCTGCTTTGCCTCATCCGGATAATAACGGTTACCATACAATTCGACTTTTTGACGGAACTTATCCAGATAGGCAGCGGATGCATCTTGTTTGGCTTGAATGCCATCAACGGTTTTAATGCGTTGTTTGCGGCTAAAATTTTGCTGTCGTTGTAAATATTGTGCTTCCAAGCTCGCCACCATCGCGGCCTTGGCCTGAAACTGGCTTTGTAACTCATCTAGCGTCTTTTTACGTTCGCTTTGTTCTGCCTGTTTTTGCCAGCTTAAAACCGTCATTAAGACTTTTTCTTCAAACTTGAGCTCACGTTTCTGCTGAACTTTTTCCAGACTTTCTAGTGTAGACTCACCTGTTGTCGCATCAGCCTGCATGGGCGCTGGCATATCACTGGACATACGATGCACTTGACGGAAATCACCCGAACCCTGTTGATCCGCTTGGGCCAGAAAATCCGCCTCTTTGACTTTATCCGCACTCGGACGCACAGTGACTGCAATTTCTTTGGTTGAGGTATCTGCAGGCGATGGCATGGTAAAATGAATAGCCAGCACAGCACCATGCAGCAGCATTGCCAAAGCAACCGCCCCTACAAAAAGCGGATCTTGCCACCAATAACCAGACAGCGCTGAACGAAAATTTATTTTATTCCACATGCGATTCAAGCGGCAAAAATGCCTCATCCCCAACGGTGATAACCGTATAAAAACCCAAACAATATTCAAAAATTTACAAAAATGTGATCCACTTATAGTTACAGTGTTTCCATAACATCATTTTATGAAAATGTAGCAATTAATTTTGCTACACTGCAAGTTAGAAATTTATTTTTATTTTTTAGTTAATACAAAGATCGTGGTATTGCATGACCTATCAATTCACTTTCTGGAACAACTTTTATGCAAACGCTAATCTCGTCCGTTTTTAAACGTCTACGTAAAGTTTACCAAAAAGCAGAAGAATTCATCGAAGAAGAAAGAGAATTTTCGCTTTCACAAGTTTTTGTGAATGCCACCATGGAGCGTTATGTCACAGAGAATGTCGACATGATGCAAGACCTGCATGCCGACTTATATGATGGCTGGTTACGCTTATATACCACGCTAGATGTAAAAGGCTTACATACCACGCTCTCGGTCGACTTGAAATTGATTCAGATGGAAATGAATCAAAACGTACAACTGATGGTGTTTGAACAGATCAGCAATACTCAGGTCATTGAAGCAAAATTCAAGAATATTTTTCAGAAATGGGGCTTTTATATTGCCATCTGGTATTACCAGAAATTTCGTGAAGAAGATCCACTAGGTAAAATCCTGGAACATTTTGATATCGTCAAGGTCAAGGATGAATTGCTTTATCTGGACCTGAATCGCTGGCTTGGCAAGAAAGCCAGTATTATCGAAACGCTGAGCAAAGTGCATGTAAACCGAGCCCGGGTTCGTCCAGCAGAGTTAATCGTCTGGGGCAATGTTAATCTAGCTGCAATTCTGTCGCCGTCAAACGATGACGACTTTGATGAAGATGGGCTGGGAGATACTGAAGTCACCCCGATTCAGCAAAAAGACCCTAAGCAGTAACAAATTGATTATTCGGTGGTATGTTGCACCATAACCCATACCACGCATATACACAACTTCATGATTTATACGAAAAATTAACAAGCGCTTAGTAAAAAGCCTGATCTTTTCTTCACAATCTAGCAGCATAATAGTATTCAATCGTAGTTTGAAATGAGTGATTGACTTATCCAGATCACTCAGAGGATAGAATGTTATGACAAAGAAATTTTTGAAAGTAGCGGGTATTACCTCTGCGGCCATTTTAAGTGCAAGCTTATCTAGTCATGCATTGGCGATGGCACCTTTCCAAGCCAGCTATCAGTTTAGCTACAACAATAAAAATCTGGGTTCTGCAACACGTACCCTTTCCCAACAAGGCAATAACTGGACCTATAAGTTCAATGCCAAAGCTGGTGCGATTGCGTCTGCCTCTGAAACCAGCCAGTTTAATTTTGCCAATAACAAAATTACCTCACAAAATTTCAGCCGTAGCAGCAAGATCCTGATTCACAACAATACGATGAATATTAATTTCAACCCAAGCAGTAAAGTGGTGAATACCAAAAAGGATGACCAGAGCCGTTCATTTGCATGGCAGGCGGGCGCGCTGGATGAGTTGAATGCCGAATTGCAAATCCGTGAAGATTTGAAAAATAATGCTCTGAAAAGCAAATACTTGATTGCAGATGCCAAAGCGTTGGATGAACGCCGTTTTGTTAAACAGGGTACTGAAAGTATCAAGACCCCTTATGGGACATTTGATGCCATTAAAGTGGTCATGCAGCATGATAAACCTGAACGTAATACCGTGTTCTGGTTAGCGCCAAAACTTGACTATCTGCCAGTAAAAATGGCGCATAATGATGGAAAATCGTCTTACGGACTGTTATTAACCGGCTATTCGGGTAAAACAAACTAAGCAACTGGTCAATTTTGGCTTGCATTTTTTTTGATGCTTTTTAAAATATGCCTTTGCTTGAACAAGCATCCGTTTAGAGGATTCTCCCGTGTACGCTTTAGAACAGAAAATCTTAAATGAAGGTATCGTTCTATCTGATCAGGTGTTGAAAGTTGACGCTTTCTTAAACCACCAAATCGATCCTGTGTTAATGCAGCTGATTGGTAAAGAGTTTGCCGCTCGCTTTAAAGATGCAGGTATTACTAAAATTATTACCATCGAAGCTTCAGGTATTGCACCTGCAATTATGGCAGGGTTAGAACTTGGCGTTCCTGTTATTTTCGCCCGTAAATACCAGTCATTAACACTCAAAGACGACCTTTACCGTTCTAAAGTGTTCTCGTTTACCAAACAAACTGAAAGCACCATTGCAATTTCGAACAAGCACATCAGCTCAAGCGACAAAGCGCTAGTGATTGATGACTTCCTTGCCAATGGTCAGGCAGCTTTAGGTCTCATCGACTTGATCCACCAAGCAAATGCTGAAGTGGTTGGCGTCGGCATCGTGATTGAAAAATCGTTCCAGCCGGGTCGCGACGTATTGCTTGAAAAAGGCTACCGCGTTGAGTCCTTAGCTCGTGTTAAATCTTTAGCCGACGGCAAAGTGACCTTTGTGACTGAATAAGATTCCAAAGCGAGAAAAAGCGGATGACAATTCATCCGCTTTTTTATTTAACAACAATCCCAGTTGTATAGCACTTTAGAAAAATCTCTGTTCTTTAAATCTTCTGGATGGATAAAGAAATTCCCTACACCCGAATCGCCCCACATAATTTCGTTTTCAGCATCGTCGGTATCCAGCTGGAAAAGTAAAATATAATCTTGCACCTTCTCGTTATAATGGCGTGGATCAGTTTGGGTAAAATAAGGATAACCGCCTAAACGGTGTCCACTTGCGGAAGCAACTTCATCATAAGGCTCGATAAAATCATCTTCGAAATCGCCACCTTCGAATCGCTCTTCAAAATCGTAAAGCTCTTCAACCCCTAAAATCTTCGGTGCAAAGGCAAAATCACCGAGGCTAATGGGCTGAGAAGTGAGGTTAAATTCAATCGAGTATTGTCCCGTAAATGGCAAATAAGTGTCTTCATCGAACTCAAGATCGGAAAAATCCTGTTTTAATTGCGCTGCGTCTGCAATCACCTGCTCAAAATATAAGACCTTAAAACCCGATTGCTGTTGTTGGTCGTCGAAATTCATTCCATACAAATCATCGGCTGCAATATAGAACTGCAAAATTCCCCGGTCTGGAAAATTGGGTAAACTTGGAATTTCAGAAAAATTAAACTGTGCCAACAAAGCCAACGGATTGCCATTAGAATCGACTGGATAAGCGGTATCCAAAGGTAAATACGGCTCTCCCCCAATCTTACTTTGCCATAAGCTTAAGTTATCACTTGCTGTGAGTTGCATCGTAACTGTTGGCAGAATAGTGGCTGAAATTTTTTCTAGGTATGGATGTAAAGTATGCGGTAAATGCTCGGCTTGAAGATTCATTTTGTTGATTGTCTCTGTCGTTATTTATAGAACTTAATATAAAACAAGCAGCTAAATTAAAATAGAGAACAAAGTCTGTACCACGACAGTTAATGACGCTCAACTGCCCCCTTATTTATTACCTAAATTCTGCTAAGATGAGCCCGAGCAAAATCTGCGATAGGAATGACGATGCGTACATATTTAGACCTTTTACAACATATCCTCGATAATGGCGGCGACAAAGGTGACCGTACAGGAACAGGAACACGTTCAGTATTCGGTCATCAGATGCGCTTTGATCTTTCACAAGGTTTTCCATTACTGACCACCAAAAAGGTACATTTCCGTTCCATCGTGATCGAGCTGCTCTGGTTCCTCAAAGGCGATACCAACGTTCAATACCTAAAAGACAACAAAGTCACGATCTGGGATGAATGGGCAACAGCTGAGCAAACGGCGCGCTTTGGCCGTCCAGAAGGCGAACTTGGCCCTGTTTATGGTCACCAATGGCGTAACTTTGGCGCAACTCAGAATGCAGACGGCAGCTATCAGCAAGATGGTTTTGACCAGATCAAATGGTTGGTGAATGAGATCAAGACCAATCCAAACTCACGTCGTTTGATCGTGTCTGGCTGGAATCCGAATGAAGCAGGTAAAGTTGCTTTGCCGCCTTGTCATACCCTGTTCCAGTTTTTTGTCCAAGATAACAAATTATCCTGCCAGCTGTACCAACGCAGTGCCGATGTTTTCTTAGGCGTACCCTTCAATATTGCCAGCTATGCCTTACTAACACACATGATTGCGCAAGTGTGCGGTTTAGGGGTGGGTGATTTTGTCTGGACAGGGGGCGACACACATTTATATGCCAACCATTTTGAGCAGGCACAATTACAGCTTTCTCGCGAACCATTGCCACTCTGTGAATTAAAGTTAAATCCGGAAATTACCGATATTTTTGATTTTAAATTTGAAGATATTGAAATTGTTGGCTATGAGTCACATCCAGCAATTAAAGCACCCGTCGCAGTTTAAAAGATTAGAGAGAATATAAAATGGCATGGCAAGGCACTGAAGTTGTTCACGTAGTTGCGATGGATAAAAATCGCTGTATCGGCAAAGGCAATGCCTTGCCGTGGCATATCTCGGCTGATCTCAAGCACTTCAAGGCGATCACGCAAGGTGGTGTGGTGATCATGGGGCGTAAAACCCTTGAATCTATGGGTCGTACCCTTCCCAACCGTGTCAACTGGGTGATTACCCGTGATCCTGAATGGCAGTTTGAAGGGGTTAAAGTTGCACACAGCATCGAAGAGGCATTAAACGGCGCACTTACAGATGCACAACACGCTGAAAAAGCCTCTTTATTTATTATTGGGGGTGGAGAGATTTTTACTCAAACTCTTGGTATTGCTGATCGCCTAGAGTTAACCCATGTGGAACTTGATGTTCAAGGCGATGCACATTATCCAGAACTCTCTGAGGATTTTCACAAAGTAAACTCAGAACAACATCGCGATGAGAAGTCTGGTGTCGCTTTCGAGTTTGCGACCTACCAAAAATAATAATGGATCGCATTTGCCATGCATAACATAGGATCACGTGAGTTTTTTATTGCCTTAGGGATTGGACTTTTACACGGTCTATTCACCTTATGCGTGGTTCTTTCCAGTGTCTGGCTTTGCCTTGCGCTCTGGATTCAACAACCGCTCGGCACCTTCTTTAGCCGGGTGACAATTGTACTCTGGAGCCTGTTTGCACTGAGCCTGCTCGGTGTTTATTTCAGTGGTCATCTCATCAGCCGCCGTACCGATATCATTATTTATTGCGTTGCCTTTGCCTGCTCACTGTTTTGGTATTTCTCTATCGAAGCCAGACAAGACCGTGACTGGAATCCAGAAGTTGCCGAACAGCTCAGCTATAGCAAACAAGGCGATCTGGTTAGCTTGCACAAGGTCCGTAACTTTGACTGGCATGCGGACGGGACGTATGACATTCGCTGGGAAGACCGAAACATTGATCTGAACAAAATTACCGGGATCAATGTCATCACTTCTTACTGGATGGGGCCACAGATAGCACATACGCTGGTCAGCTTTGATTTTTCCGATCAAAAGCCTTTGGTATTTTCGATTGAGATCCGCAAAGAGAAAGGCGAAGATTTTTCTGCCATTGGCGGTTTTTTTCGTAAATATGAACTCAGCCTAGTCGCTTCAGACGAAAAAGATATTGTGTATACACGCAGTAATATTCGTCATGAACAGGTGTATTTATTTCCTGTCAAAATGCCCGCAGCTGAGCGTAAAGCGCTGTTTATTGAATATCTGAAGCAGGCTGATGAGCTCCGCGGTGAAGCAAAATGGTACAACACCTTAACCAGTAACTGCACTACGCTGGTATTTGATATGGTTCAGGCCATTAACCCACAAAAATTACCGAAAGATTATCGCTTACTGGCTTCAGGATATTTGCCCAACTATCTTTACGACCTCAAAGCACTTAACCAGAATTACAGTATCAATGAATGGTATCGTCTGGCACATATCAACCCACGTGCTGAACAGTACGATCAGCAGTCCAATAAAAGTAGCGAGTATTTTTCGGATGTAATTCGCGCAGGTTTGCCGAAAGTTGAGTGATTTTTCCACTAATTTCATTAAAAGTATCTGAACATTTACAAAAGGATACTGAATATCCTGTGCTACTCCATGTTGTTTTCTTTTAATAAGCACTTATAGAAACACAATGATTCGGATTTAAAATCTTATGTTAAAGCCTTTTTTAACAACATGTACTTTGGCAATTGCCGTAGCAATGACGGGTTGTGCAGCCACAGAATCTCTCCAGACTTCACCAAACGCTTCTCAGAAAGAAAGTATCGGTCTTTATAACCGTAACTGGATCGCCACTCATATCAATGGTGTGGAGATTAAAAGCAATGATCTTTCTGGCAAACGTCCAGCCATTCAGTTCGATGCTCAAGGCAAGCGTTTCTTTGGTGCAGATGGCTGTAACCAAATTCAGGGGACATTTGAAAGCCAAGGTTCGATCTTACGCCTAGGCCCAATTGCTTCAACCATGATGGCATGTATCGGCAAGGACAACAGTGCCCTTTCTCGCCAATATGCAAATGCTTTGGCAAGTACCACCAACTATGAACTGAAAGGCCATGAGCTTAAATTCAGGGATGCATCAGGCAAAGTACTGGTCAGCTTCGTAACAGTCATCCAGCCGCTTCCTTAACGCGATTACTATAAAAAGTAAAAGCTCGTTTCAAACACGGGCTTTTACTTTTTGGGTAGTTCGTTTAAGTTAGTGGCATGCTTAAAATTAAAAATCGGGGAGTTATATGCAACAGGCAATGTTAGGTGGTGGATGCTTTTGGTGTGTAGAAGCCGTATTTCTACAACTGAAAGGTGTGGAAAAAGTGGTAAGTGGCTATGCCGGCGGGATTACCCAAAACCCAAGCTATGAGCAAGTCTGTCAAGGTAATACTCAGCATGCGGAAGTCATCCTGATTGATTTTGATGAACAGCAGATTAGCTATACCCAATTGTTGAATGTATTCTTTACCACCCATGATCCAACCACATTAAACCGTCAGGGTAATGATATTGGCACCCAATATCGCTCTGTGATTTATTACTTCGATAATGAGCAAAAGCAGCAAGCTGAACAGGTCATTCAAAGTCTGGAAGATGAAGGGCTGAATATTGTGACTGAACTCAGTCCGGTACCGACGTTTTACCCAGCTGAGGAATATCACCAGAACTTCTTTGCCCGTAACCCGTCACAAGGTTACTGCAACTTTAGTATTCCTCCTAAGCTGTCTAAACTCCGCGCCAAGTATCTTGACCTGCTTAAAGATGAATAGACATAAAAAAAGCAACTCACCGAGTTGCTTTTTTATTAGGATCACGCTTTAGTTTTCACTTACAAACGCAATATCACTTAAGCCGGCTTCACTGGCACGCGACATGACCTGTGCAACCGTATCATATTTTGATTCTTTATCTGCACGTAATTGCACCGTCGGTTTGGTCTGTGCCTGACCCGCTTCCTGGAAACGCTTCTCTAGCTCATCCAGGCTAATGATTTGTGCATCCCAAGCCACTTCACCTTTGTCATTAATACTGATGGTGATTGCTTTTGGTGGCGGATCAACAATTTCAGCCGTTGTTTTTGGTAAACTTAATGGAATTGATGGGTTAGCAACCGTTGCTGTGACTAAAAAGATAATCATCAATACCAACATAATGTCGATCAGAGGAATGAGATTCATCTCATTCATGCCACTGTCGTGGTCTTCACCCAATTGAAAGCCCATTTTAAGCTTGACCTCCAACTAAACTTTGTTGAGTCGCTTTAGTTTCTGTTTTTGCCGCTGTTTCTTGCTGCAACATGGTATCGATTAACAGACTATGCGCCTGATCTTGTAAATCATGTGCCAGGCCACGGTTAAAACGTACACAGATGTTATAAGCCATTACTGCAGGAATCGCGACGGCTAGGCCTAGACCGGTCATAATCAAGGCTTCACCTACCGGTGTTGCTACCTGAGCCAAACCAGCCTGTCCGCTTTTACCTACCGCAACAAGCGCATGGAAAATTCCCCATACTGTACCGAACAAACCCACAAACGGTGCCAATGAAGCGATTGTTCCAAGCACGGATACCCCTTTTTCTGCTTGAGATTTCTCAGCAGAGATCTGGCGAAGTAATGCTTGTTCAGCGACAGCTTTACGTTGTTCAAACGATAAAGGCTGTAACTTTGATTTTAGCGCAGCCAAAGCTTGCACCAGTTGGTTATAAGCCTGTTGTTTTAACTGGCGTGTTCCTAAAATGCGCAGAATGAAAATAGTCCACGTTGCAATCGACATTGCTAATAGGATGAAATACAGTGTCTTACTTACTGCATCTGCATGTTGCCAATAAACTGAAAAGTTCATATACGAACTCCTGATTTAATCTGTCGCAAGGACTCAAATTTCATTAAGGACTAAGATCAAACGGCTGCTCTGCTCGAATTGGATAAGCAACACCATTTTCCATATACGGTTTAAATTTCGCATTTTTTACAGCACGTAAAACTTTTTCATCGAGATTCGGTAGACCACTGCTACGGGTAATCCGTGCATTGGTAATTTTACCTTTCTCATCAGCTTCGATCATAACCATCACTGAACGTGTCTGGTTATCCAGATCTTTCGCTGTTACAGATAATTTAGGTGACCGGCTCCACTGCACACCAGAACCGCCAATTGAAACACGTTTAGGCGATGGATCAGCAGCAGGTTGAGGTTTTACCACTTCTTGTACGGGTTGCGGCTTTTCTACAACTTTTTCTGTCACTTTAGTGGTAACCACTGTCGTTTCAACTTTTGGCTCAACTTTAGGTTCAGTTTTTTGCAGCACCGGTTTTGGCGCTTCTTTTACCTGTTGAACCTTTTCAATCTTTTTCGGTGGTGGTGCCATTGGTTTTTCAACCACCTTGACCTCTTTCACTTCTTTTTTAGGTTCAGGTTTTGGCTTTTCTTTTGGTTTAGGCGGCTCAGGCTTTGGCGGTTCCTTGATTTTAACGAACTTCACCTTAAGCGGCTCTTTCTCGACGGGCTTAAGCTCCATCGTTTTCATGTGGCTCACCGCCCACAGAACTCCTACATGTCCAATCACAACCGCAACTAAGGCAGTGATGATTTTCTTTTTCATCGGGTGTGGCGTGTTGAATGTAGCAGGAGATTGACTCATAAGAATCTAAGTACCTATATAGATGGTGAGGCTTTCAAAAAAGCGATTTCACTCATCGGATAGAACAATGAAAGTGCCGCAATAATAAATGAGAAGTGTTTTCATTTGCAACCATTTTTTCTTGTATATTTGCTAAGCTTTGAAAAATAGACATAAAAAAACATGCCTGACGGCATGTTCTTTTTATACAACGGCAGGATAGCGTTTCTTAGAACACTACGGTTTTATTGCCATCTACAATAATACGGTCTTCTAAATGCCATTTCACCGCACGTGCCAAGACATTACGTTCAACGTCTTCACCTAACTCACGCAGCTGTTCAACGTTATAGTCATGGCTCACACGTTCAACGTCCTGCTCAATGATCGGGCCTTGATCGAGATCAGCCGTCACATAGTGTGCTGTTGCACCAATCAGTTTCACGCCTTTCTCATAGGCTTGCTTATATGGATTTGCACCCACGAAAGCTGGCAGGAAGGAATGGTGAATGTTGATAATCTTCATTTCCCATTTCGCAACAAAGTCTTCGCTGAGAATCTGCATGTAACGCGCCAACACCAATAAATCATTGCCTTGCATCATTTCATCAATCTGAGCATAAGCTTCAGCTTTATTGTCTTTATTCACTGGGACAACGTGGAAAGGAATACCGAAGTTTTCAACCGCTTCACGCAAATCTGGATGGTTTGAAATCACTTGGGTAATTTCACATGGTAATGAACCACGCGCATGACGCCATAACAGTTCTAGTAAAGCATGGTCAACTTTCGACACCAGAATACCGACTTTTTTCAACTCGCCAACGAAATTCATTTTCCATTGCATTTCATAACGTTCAGCCACATTTACAGCAAAAGTCTGCATAAGCGCTTCTTTACGAGATGGCAAATTATCAAGTTCAAATTCAACACGCATGAAGTAACGCCCGCCCTGAGCTTCTGTTGCGTACTGATCAAGTGCGGTAATGTTTGCTCCCTGATGATACAAAAAGCTCGATACGGCTTGCACGATCCCCGGCTTGTCTTCACAAGTAATCAGTAATCGCGCTGTGTGGGCTGTAGTCGTGTTCATTTGGTTAATATCACTTATTCGAATCAAATTAAAATCAAGCCGGGCATTCTAACCCTTTTTTGCCCCTGACTAAATAGCTAAGGCTCACTCGTCGTCATTTTTAAGATTAGATAAGCTGGCAAACAGGTCGGATGGACCCAATGATTTCAATAATTGTTCATAAGTCTGGCGGCTTTCCCCCATCAAATACGGACCTTCCAGAAACACCATCTGACGCAAAGCCTGCCATACCCATTTTTCTTCAAGGCGATTGTTATCACTGATATGACCAGACATATATAAGAAGTTAGTCCAGTTGGTCAGCACAATCCACAGGTTAATAATCAAGGCTTCGATTTCCGAATCCGTCATCTTCATCAGGCCGGCATCCACGAAAGCACGATAGATTTTTTGGCCCTGCTGCATCACCTGTCCTGCAAAACGCGGATAGATTTTTCTAAAGTCTTCATTATTTTCCACCAGATGATATACATCGCGGTGAATAAAACGATAGGCCCACAACTGATTACTGAGCACCTGAAAGTAGCTGATCTTGTCATTGGCATTCAACGGACGATCGGTCGGCAATGCCAGCATTTCCAAGGTTTCAGCCTGATACTGCTGCGCCAGTTCCTTGATAATTTCCTGTTTATTGCGGAAATGATAATACAGGTTACCGGGACTAATCCCCAGTTCAGCCGCAATGTGATTGGTGGTGACCGAACGCTCTCCACGCTCATTAAACAACTGCAAACTGATTTGCAAAATTCGATCTTTTGTTTTGTTCGGTTTAGCGTGCGACATTGAGTTTAACCATCTATAACATTATCAATAGGTTATAAAACAAACCTATAAAGCGACTTGACACTTTAGAGTATTTACTCTAAAAATTAAAAAATAATAAGCTTTCTTTTGGTCCACTCCTATGAACAGTCAAACAAAAACAACCGCTATGACACCTCATGTTGATGTACAACGGCTACATGATTTGCTTGAGCAGCAAAAAGCAGCTTACCAACGCCATCCTGTGCCAAGCGCCAAAGAACGTCTTGATCGCTTAGCCCGACTTAAAAATATCCTGGTAAAATATCAAGATCAATTTGCTAACGCAATTAATCAGGATTACGGCAACCGTGCCGTGATGGAAACCAAGATTGGCGAAGTTCTGACTTGTCTGGAACATATCAAATATTACAGCAAGAACCTAACCGAATGGATGAAACCATCCAAACGCCATATCAGCATGTTACACCAACCAGCGAAAGGCTGGGTAGAATATCAACCTTTAGGTGTCGTCGGCATTATTGCACCATGGAACTATCCTCTGCTCCTTTCATTGGGTCCACTGATCTGTGCCTTGGCAGCGGGTAACCATGCCATGATCAAAATCTCGAGTGCATCCTCACACTTTGGTTATGTACTGGAAAATGCCCTTTCAGAAGCATTTCCGCAGGAACTGGTGGCTGTGGTAAATGGTGGCGGGGGTATTTCAGATGCATTCAGCCACCTAGCTTTTGACAAAATGATTTTCACCGGCTCAACCTCGGTAGGGAAAACTGTCATGGCGGCAGCGGCGGAAAATCTGGTACCTGTGATTTTAGAATTAGGTGGCAAGTCGCCTGCGCTGGTGCATTCCGCCATGAATATTCGTGATGTGGCACAGCGGATTGCGGTCGGTAAACTCTGGAATGCGGGCCAAACCTGTGTTGCCCCTGATTATATGTTCCTGCCTAAGGGCAAAACGGCTGAGTTCACCAAGCATTACAATGACTTTGTCACCACCATGTATCCAAGCTTGCGTGATAATAACGACTATACTTCTATTATCAATGACAAGCAGTACAACCGCCTGCAAGGTTATCTGGAAGATGCCCGTGAACAAGGCGCCAATATTGTTGAGCTCAATGCCAAGAATGAGTCTTTGACCGAGGTTCGTAAAATTGCACCGACCCTATTAACTGGTGTGACCACAGAAATGGAGATTATGAAGAACGAGATCTTTGGTCCAATTCTTCCTATTCTGGAATACGAGCATATCGACGAAGCCCTACAGTTTATTAATAGTCGCCCTCGCCCACTGGCTTTCTATTACTTCGATACAGATAGTGCCCGTGCCGATTATGTCGCAGGCCGCACGCATTCAGGACACTTCGGGATCAACCAGACCCTGACCCACGTGGCTCAAGATGACTTGCCATTTGGCGGCATTGGCGCATCAGGCATGGGCAAATACCATGGCAAGGAAGGTTTCTTTAGCTTCTCACACGAACGCTCAATGATGTCGAATCCGGTCAGCCCTAAACTTTACAGTTTAAAATTCATTCTGCCACCGTATAATAAAGCGACACACAAACTGCTTTTAAAAACACTATTTCGTTAAGCTGGTTAAGGCATGATCTATCACACCAGATCATGTCTTGTTTTTACCAAATTCGCTTGTCTTTTAATCGTATTTTTGGTATAAAACGCCCCTTGAATGATTTCATCCGTTTACTTGAATGGCTAGTTGCACGAAATTGTGCTGTATAAACTAGCAATGGAGTTCACCATGTCTAAGGTTTGCCAAGTTACCGGCAAGCGTCCTATCGTTGGTAACAACGTGTCGCACGCAAACAACAAAACCAAACGCCGGTTCGAGCCGAACCTGCACCACCACCGTTTTTGGTTAGAAAGCGAAAAGCGTTTTGTACGTCTTCGTTTAACCACTAAAGGTATGCGTATTATTGATAAATTGGGTATCGAGAAAGTTGTTGCTGATCTCCGTGCTCAAGGTCAAAAGATCTAAGGAGTCTGAACAATGCGTGATAAGATTCGCCTCGTTTCTACAGCTGGTACAGGTTATTTCTATACCACTACTAAGAACAAACGTACTATGCCGGAAAAAATGGAAATCAAAAAATTTGATCCAAAAATCCGTCAACACGTCATCTTCAAAGAAGCTAAAATTAAATAATTTTAGTTCTTTAAAAAAACGGCTTCTTTTGAAGTCGTTTTTTTTTGCCGGAAAAACGGGGTATAACTAAAAAAACAAATGAATAAATCTCTTACATAATTTTTTTTGATAATTAAAAAAATTATCATCAACAAATTCAATTTTAGTTGTTACAATTTATTCGCTGTTTTCTTGGCATGTTTTATGCTCATTTATTTCTACCTTAACCGCAACGATTAAGGAGCTCCGATGCCACATGATGTTGATTTAATTATATTACTTGCTGTCGGTTTTGGTATGGCCCTCATTTTTGGCTATATCGCAGCACGTCTACGCCTCCCCCCTTTAATCGGCTATCTTGTTGCCGGTATTATTATTAGTCCAAATACGCCCGGTGTTGTGGGTGATATCCAGCTCGCCAATCAGCTGGCCGAACTCGGGGTCATGTTCCTGATGTTCGGTGTGGGGATGCATTTCTCCCTCAAAGATTTATTACAGGTTCGCCGTATTGCCTTACCTGGTGCGATTTTACAAATCGCCGTGGCAACCTTACTCGGCGTTGCGGTGTCCATGTATTGGGGCTGGAGCTTCGGTTCAGCATTGATCTTTGGTTTAAGCTTATCCTGTGCCAGTACCGTGGTCTTACTCAAGGCGCTAGGAGATCGTGGCCTGCTCGATTCGGTGAATGGAAAAATTGCCGTCGGCTGGCTTCTGGTTGAAGACCTTGTAATGGTACTCGCGCTGGTACTTCTGCCTGCAACGGCGGTATTGCTGGGTGGACAAGCCCTTCCTGGTACCGATACTTCACAAAGCATCTGGGTCACGATCGGGATCACCCTGCTTAAAGTGACGGGCTTTATTGCCTTCATGCTGATTATTGGTAAACGTCTTGTGCCGATGATCATGCAATTTGTGGCACGTCTAGGCTCCCGTGAACTATTTACCCTGACTGTGGTGGCGGCTGCGGTCTCCATTGCTTATGGTTCATATGCGGTATTTGGCGTATCCATGGCACTGGGCGCATTCTTTGCCGGGATGGTGGTTAAAGAATCGGACTTTAGTCATCGTGCCGAAGAAGAACCCCTGCCCCTCCGTGAAATCTTCTCGATTTTATTCTTCGTTTCCGTGGGTATGTTATTCGATCCAAGTATCTTGGTCGAAGCCCCATTAAAGATTTTAGCAGTGGTTGCCATCATTATGGTGGGTAAGACCTTGGCTGCAATGGCTTTGGTGCTGTTCTTCCGCTACCCGATTAATACTGCTTTAACGGTAGGTGCAAGTCTGGCCCAGATTGGGGAGTTCTCTTTCATTCTGGCAACACTGGGTTTATCACTCGGTTTACTGACACCGGATGCACAAAACCTGATTCTTGCAGGCGCATTATTCTCAATTACGCTGAACTCATTTGTGTTCTCTGCCATCGAACCCGTACAGCGCTGGATTCGTGAGCGCTCGCATTTGGCACGCTTACTGGAACGTAGTGGTGACCCACTGGCGATGCTTCCGGATGAGGTTGATCAGGCTTACCTGCGCGATCAGGTGGTGATTATCGGCTATGGGGGGGTGGGTCGTCGTATCAGTGAAAACCTGATGCAGCAAAACATCAAAGTGGTGATTGCTGAAGAAAACCGGGAAATTGTTGAAAAACTACGTGCCCAAGGCAGAGCAGCGGTCAGCGGTGAAGCCACCGAACCGAATGTTTTGATTCAGGCACATATTCAGCATGCACGCCTATTAGTGATCTCACCGATGGATATTCTGGATATTCATCGTATCGTGGATATTTCCAAACAGCTTAATCCTGAAATTCAGGTCCTGATCTGTGCAGAAAGCAAAGAAGAAGCGGTGATTATCCGTGAGGAAAATATTGGGGAAGTATTCTATGCCAAAGAGGAAATGGCCAAGAATATGAGCCATCATATCCTCAATCAGATTGAACTCGCTCATCAGACCGAAACCTATTAACAAACTGCTTTAAACGAAAAAGCGTACCTTGAGTACGCTTTTTTATTTTTCAGGATTAGCTGAAATGGCTAGGTTGCTCGTCCAGCACTTCGGCCTGCCACTGATTCATCTGCTTTTCCAGTAATCCGAACAAGGCTGCCTGAATCATGTGTTGCGCGACGGCTGGCGTCTGGTCTCCGAGGATGGCCTTCACCTCATCGCTAAACTGGATTTTGACCAAAGGCTCATTTTCAGAACCCGCATTGCGCAAAGCAAGCTCACCACCTTCGAGTTGAACCAATTCAAGAATTGCTTCCTGACTACCAAATAATTCTTTTAACTGTTGCATTGACATAAATTTTCTCCATGTTTCAACATGGTGGCAAAGTATTTGGCACTTTGCGCTCTCACGTCTTATTTATATAAGTGCTGAGGGAATAGATTTCAAGTCGTCTTAAAGTTTCGACTTAGAACTCCACCATTTCATTACGAAAACCATCAATTAAGTGACTTAATTCACGATGCCATTCACGTAAGATTTTGGCATCGGGCAACCATGCCTGTGGGCTTTGCGTCACCTTGATAATCAAATTAGAAGAGGTTTCATTTTCAGGTTCTGGTGCAGAGGGCTCGGGTGCATACTGACACATCCGATAAGCACGTTTCAATTCAGCCACAAAACCATCTTTAGCCAGTTGTTGTAATACCTGAATCTCTGGAGAAACCTGCCCTTTATCCGCCATATGTTCTTCAATCGACTTAAAGGTCGGCTGCAAGTCATTCAGGCGATAATAACGCACCAATTCTTGCAAAAATGCCAATATTGCCCCATGCAAATGGAAAACAGCAGCTTCACGATAAGCCTGTGCTTGTTGAATATGTTCTGTTTGCTCAGCTTGTTGACATGCGAGACGGGCGAAATACAGTTTCTGATTGGTACGATCTGCATGATAACGAGCAACACGGGACATAATATTTTTCCTTCAAAATCCTTCCACTTGGATAGCTTAAGATTAAATGCTTTAATGATAAAATCAATATCTTTTGAGCCCGCTCATGCGTCATATTCAACAAGCCATCCTGAGCTTAATATGCTGTATGGCGATTTCAATGAGTTATAGCTGTGAACCTGCCGGTTTGGACTGGGAAAAGCTCTATGCCGATTACGATCTCAACCGAGATCAAATGATTGATCAAAATGAATGGACAAAACTCATTGAACTAAAAGATCAACCTGTTTCCTGGCAAAAACAATTTTTCCCGCTCGACCGTAAACGCATAAAGATTTTTAAAGCACTCGATCAGGATCATAATGGCTTAATCGACCAACAAGAAATCACCAATATCTATGGCTATTTTATCAACCCTTGTCAGGGTTGGGGACAAACATGGGGTAAATAAGGCGAAGACAAGTTACTCGATGCCCAACTCGAGCAGATAAAGTTTTCGCTTAGCCATGACTTGAATAGGTTGGTCGAATGGACGGACATTCGCAATCATCCAAGCGAAATAGCCTTCAGCCCAATATGATGCGCAAGCAGCTTCAACTTCATCCACTCGCCAAGCATGGACGGCTTCTATATCGACCAAGGCAACGGCCAAACCAGTTTCTTCATCGCCATCCTGCAACAGAAAATTTTGATTCTCGACAATCACTACATCTTTTAAAGGCAACGCCTCAGGATGCCATGAGCGAACCTGCAAGGTTTTCTGACCTTGCACAATTCGTCCGGCATTTGGAGCAACAACCGATAAAGCGGTATATTGCTTTAACATACAGAATTAAGCTTGATCTTCCGCAATTTTCACTCGGATACCATAGTTTTTTACTTTCAGGGTATTTAAACCTTTCACTGCTTTGACCGCTTCACGTGGATTCGGCATTTCAACAAAACCAAAACCTTTGGATTTTCCTGTTTCAGCATCTTTGACCACCACACAAGACTCGACTTTGCCATAGGCTTTAAACAAGTCGAGCACTTCTGCATCGGTCACGCTACGATCTAAATTACGAACTAAAATTTTCATGCTAAAACCTAAAACATGATTCACCCTCAAATCGGTGAATCAAAATAAATTGAATCTGGGTAGTTTAATCCAAATCGATCCCAAAACCTAAATTGATTGCAGTCGAACGCGAGCGACTGGCTTGCCCATAAGCACGCGGAATATCACGGTGAATCTGGGTATCGACTAAATATTGAGGTAAATCATTGAGAAAATAACTTTCTATTTTGCGACCGAGCTCATCATATTGATCATGTGCCCACAAATTTAAATTCTGTTTCGTCAAAATGAGCTCATTTTCGGCACGGGTCAAGGCAACATACAATACACGGCGCTCCTCCTCCACATCATCAAAATCACCCTGTGCGCGTGCATGTGGATATTGTGTTGGAGAGACATGCGGTACATAACAGACTTTTTGCTCAGCACCTTTAGCCGAATGGATGGTAATCAACGTCACCAGGTCCTGATCTGGGGTTTTATCAATTTCCGAGACCGAGATTGGATCGAGTACATATTCCTCCAGAAACTCTCCAAGCGAACTGTGTTTACGTGCCAGTTGCTTGACCAGATCAAAATCTTTGACACGGCGGGGCCAGTCTTTGGTTTTTTAGTTATTTTCCAGTTGTTCATTCAAGGCATCCAGCGCCAGCCCAATGCAGGCTTCGACATGTTGCTGCAACACATCCAGCTGCATCAAGATCAGGATGGCTTGCTGAGGCACTTTGCCATGACGCTCTAAACGCTGGCAACGCGCCTCAACATCAGGTAGCTGGATCAACTCCTGAGCCAGCTTGCTAGCACCGACATCACCGACACCATCCCAGAGCGTCAGGAAACGCATCCATGCCAGATCGTCCTGCGGATTGACACTAACACGAAGCAGACTCAGCACATCTTTAACATGCGCCGATTCCAGCAGTTTCACCCCACCAATAAAACGGTAGGGAATATTGGCGGTAATCAAGGCCCCTTCCAGATAACGCCCACTAAAACCCGAACGCAACAGCACCATATGCTCTGCCCATGCAGCGCCCTGCATATGCCGACGATTTAAATCCTGAATAATCCAGTTGGCTTCTTCAAACTCATTACTGAGGATATGCAACTGAGGCTTTAAACCTTTACCGCGATAGGCTTGCAGATGCTTGCCATACTCAATCGGACTTTGCGTTAGCAACCAGTTGGATAAATCCAGAATCCCCTGGGTGGAACGATAATTCATTTCCAGCGTCAGCACCTGAGCATCAGGCACACGTTCCTTAAAATGGTGGATATTTTCAAAATCCGCCCCACGAAAGCCATAAATCGATTGTGCATCATCACCGACACAAAACAGTTTGACCTTGCCAACCAAGGGCTGCAGCAACGCCCATTGCAACGGATTGGTGTCCTGCATTTCATCGACCAATAGTGCTGAACAGAAGCCGGTAACCCATTGCACCAATTCAGCTGAGTTTTGCAAATGTACGGCCACAATCGACAAGATGTCATCATAATCGAGAAAATTGCGTTCTTGCTTACGTTGTTCATAGGCTTGCATCAGTTCCGCAATTTGCGCCTTGTACTCCACTGCTTGCGGTAACTGTTCTAATAAGGCATCTGAAAGTTTGGTCCTGGTATTACGGGCATATGAATACAGATCACATAATTCAGCCGCTTTTGGCAATACATTGCCCTTATCCTTGCCGCGCAGTAAACGGAACATCAGCAACTGATCGTCACGGTCAATAATGCTGAACTGGGTCAGACCAAAAGCGCGCGGATTACGACGCAGCAAGTACATGCAAAAGGTGTGGAAGGTGGATGCACGCAAACCTTTGGCCTGTGCCCCCATATGCTGCTCGACACGGGTGACAATTTCACTTGCAGCCCGACGGGTAAAGGTCAGAATCTGGATCTGCTGTGCAGGCAAACCCTGATCAATTAAATATGCCGATCTCGCCACAATGGTCTTGGTTTTACCACATCCCGCTCCTGCCAGAACCAGACAATTTTGTGCGGTCGTGGTGGCAGCCTGTTTCTGTTGTGGATTCAGTTCATCAATTAGCTTGGCAAGCGTCATACAATCGGTCAGTTACAAACGAATCGATATTTTAACAGACTAAAGCCATGCAAATGTTTCTCGCTACAAAACAAAAAGGGCGTGCAAAAGGCACGCCCTACAATTTTAGCGAATGAGTTAGGCGGTGGTTGAGCTATGCGGCAACTGTTTGATCGCTCCCGCGAAGGTCAGGTAATTAATTCCCTGGAATAAAATATCAATTGCCAAGAACATTCCCAACACCCAGAACGGTGAATCCGGTGATGAAAGGATCAGAATCCCGGTAAGTAAGGTTAATATTCCTGAAAACAGCACCCAGCCCCAACCAGCAACGGGTCTCAGGATAAATGCATTCACAGTGCGGATAATCCCCGCAATGATCAGGGCAATCGCCAGAAAGCTGGTGAGCACCACCGCAGTGATCACCGGTGTGGTAAAGGCAAAATAACCTGCCACCAAGTACAGCACACCAAATAAAGCCCACAACCAGCGCGTACCGCCTTTAAAGACGGTAAAAGCGGCAATAAAATGCAAAACGCCGCCCAGCATCATCAAGACACCAAATAAAAGTACCGCAGACAAGGTGGCGAATGGTAGCGCAGCTAAAAGAACCAAGCCAAAAATAACCAGTAACACGCCCAATAACAGATACCATTTACGATCAGCGTGTAGCTGATTGCGAATCAGATCGTTACCCACTGTTTTCATCATTATTTACTCTTTTATCTTCAATGTTATATGCCTATATTGGGCCTGTTCGTCACAAAATTCTGTATAAGGCATGTTGAAAATTAATGATCGAATGTCAGAAAACTTGTGTTTTATTTCATATTTTTGAGCGTTCTATTGAATGCTATGGATAAATCCGAACTTATCCACAATTTACTTGATCCACCCCACTTCCCTGGCAGTTAAAATACTGATGACTGTTTCATTCAGGTCATTGGGCATCTTACTTTTATGTTCGGACAAGGGAATTCTTCCTCCCATAATTTCAGCTTCAGTTTGTGGATATAAAGGCTGCTGATCGGCTTGGGCATAGCCAATCGGGAAAATCGGTTCGCCATTATTCAAATTATATTTATCTGTCGCGCCAAACCCGTGTAGTAATTCATGTACCAAGACCACATTGTTCTGTGCAGCCTGTTTGGGTGAAGCAAATAAATTGACCGAGCCGATTCGTCCACGCTCCAGCGCAGTCGAATGCTTCAATTCCCTGCTCTGCTTCGGATCATAGTAATTCAGATATAAGGTCAAACTCGGAGAGCCATCTCCCGATTGATGCTGTTTCCATGCATAGAACCTGAATTTCAGGCTCCATAGAATATTATTCAAGATACTCGGCTGTTCAGACATCTTTGGGGGTATTTGCTGTAACTCACGTCCAATCTGAATCATGAAATAGCTGCTTTGCCCGCGATACTGCTGGCTATTTTTCTCTAAATACTGTTTCACCTCAGCAAAGTCATCTTGCTGTAATTGTTGAATATACTGTTGTGTGGTGGTTCGACCATCGGCATTAATCGGATGCAATAAAATATGAATCGGTTGATTCCAGTCCTGATTCTGATCACGATAGGCATTTACAGCGACCACCAGCAACACGACCAGCAAGATCGCGACCCGAATATTTTTCCACATAGACTTTCCCCAATAAAAATATCGTTGTTGTTTTTCTTGATGCGATAAAAAATGCTAGCAAGTGCTAGCA
This sequence comes from Acinetobacter sp. 1000160, assembly GCF_000588715.1. Lineage (NCBI taxonomy): Bacteria > Pseudomonadati > Pseudomonadota > Gammaproteobacteria > Moraxellales > Moraxellaceae > Acinetobacter > Acinetobacter sp. 1000160. The sequence continues at coordinate 187,773 of NZ_JFWP02000005.1, read as the reverse complement.
TTTTTTTTAAATCTGAATGTTTAAGCTTCAACCCATTTTCCGTCTTGGAACACCAGACTCCACTTGGTTTGTTTGCCTTCTGCCGTTTCAGAACCTACGTATTGTGACTGGTTCTTACGACTAAATTTCACCACGGTTGGATTGCCTTCAGGATCAACATCTGGCGCTTGCAGCAGGAATTGATACTTCGGATCAAGCTGTTCCGCAACAATTCGCAATTCCGCCACTTTCGGGGCACGTGTTTCACGAATTTTCGGGAATTTACTTGCAGCCAGGAATAAACCAGCCGCGCCATCACGCAATACAAAGAAATCATCATGCTTAGTTGAGCGCAAGTGTTCCATTTTGATCGGATCAACACGTGGAGGTGCTGGCTGACCACTCTTCAAGACCTTACGGGTATTGTCACAGCTTGAGCAGGCAAAATACGGACCAAAACGGCCAGTTTTCAGCTGCATTTCACCATCACATTTATCACATGGAATGGTTGGGCCATCATAGCCCTTGATCTTGAATTCACCTTCTTCGACTTCGTAGCCATCACAATCCGGGTTATTACCACAGACATGTAATTTACGCCCCCCGTCAACCACATAGCTGTCCATCGCCGTACCACATTTAGGACAACGATGTTTCGACATCAAGTCAGCGGTTTCAGCACCATCATCATCTGACAATGCAGCTAAAGACTCGACTGGTGTTAGATTCAGTGTACCCTTACAACGCTCTTTTGGTGGCAGGTTATAACCTGAACATCCCAGGAATACGCCTGTTGTTCCGGTGCGTACCTGCATTGGGCGCGCACATTCAGGACATGGTACATCGGGCACTTCAACCGGCTGGTTACGGCGCATGCCGCTTTCGCCCTGTGCATTGGTCAAACGCTTTTTAAAGTCACCGTAGAAGGTGTCTAATAGCTCTTTCCAGTTACGCTCACCTGTCGCTACACGGTCAAGCTGACCTTCTAAATCTGCGGTGAAAGCATAGTTCATCAGGTTATTAAAACTTTCATCCAGACGATCCGTCACGATCTCACCCATTTTCTCGGCAAAGAGACGACGGTTTTCCAGTTTCACATAACCACGTTCTTGAATGGTTGAGATAATGGCAGCATAGGTCGATGGACGGCCAATGCCTTTTTTCTCAAGTTCTTTAACTAAAGATGCTTCGGTAAAACGTGCAGGTGGTTTGGTAAAGTGCTGGCTTGGATCAAGTTTTTCTAACTTGAGCACCTCACCCACTTTCACTGCTGGCAGCAGAACATCATCATCTGATTTGTTGGCCCCTCGCACACGGGTAAAACCATCAAAGACTAAAGTACGGCCTTTGGCCTTTAACTCGACATTTGCCGCTTCAACGGTCAGAGTCGAAGATAAATATTCTGCTGGTGTCATTTGACAAGCGACAAATTGACGCCAGATCAAATCATATAAACGCTGTGCATCACGCTCAACGCCTGCAAGTTTGTCACCTGTCAATCCGACATCGGATGGACGAATCGCTTCATGGGCTTCTTGCGCGCCTGCTTTATTGCCATAACGGTTTGGCTTGGCAGGAACATATTTTTCACCAAAATTTTGTTGAATATGATTACGTACCATATTCACTGCGTCATCACTCAAGAAGGTTGAGTCAGTACGCATATAGGTAATAAAACCACCTTCATACAAACGCTGCGCCAACATCATGGTTTTCTTCACCGAGAAACCTAGACGGGTACTTGCTGCCTGTTGCAGGGTCGAGGTGATATACGGTGCACTTGGATTAACCTTGGTCGGTTTATCTTCGCGTAATGCCACCTTATATTCAGCATCTTTTAATACGTTCAATAACGCATCGGTTTCGGCTTTATTCTTGAGTTTAAGCGTCTTACCGGCCTGTTTCACCGCTTCCAGACGAATGTCATCTTTCTTCGACAAGGTATCTGCAAACACCTGCCAGTATTCTTCCGGGATAAAGGCACGGATTTCACGTTCACGCTCGACCACCAGTTTGACGGCAACGGATTGTACACGGCCTGCCGATAAGCCACGGGCAATCTTTTCCCACAGCAATGGCGACACCATAAAGCCCACCACACGGTCAAGGAAACGACGTGCCTGTTGTGCGTTGACACGGTTCAAATCGAGACGTGTTGGCTGTTTAAACGCTTCCTGAATGGCATTTTTGGTAATCTCGTTAAAGACCACACGATGGTAACGACTGTCATCGCCGCCAATCACTTCTCTTAAATGCCAGGCAATCGCTTCCCCTTCTCTATCCAAATCCGTTGCGAGATAGATTGCATCGGCATCTTTGGCAAGTTTTTTCAGTTCGGCAACCACATGTTCTTTGCCCGGCAGCACTTCATAATGGGCGATCCAGTCATGTTCCGGATCAACACCCATACGGTTAATCAGTGCAGATTGGGCTTTTTCCGCTTTTTGCTGTTCAGTCAGCTTGACACGCGTTGCTGGCTTCTTTTCGCTAGACTTCGCTCCGCCGCCTGTCGGTAAATCACGGACATGACCGACCGATGATTTCACCACAAACTGTGAGCCTAAATATTTATTAATTGTTTTCGCTTTTGCAGGCGACTCCACAATCACTAAGGCACGTTTCTTTGCAGCAGACGCGGAAGCTGCTGTGCTTTCTGAAGCAGAGCGTGGAGTTTTCGCCATAATAAATCGTTTTTCCTGTGTTCAATCAATAAATTAGCGTTGAGCCAATTCATGTAAATAAGTTTTTATCTGTTCAAGCTGTGTGGCTTTTAAGTCAGTTTCTTCATCCCAATATAGCCCAACACAGTTTGCCTGCATATCAATAGCATAAACTCCTGTTAATGCAATGGTTAAATCATTAAATTTCTGATCACCTTGCACGACCTGAAGCTTGCCATCCACCACTCTTGCACGCATAAGCGGCAGGCGGGCATCTGGAATCAGGACACTATAATAAGCCACCATGCTGGCACGCTTTTCTGATGCCATTGGAATTTTCGTCCATTCTGGTGCGGCGATTAAACGTGGATGCAAGCCCATTTTTCGTGCCTGATCGCGCATCATGCCCAATGCTTTTTCTCGGGGACTGACTCGTAAGCCAAAAATCGAGCCAAGTACAAACAGTACAATCGCAACTGTGATCCAAATTCCAATATTACTCATAAAGTTGCCCAAAATGTCCTTTTATTAGCGTTACATAACTTGAAACCAAAAGGCAAGCTTTCCTTACAGTCGACTTTCAAGGCTTTGATTTATCATTCAAACTTGAAGAGATCGCAGTTATCTAACCTTATTATTCTCAAGTTTAAAATATGATGAATGCCAGAAATACACAATAAATACATCTCTGATTTTTGAATCTCTATTCAACAGGTATTTTATGATGGCAAATCGCTTAATAATGCGGCGGTTTATCACTCATCGGATCAAAAGGCGCAATCCCGTCCGATAAATCCGACGATTCCACCCGACGATATAACAGTTGCATCTGTTTTTTTAGATCGGCTATTTCTTGGGTCTGAAGTGCCAGTTGTTGATTCAATTGTTCAACTAAATCATCTAAAAATGCAATTCGGACTTGCAAATCTTCAATGGGTGCGGAAAATGACGCGTGATCATCAAAATTTTGTGGTTTAGTCATTTCAGACCTCATCTGAACTTTTAGGAAACATTATGGCCTATATTACTTTAAGGGATGTCCATCTCGCATTTGGCGGACCTGCCTTACTCGACGGCGCGAACTTTAACCTGGAACGTGGCGAACGAGTCTGTTTAATTGGTCGTAATGGCGAAGGTAAGTCTACTTTATTAAAACTGATTGAGGGAAGCCTGTTACCGGATAACGGCGAAGTTTCCATTCAAAACGGTTTAACTGTTTCAATGTTAGCCCAAGACGTCCCGATGGACTCAGGTAAAGTTGCAGATATCGTTGCCGAGGGTGCTGGCGAAGCTGCCAATGTCTTAAAAGAATATCATGAAGCCAGCGATGCCTGCGTGCTGGGCGATATGGAAGCCTGTGACCGTATGGGCATGCTGCAGCACAAACTCGATCAGCTCGATGGCTGGGCCTTAGAAAACAAGGTCAACTCGATTCTCAGTAAAATGGGACTTGATCCGAATGCTGACTTGGCAGATTTATCAGGCGGACGTAAACGTCGCGTACTGTTGGCGCGTGCTTTACTGACTCAACCCGATGTCCTGTTACTGGACGAACCCACTAACCATCTCGATGTTGAAAGTATCGAATGGCTCGAAAAATTCTTACTGGATCAGAATAATCTGACCTTGCTGTTTATCTCGCATGACCGTTCATTTGTTGACAGTATCGCAACCCGTATTGTCGAGCTGGATCGTGGTATTTTGCGGAGCTACGAAGGGAACTATTCACGTTATCTCGACCTTAAAGCACAGCAAATGGAAGCAGAAGAAAAGCAGAATGCTTTATTTGATAAAAAGTTAGCTGAAGAAGAAGCCTGGATTCGTCAAGGTATTAAAGCACGTCGTACCCGTAACGAAGGGCGTGTCCGTGCCTTAAAAGACTTACGTGAACAGTCTAAGGCACGTCGTTCACAACAAGGCAAGGTTAGCATGGCAACCCAGGAAGCCAATCGCTCTGGTAAGCTGGTGTTTGAAATTGAAAACCTGAGTGTGAGTTACGACAGCAAAGCCCTGATTAAAGATTTCTCTGCCATCGTGTTGCGTGGCGACCGCATCGGTCTGGTCGGTGACAACGGTGTCGGTAAAACCACCTTGATCAAAGCCATTCTGGGTGAAATCGAGCATGGCGGTTCAGTCAAGACCGGTACCCAACTTGAAATTGCCTATTTCGACCAGTTACGTAATGCGCTCGATCTGGAAAAGACCGTGATGGCCAACGTTTCAGAAGGCTCAGACTTTGTCGATGTCAATGGTAACCGCCGTCATATCTATAGCTATTTACAAGACTTCCTGTTCTCTCCAGAACGTGCCCGCACCCCTGTTAAAGCTCTTTCTGGTGGTGAACGCAACCGTATTCTTCTCGCAAAATTGTTACTCAAGCCATCCAACCTGATCGTGATGGATGAGCCAACCAATGACCTGGATATGGTGACGCTTGAATTACTTGAAGAAATGTTATCGGAATACAAAGGCACCTTGCTGCTGATCTCGCATGACCGTGCCTTTATGGATAACGTTGTGACCTCAACCTGGGTATTTGATGGCAAAGGTAATATTGATGAATATATCGGTGGCTATCAGGACTATCTAGAACAACGTCCAGACCAGAAAGTCGTTGATCAGAAAAGTGATGTAAAAAAGGCACAAGCCAAAGCTGAAGCGGCTGCCGCAGCTGCAAACGCTACTGCACCGAAGAAAGTAAAACTCAGCTATAAAGATCAGCGTGCGCTTGAACAGTTGCCTGCTGAAATTGAAGCATTAGAGACTGAACAAGCCACCTTATCAGAGAAACTAGCTGATGGTTCATGGTTTGTCAGTGATGCCAATGCAGCGACTCAAGCCAGCCAGCGTCTCGCAGAAATTGACGAGTTATTGCTAGAAAAGCTGGAACGTTGGGATGAGCTGGAAAATCTCAGCAAAGGCAATTAAATAACCAGTGAGCATCTATCTGTTCGGGATAGATGCTCTATAAATCAAATCGAAGATTAAATCTTAAGATTCTCTTTTAATGACTGATAAATATTAAAATTCTCATCATCAAAGCAGACAAAAATGACATCTGTTATAAACTGACTCTGTTTTAATTGCTCAGCAATTGTTTTTAACGCAATTTGAGCAGCCTGCTGTTTAGGAAAACGATAAATTCCTGTAGAAATATTCGGAAATGCCACACTTTGTAGTTGCAAATTTTCAGCCAGTTTAAAACTATTCCGATACGCATTTTCCAACAATAACGCTTCATCGTGCTGGCCATCGACCCAAGTGGGTCCAACGGTATGAATGACATATTTTGCAGGCAACTTTCCGGCAGTGGTTATAACCGCTTCACCAACCGCACAGCCACCCTGTTTTGCTCTTATTTTTTGACATTGCGCTAAAATTTCGGCGCCGCCTTGTCGATGAATTGCGCCATCCACGCCACCACCGCCAAGCAATGAGGTATTCGCTGCATTTACAATCGCATCTACGGCAATCTGAGTAATATCGCCCTGGATGATGTTTATCGTTTTCACCATGATCTCCTGATCGACATAATGATTGGCCTATCGCCAAAAGCATGCGCTTTATCTTTTAGATTTAAAAGTGTAGGAACAATTTGATCTAAGCTTCAATTCGCAACAAGTAAATTCTGGTAGAGCATGAACTCACTCAAAACCAAGCGAGCTGTTATCATCGCGTTGCAGAATAAAGAAATAAGGCTGGGGCTGCTGTTTCAGATCCATCCAGCCCAATACGGTATTTTCATCTATTTTTCGGAACACATCGTGTATCGGCTTTTCATCATAAATCATCGTGGCCGATATTTTCCCTCGAAACTCAGTCATTCTTAAACGCGCCTTACTGTCTTTGGTTTTTAGAAGTTTCAAGCCACCGGCCAGAGACTTGGCATTTTTTTTCAAAAATTTAAAATCCAGATTTAAAGGCAGCCACTTGGGATCAATGAAAAATAACGCTGTTTTTTTGGTATTCAGCAACACTAGAGGATAGACCATTTCCTGATCTATCAATAATTTTCCATACCAGTTTGCCTGCGCTAACAGACCATTCATTGGATGCCCAGTGATGACCTCATATCCTTTCCAGCGACCATACATAAATGCACAGTCTATTTCCTCTAGCTGATCATAAAACTCGATCATTTGCTGAGCATCGACTTTCTTTCCTTGTGATATTTCCTGAATATTCATCATCCTTCACCTTTTTTTGTTGTATGGGGCTTAATCTTAATTAAGTCAGGTATGAGCTCATTGTATGACAGCAGTACAACAAGCAAAAAACTCTCATTCATTTTCCGTCGAGTAGCAGCCGAACCAAAGCGTGTGGGCATATTCTCAGGCGCACTTCATGTTACACTGCTCCAAAATTCAACATTATTTACTCTACTAAGTTTATGAGTCAAAAGCAGTCTTATATTCCTGGCGAATTTCAATGGGAATTTCTATTACCCAAATATTGGAAAATCTGGATCGCCATTTTTTTCCTTATGTTATTGGCCATTCTCCCGTGGGCAATCCAGTGGCGCTTGGCCCATGGCTTAGCAGGCTTATTCTGGCATCTACTCAAGTCACGCCGTAAAACCACCCTTCGAAATCTGGAACTGTGTTTTCCAGAATGGTCGCCTGCGGAAGTCGAAGCTCAGGCCAAGCAGGTTTTTGTTGATATGATGCTGGGAGTGTTTGAAACCCTGAATGCCTGGTACTGCCCGCAATGGTTTAAGGGCCGTCATAGCATTGAAGGCTTAGAACATATCACTGAAGCAAAGGCGCAAGGCAAAGGCATCCTGTTACTGGGGACGCACAGTACTTTGCTTGATGCCGGCGGTTATATCTGTGCCCAGTATTTTGAGCCGGATGTGGTGTATCGACCGCAAAACAATCCTATGCTGGATATGCTGATTTATCGTTGCCGTGCCACCATTTATCAGCACCAGATCGATCATGATGATATGCGCGGCTTGATCCGTCGCCTTAAAGACGGTGGCGCCATCTGGTATAGCCCGGATCAGGATTTCGGTTTAAAACAAGGTATCATGGCCCCTTTCTTTGGTGTCCCCGCAGCAACGGTCACGGCACATCGCCGTTTACTCAAAATTTCAAAAGCGGTTGCAATTCCACTGTATTTTTATCGCTACGGTGATGTCCGTAATCCACGATACAAAGTACTGATTGAACCGATGGTGGACAATATGCCAAGCGAAGATGAAGTGGGTGATGCGATTCGGGTCAATCAGATTATTGAAGCGCAATTACGTATCGCACCGACGCAATGGATGTGGTTCCACCGCCGTTTTAAAACCAGAGCCGAAGGCTACGAAAAAATCTACTAAGCGACAAAGCCGATCCATATCCATGAATCGGCTCTTTCTTTCATAAAACAACAAGACTTAATTCGGGAAGATCACACCTGAGCTTAAATCGTAATAGATTGGGTTGTTACTATAAACCGAGCCTAATTTCACATTGATAAACCAGCCTAGATTACCCTGATCTTGTAATCGGTTTTGCACCTCGCTCGCGAGATCGAGTTTATAAATCGCATCTTGGTTAAAGACCTTGGATTCAATACTGCTTGTGCTGGAGCTATCACGTTCAAATAAATAACCTTTGGTATTAAAGAACATAATTGCATTGTCCTTATCAATCAGGTGATAACCTTCTGCGGCCTGTTGTTTGAGTAACAGGTCTAACTTGGTTGGATTGTCCTCATAGAAACCCGCGCCGGTTTTTGGCATTTCAAAATAGCGATAACTATAAGTACCGTTATGAGTACTGCTGTTTACACAGGTGGGTACATAAAACGTGCCATTGGTTGTACCGTTATGGGTAAAGGTACTGCCCGCATAAATTAATTTACAGCCCTGGGCCCCGAGCTGGTTAAATACGGCCAGAATATTAGCGCGACTGGTATCGGTCAAGAAGCGGTTGTCATAACTATAAGTTGCTGGTTTTTTATCATTTTTAACAAATAAATATTTATAAGTATAGCTTGGTGACTCACCCAGAGATGACTTATACGCGAAGCCTGCAACACCTTGTTTTTTAATTTCAGCTAACCAGAACAGATAAACATTAGCTACTACATTGGTGGTGACATCAGCGATTTTATAGCTATAGCTATCGGTCGAAGCATTATTTTTAATATATAAATTTTTAGGTTCAGGGAAATCACTATTGGGCTTTTTTACATCCAGAGAGTGACTGACCAAGGCAAAGCCCTGATGTCCCTGCTCATTGGCTTGCGCCAGGAAATTCTCGAGAGAGCTCTGGTTGTCTAACAGGCGATAGCTTGCGGTGGCTTTTTTTACAGTCGGTTTAAATAAGCTATAGCCCTCAACATTGGTACGGGTATAACAGGTTACGGTCCTCGATGGATCAATGCCATTCATATAAGCTTGAATATCCTTGATGGTTGCCGTTGCAGGTACATCACACATCCCCTCACCTTTAAAGCCATAGGCGGCAGCAATACCATTCGGACGATATCGATCAATATATTTCACCCGGTTTGCTGTAGTTGTACCACTGCTTTCTGTCGCGGCAATCTCGGTAAGCAAAGCATCATCCGAAGCTACACTATAGGTTTTGATCACAGCCCCAGTACAATCTTCTTTTTCAAACTGACGTTTTTCAGTGGTAAAGCGAACACTATTATCTGAAGTTTTATAAACAGTTAAGTTTGTTCGTGCACCTTCATGGCAAAAGCCGCTTAACCAAGAACCAACAAAGCGGTCAGCCACGACTGGGGTCGGTGTAGGAGTTGGAGTCGGTGTAGGTGTTGGAGTCGGTGTAGGTGTTGGAGTCGGTGTAGGCGTTGGTGTAGGTGTTGGAGTCGGTGTAGGCGTTGGTGTCGGTGTTGGGGTCGGTGTCGGCGTTGGTGTTGAATCGGAATCATGATCCGAGCCACAGCCGACTAGTACTGCACAAGTCATGCTCAGTGCGAATTGTGTCCATATATTTTTCATTATTTTACCCTCTGTGTGATTTTTTCACATATTTATAGATGTGAAAATTTAACACTTTTTTGCTTGAGTGCAAATATATTTGTGCGTAAATTAATAACGAAAGGTCAAAAATAATTTATTGATGGGCTGAATGTATGGACACACAAGAAAACTTAGCCAGACAACTCAATGCCTTACCTCAAGAATGGCAGCAGTGGCTAGAAGAAAATTTAGAACGCGGCTGTCATCCCAATGATCTCGTCAGGATTTTGCGACGTGAAGGCTTAATTGATCTGGACAAAAATGTTGCACCCCAGACGTCGCTGGAACCACAGCACTATCATCAACTCGAACAGATCGCATTAGAAAAACAGGAACAACTAAGCAGCGCTTTTAATCCCCAGCAAAAAAAATGGCTGGCACAGACGGTGTTGAATGGAGCAGATCAAACCTATATTTATCAAAGCTTGCAACAACAGGGCTTAAGTGAAATTGATATCGCCCTTGAGCTGGTGCAGTTAAAACAGCATCCTTATTTTCAAATCGCTCAAGAACAGCATTTTTTAGTGCAGAAAAGAAACTGGTTGCTCCACACGCTCGACCATTTTGCACGTTTAAATCCTGACTATCAGTCCTTGAGCCGTATCGCGCTCCCCTCATTCGAGCAATTCATTCAAGCGTATTACAGCCGGAACTTAGCTGTGGTGCTCACAGGTTCAATCGATCATTGGCCTGCATTACACAAGTGGTCACCGCAGTATTTCAAAAAAACGGTCGGGAATCAGGAAGTTGAAGTACAGTTTAACCGTGAACAGGATCCCTTATTTGAACGCAACTCGGTGCAACATAAAACCAAGATGTTTATGCGGGAATTTGTCGATTTAATTGAACACACCCCTCACTCGAATAATTTTTATATGACAGCCAATAATGCCAAAGCCAGCCAGTCCAGTTTAGCCGCATTATTTCAGGACATTGATCATTTTCATGGCTATACAGATCATCGTCAGGTCTATGACCGTAGCTTTATCTGGTTTGGGCCGAAAGGTGCATTTACCCCTCTACACCATGATTTGACCAATAATATTCTGGTTCAAATTTACGGCCGTAAAAAAGTCACCTTAATTCCGGCACTACAAGTTGCCAATTTATATAATGATGTCGCAGTATTCAGCAAAGTTGCCAATCCTTATCAACCCGATATCACAGAATCGTTTCCAGACTTTGCCTTGAGCAGCAAAATCGAATGCATTCTGGAACCGGGTGAAGCTTTATTTATTCCTCTCGGCTGGTGGCATTGTGTCGAGAGTCTGGATATCTCTATCAGTGTGTCATTTACTCATTTTAATATCGACAATACTGGCGCTGAATCATTTCCCACGTCCAGCTATAGCTAATACCGGATCAGACAATGACTGATCCTGCTTCAACTCTTCAGGTGCTTTAATGGTAAAACCAACCCATCCGCTCATGACCGAAAACGAATTATCTGCCGACAATACCCAGGGCATCATTGCCCAGCAGGCAGAAACCACTTTGGAAAGCATTTTTCCAATGATGCAGCATATTGCGCGCTGGTTAATTCATTCAGGGGTAGGCTATACCGACTTTGTTGCTGCCTTGAAACCCATCTTTTATCAACAGGCACTCGCAGAACTCGACCGGATTCAACAGAATAAAACCGATTCAGCGGTCAGTTTACTATCCGGTCTACACCGTAAGGATGTCAGTGCGTTTCGGCAACAGGCCACTCAAACTTCCAGCGAAGCACCCAATTTTGCCATTAGCGTTCCGGCCCGCGTCATTGCACGCTGGATTGCACTGGATCTTCCCCATCAGATTCCGGTTTCTGGTGAAACCGATAGCTTTGAAGCCCTGGTTAAGCATATCTCGACCGAAAAGCATCCACGTTCAATTCTTTTTGAACTGCAACGTTTAGGTGTAGTTGAACAACAAGACCAGCAGGTAGTTTTGCAGCAAAATAGCTTTACACCGGATAACCAAATGCAAGAAAGTAAGGCGCTCTTCTCTGCTAACCTGACCGACCATTTAGCAGCCGGAATTGATAACTTTATCAGTGAAAAACCGTTTACTCATCTGGAACAGGCCGTTCATGCCGAGAAACTGACTGCCCAGTCGGTGGAAGCACTTCGACAACTCAGTCTCGACCTGTGGCAAGACATGGCAAAACAATTATTAAATGCTGCCATCCATCATTGCGAACACGACCAGAATCAAGCAGATGCGACCTATCAGTTCCGTTTTGGTGTGTATCAATATGATCACCAGATAAAACTGCAAGTGCCTTATCTCTTTAAGGATCAATAAAAATGAAAACAATACTTTTCCCAAGCATTTTTTTAGTTTCAGCCATAGCATTGACCGCATGTGGCGAAAATTTTTCTGCGGCTAATGTCAGCTTGGGAGGAAGTGGTTCGGGAACGCTAAAACCCTTGCCCGGGGGAAATAATGGCGGGATTTCCAATCCGTCAACCGGAGATAAGGATGAGCGTTATGAGTACCTCATCGCGATCCCGAAAGAGAGTCAAAGTAGCTGTAAAGGCATACAACGCACGATGGGTTTTATTGATGCTAAAACCAAACAGCCGTTCCCCGTCAATTCGCTTCAGCCCTTGGCGATGGCTCCTTTACAGATTGAAATTAGTAACACGACCTCCGATTATGTCTATCAGCGTGTCCCGCTTTGCCGTCCAATTGAATTTCAGGTCGGTGAAACCATCATGTTTCACGGACAATCATTGAGATGCGCGACAGATCAGGATGAAATCCAGGTCTTGCGCCCTTATGAAACCCGCCGCTATGAGCTGGATCTAAGTTTTGCTGAAACTGAACTGCCCTTGATCGTCAACTATAATGCTTTTTATGCTACAGACTTACCAAGCATTGACCTGGCATGGGAAAAATGTGAAGCCGCGCAGATCACAGTGCCTATTTATAAAAAACTGGTACCTAAAAAACCTGAACGTATTGAACCACCGCACCCTGATACTGAAATATCGGCAGGAGAGAAAAATAAAGCATCTGAATAAATAGAAAATTAAAACCCGAGCCTTGCATCCTGCAAAACTCGGGCAAATGAGGTTGTGCTTTCACGTTATTTTTATTGGATTGCGTCCATCGCATGCATCATATCCATGATGACTATTCCATCTCAGCGCTGCTTATCCTTAATCGGAAATCCATTCCTGCGTCCTTGTGCTGATGTATTTAGAATAAATCTTTTGTACCTGTAGGGCTATTCGTTACAAACTTAAATCCATGTACGAAATAACGTACATTGATTAGCTAAAGTTTAAAATCATAGGTTTTAGCAACGCGCTGAAATTAAAAGTAATTGTATCGTTTCAACACAATCGCATTGCTATTTATGCGGTTGAGCCAATGGATCAATCACGACTTTTTCCTCTTCTTCGGCCTTCTCTATGCCTTCCTGTATGGCCTCTTGGGCTTCCTGTTCATCTTCGGCGGTCTGTTGCAGTGATTGTTGTTGCTGTTCAAAGCGAAGACCTGTTTGCAACACCACATAAATTGGAAAATGATCTGAACCGATATGGGATAAACGTTTCATTTTAACTAAACCAAAATCGGTACTATGAAAGATATGATCCAGTGACCAACGTAGTAAAGGATAGTTGGCATGGAAAGTATTCATAAAATAGCGCCCAACCCGCGGATCGAGCAAGCCGCTAATACGCTGGAACAAACGCGTTGTTCGCGACCAGGCCACATCATTCAGATCACCCATCACAATACAGCTCTGGTCCAGATCTTTGATCTGATCACCCACAAGCAATAACTCGGCATCCCTTAAAGTCGAATCTTTGGCCTCAGTAGGACTCGGCGGCTTCGGATGTAAACAATATAATTTGACCTGTATCCCCGACTTCAAGGTCAGGCAGGTATGAATCGAAGGAATTTCATCACTTAAGATAAACTTCACTTCGGTATCTTTTAACGGCAAGCGACTGTACAGATGCATGCCATACAGATTTTCCAACGGTACAGGGACCCGAAACGGATAGTCTGGCTCAATCTGGCTAAGTGCCTGTTGCCAGGCAGCATTGGATTCAAGCGTCAACACCACATCAGGCTTTAATGTCTCAATATGCTCCAGCAAAAGATGATATTGATGATTGGGAGTCAGTACGTTGGCGACCAGTAATGAAATTTGCTGTTCTGGCTTTAAGTCCGCCTGTTTGAGTTGTTGTACCTGCTTTTTCCATAACGGCGTATAAGGCAGCACCATTTTGAGCTGATAGGCAATCGCAGCCATTAAGCCAAGAAAAAACAGCTCAGTGCTCAAGGTCCAGTCCGACAGACCAAATAACATTGCCCCGGCAGTCACGATCCCCAATGCCAAGATCTGTAATCTGGGAAAATCCGCGCCCCGAATCCACCATTCATCTCTCGGGATTAATGACCAAAAGGAAAGCCATATCACCACTGCTGCGCAAATCTGAATCCACATCATGTTCATTTTTCTCTTAGGGATAGCATAGATTTACAATAAAGCTGTCGCTTTATCAATTTTCTCTCTAATATAAACAAGATATTCCACTCAATAAACTGACTGTTTTAGTTCGCTAAAGCTTGCAGTTGTGGACGCTTTTGATACACTCAAACCCCTTTAAAATTTTTTACATACCGAGGCACAATGACATGAAAGTAGGTCTGGTCGGTTGGCGTGGGATGGTTGGTTCTGTCCTGATGCAACGTATGGTTGAAGAGAATGATTTTGCTCATATTGAGCCATTCTATTTCTCTACCAGTAATGCAGGTGGTGAAGCACCTGCATTTGGTGGTAAGACTGCCCCAGCACTTATGGATGCAACGGACATTAACAGTCTGAAGCAAATGGATGTCATTTTGACCTGTCAAGGTGGTGATTACACATCTGAAGTTTTCCCGAAACTCAAAGCTGAAGGTTGGGATGGCTACTGGATTGATGCAGCCTCTACTTTACGTATGGCGGATGATGCGATCATCGTTCTTGATCCAGTGAACTTGAACGTGATCAAAGATGGTTTAGTGAATGGCACTAAAACTTTCGTTGGCGGTAACTGTACGGTTTCACTGATGTTGATGGGCTTGGGTTCACTGTTCCAGAACAATCTGGTGGAGTGGGCAACCTCAATGACCTATCAGGCAGCATCGGGCGCGGGCGCGCAAAACATGCGTGAACTGATCACCGGTATGGGCTATCTGTATAACAATACCAAAGACTTACTGGATGATCCTAAATCTGCGATTCTGGATATTGATCGTCAAATTGCTGACTTGCAACGTGGCGAAGGTTTTCCGAAAGCAAACTTCGGCGTGCCATTGGCAGGTTCATTGATTCCATATATCGACAAACAGCTCGAAAGTGGTCAATCAAAAGAAGAATGGAAAGGTCAGGTTGAAACCAATAAGATCCTCGGTAACCAGCAAATTGTTCCAATCGATGGACACTGTGTCCGTATCGGTGCGATGCGTTGTCACTCTCAAGCGATTACCTTGAAACTGAAAAAAGATGTGGCACTGGACGAGATCGAAGATATGATTCGCAACTCGAGCCAATGGGCAAAAGTGGTTCCGAATACTCGTGAAGCGTCCATGACTGATCTTACCCCAGTTGCAGTCACAGGGACTTTAACTGTGCCAGTCGGCCGTTTACGCAAGCTGAATATGGGTAAAGAATATCTCGGTGCATTCACGGTTGGTGACCAGTTACTCTGGGGCGCTGCAGAGCCATTGCGTCGTATGCTTCGTATCCTGGTTGAATACAAGAACGCTTAAGCAAAAATCCCGAAAAATCAAAAGCCGATCACATTTGATCGGCTTTTTTATGCTGATGAAAAATGAAGAATTTACAATTCATTTACATCACGGTAATGTATACTTTTTTCTGACCATCACATCACTTTTTCATGGATCGAGATGACTGTTTATAACAAATTAAAAATTGCCATTTTAACCATAATTTCTTCGCAACATCTTTATGCCATTACACTTGATCCATTGCAAATCCAGTCTGCGCCAGGTGAGTTACTGTATGCGGAAATGAGTTTTCATCAGGCCGATCTCAACTCGAAATTTGATGTCAGTCTGGCGACACCAGAAGACTTATTGATGATTGGCGCAGCGCATCAGCCGCCTTCAAATCTGAACTTTTTTACACGCCGCAATAATCAGGGCGAAGGTGTCATTGTCATCACCTCTTCCCGCCCAATGACCGATGCTGAACTGAACATTATTATCAAGATACAGGAAGGTGGCGCTTCTCATTTAAAACATATACGCCAGTCCATGCGTCAGGCAGCCAAAGCACCACAGCTCAGCGCAAAAAGTAATAATGAAAAATCACTGACACCCAAATTTATCGTCAGTGAAAAAGATATAGCCTTAAACCTGCCTGAAAGTACCCGTTTCAATGTTGCAGACAGTACGGCAAAACCCGTGGCTAAACAGGAAACCCTGTTAAATGCACCCTTTGCCTTACCGCCTGCATTAAAAAAACAATCTTCTTCTGAACTGGACAATGCAGCCGTCATATCAGTTGCCACGCCTGTCAATGCAGATCCCTCTGTAGCAGCACCACTTCAGCAAACAGCATCGAATATAGAGTCCAAAGCAGAGAAATTAGAAAAAGCAGCCGAAGTGACTACTCTTAAACAGGACAAGGTTCAAACAGCCCAAAGCTCTCCAGTCGCAACATCAACTGTTCAGCCGGAAAATGAGTTCAAAAATACGGCATTAAAGTCGGTTGAAGATGCAGAGAAAACCAAGGCCCAGTATCAGGCCAAAGAACGTTCCACACCGGTCAAGCAAAAAGCACCTGTGCAGAATACGCCAATGCCATCTACGGAGACTGCACAACAACATGTGGTACAACGCAATGAATCGCTATGGAGCATTGCACAACGTATTGCCGGGCAGACCCAACAGCCTGTTGCTCAGGTGATGCATCAAATCAAGGCGCAGAATGAACATGCCTTTATTGGCGGCAATGCAAACCGGCTTAGACAAGGCTCACATTTGAATTTTAATGTCAGTGCCACTGCCACTCAGCTGCCTAAAAATATCAATCAGATTGCAGCCCAAACGCAGCGCCCTGCCGCGGCTAAAGCCAAATATCGCTTACAGCAGGCAGAAATGTCCTTAGTTGCTGAAAGTCATCAAGATTCAAGTACGGGAAGTGCCAAAAAAGACACATTACAACAAAAAACCAGTGCAGACTTGTCATTAAAAGTTATGACAGCACGAGAAAAAACCGTTACATTACAAAGAAACGTTACCCAGTTAGAACTGGCACTGCATCAAAAGGAACAACGTATTCAGCTGTTAAATGCCCGGCTTGCCGAATTACAGGATCAGTTGAAAGCGCAGCAGGAAACTAAAAAGCCAACACGCTAGGTAACGAGAAGATTCTCATAAATTTGCATAAAAGCGGCGCTATCTTTAAGGGGTAAAGATCATGTCAAATATCATCATTGTACTACTGGTCATTGTGCTGGTGGTCGCGATCTTTTTAAAAAAACGTGAAAGTAATCAGGCCAATGCTGCACCAAAGAAAGGTACAGCCAAAACACCGAAAAAAGCTGCCACCAAAACCGCTTCACGTACAACACTCGTTCGGGAAGAACAGGAACTTGCCCCTCAAGTTAGCACTGCAATTTCTGAAAGCCTGCGCCAACAGCTTGAAAGAAATATTCAAAGTGGTAATTTTCAAGCTGCTGAGGCACAAATCAATCAGTCTTTGAAACAAGATAACTCTCAACATGAGCTGTATCTGTTTTTGCTGGAGATTCATCTCAAACAGAAAGATGATTTTGCAATTGATCAACTGATCAAACATCTGCATGCACTAAAACTTGAAGATATTGTGCAAGCCGCTGAAATCAAACATCGCGAATATCTACAAAATAAACAGCCCGATTCAATCGAATTTAACTCAACCAGTTTTCATCAGACACCGACAGCAGTTGAACCCGTCGCTCAAAATAATAGCGCAGATTTTGATGCTTTGGTGCAAACACCGGCTGCCCAGTCTTTTGATGATTTA
Source organism: Acinetobacter sp. 1000160 (assembly GCF_000588715.1). NCBI lineage: Bacteria > Pseudomonadati > Pseudomonadota > Gammaproteobacteria > Moraxellales > Moraxellaceae > Acinetobacter > Acinetobacter sp. 1000160. Next base: position 170,129 of record NZ_JFWP02000005.1, on the reverse strand, counting down.
CAATCTGAATATAACGCGCCTGCAGAAGAAGCCAAAGCTGTAGAACCAGCGCCTGAAGTACAGCCCCTAGATTTCAACTTTTCGTTTGAACAAAAGCAAACGGTTGAACCTACCCCTGCACCTGTTGAAACACCTGAAGCAAAACAGCAGCAGCCGCTTGAGTTTTCTTTTGACCTGGATTCCACCCCAGCGCAGACTGAACAAGCCAAAGTTGAAGACACTAAACCTGAATTAGACTTTAACTTTGCGGATTTAGAAGTTGTTCCCAATCAGCCTGAAGCTAAACCGCAAAGTACAGAAACAGCACCAAGCCTTGATTTCAGTTTTGAACCGTCTCAGGAGCAAGTTGAAGAAAAAGCCCCGATTGAAAAGACTGAATTTTCATTTGACGCTGTAGCACCCGCACCTGTTGTCGAGCCTAAAGTTGAATTTACGCCAGCACCGGCTCAAGCTTCAGCAAGTCATGATCCATTGATGCAATCCTTCCCGGATTTGCAACAACTGGATGAAGTACAGTTAAATCTGGAACTGGCTGAACAGTATATTGAACTGGGCGCTTACCAATCTGCCCGTGAACTGTTAAAAAACACGTCAACATTGAATGCAGAGCAACAACAACGTTCAGAAATTTTACTGAATAAAATAGCTTCCTGAATTTGATCAGTCTAATATAAGCAGTCTCTAAGACTGCTTTTTTTATGATGAAAAAAATCGCTTTAATCTATATGGGTGGGACTTTTGGCTGTATTGGCGAACCGTTAATGCCAATGCCGGAACAGGACTTTTTACCGCTACTCGGCAAGGTGATCCCACCGCATTTACAGGTCGAATGCTTCGCTGCACCTAGTATTAAAGATAGCAGCGCCTGCACAGCATCCGACTGGCTGCAACTGGTCCAACAAATCCAGCAACTCCAACTGAATAGCTTCCAGCATTTCGTGATTATTCACGGAACCGATACGCTCAGTTATGCGGCAGCCACACTGGCACGCTTCTTAGGCTATTCTTGCCATGCCATTATTACCGGCAGTCAATATCCATTACTGAATATTGAAGGCAATGATACCCGTGAATTTACCGATGCAATCGGTAACTTATACCTGGCCCTAGAGCAGGTATTGAGTTTACCAAGCGGTGTTTATCTGGCCTTTCATCAACAAGTCTTCCATGCCCAAACCACGCTAAAAGCCCATACCACCGAGCTGGATGCTTTTGTCGGGATCAAGGCAGAGCAAAGTTGCCAGACCACCGCCGATGCTTTTGTGATCCACAATCAACATATCGAAAAAGCAGCGCAACTGAACATACTCAACCTGATGTTACAGCCGATCGCCAAAGAACAACTGGTCACGCAGTTAAAAAATCTTGCGCTTGCGCCACCCAACTTTCTGGTTTTACAAGGTTTCGGAACAGGCAATATTGCCGTCAATGATGAAATCCTTGGGTTATTCGAAACACTTTATCAGCAGCAATGTCTGCCGATTATTAGTACACAGGTCACCTTCGGGCAGCTGGATCAGCGTTATGCCGTCAGTTCATGGATTCAATCTGCCAAAGTTTTGGTCAATGATTGCCATAGCCATGCCGATTTATATGCAAAAGCCCTGCAAATGTATTTAAAATACCCGACCCACGAACAATGGTTCGAACACTGGCAGCAACACTAATATCGAGGTGAGAACATGCAACGTTATGCAATAGGTATTGAATTTTGCGGTACTCAATACCGTGGTTGGCAAACCCAACAAGCTGGCGTTGTCACTGTGCAGGAAACCATTGAAAAAGTGCTGAGTCGTATTGCCAATCAACCGATCGTGTTGCATGGCGCGGGCCGTACCGATGCCGGTGTGCATGCAACCAATATGGTGGCGCATTTTGATACCGAAGCGATCCGTCCGGAACAAGGCTGGATTCGTGGGGCCAACAGTCAACTACCCAAAGATATTTCGATTCAGTGGATTAAATGCATGGATGAAAATTTCCATGCGCGTTTTAAGGCGGTGGCACGTCGTTATCGTTATGTGGTGTATAACGCCCCGACTCGCCCGGCGTTGCTGTACAAGCAAGTTACGCATCTCTATCAAACGCTTGATGTCCAGAAAATGATTACGGCTGCATCCAAGTTTGAAGGCACCCATAATTTCGAAACCTTCCGTGCGGCAGCCTGTCAGTCAAATCAACCGGTACGTCACGTCAAGCATTGCCGCCTGTTTGAGCATGGCCGTTATCTGGTACTCGACATTCAGGCAGATGGTTTTTTACATCATATGGTACGCAACATCATGGGCTGCCTGCTTGAAATCGGTCAAGGCATGTATGACATCAACCATATCGATACCATGTTTGCTGCAGAAGATCGTACTGCTGCCGGAATTACCGCTCCTTCCGATGGTCTTTATTTTATTCAGGCCTATTATCCAGATGAGTTTGAATTACCGAACATGCCTTTAGGCCCGCAGTGGCTCAATTTACCTGATTGATACCAAATCCATGAACCAATAAAAAAGCCTGATCGATTTTGACCAGGCTTTTTTTATCTGAACAAGATTAACGCTGTTTACGCTTACGATATTCAACAGGTGTTTCATTGGTCCAGCGCTTAAACGCCCGATAAAACGTACTAGGCTCAGAAAAACCGGTTAAATATACAATACGTTCCACACTTTCACTGGTATTTGCCAAAAGTTTTTTAGCCAGACGACAGCGATAGTCTGAAAGAATTTGCTGGAAGCTGGTATTGGCTTCACTCAATTGCGTTCTTAAGCGACGCGGTGTGATATTCAATTGTGCAGCAACCGTTTCCAGTGTCGTTTCACCACTTTCCAAGGTTGAGCCAATGGCACGGCGCACTTCACCGACCAGATCGTATCGCGCCAGTTCCTGTAATTTTTCAATCGCCAGTTGCTCATGCAATTGCAATAATTCTGGCTCAGCTTGCCACAATGGATAGTCCAATACTGCAGCATCAAAATAAAGACGTGTTTCTTTTTGTCCTAAGCTGACTGGGCAACCATAGACCCTGAAATATTCATCATCAGCAGCACCTTCACTGAAATTAAAATCAATGTAGATTGGCTCAAACTGCCCTTCGGTAATAAATTTAAAGAAACGTAAAATGCCGGACATGGCACATTCGGAAAAATGGCGATTGACCAAATTATCTGGCCAGAACTGTTCGCCATTGGTCAAATAGCAGCGGCCATCTTCAATAATCAGCTTGGCATCAAAGGCATCACTAATCAGACGCTGGTAGGCTAAAGCGCGCTTTAATCCTTCGCCAAAAGTTTCACTACTGATAAAAAGGTGTTCAATCACCTGACCACGGTACAAAGGCAAATGCTCACCAAGGTGCAATCCGATATCCGGATCCTTGCTCACGTCCTGTGCCGCAATCCAGAAGGCATTTTGTGCACTTAGGGGCGTTCTCGCATTGGTATCAACCTGATTTAGCGCCACGCCGGCTTTTGTTAAAATCTCTTCGGTTGGTAATCCTGCTTTACGAATTGCCTGATAACCAAAGCGCAATACAACTGATGCATCTGTTAGCTGACCCACGCAGTGCCCTTCCCTGTAGATACGTTATTATGACAATGAACAACAATTTTAGATTAACGTTGATTGACCAAACTGACAACAATATTCTGCTTATTTTGTTAAAAAAAATCCTAAATTGTCCGACAGTTTCTTTCGGTTAATATGTGACAGCCTTACCGCGACTTGATCTTGTAAATTTTAAATAAATTGACTATAATTTGCGCCTTCCCAATTTGATCATCAGGTAGGCTATGGCCAATAAAGAGGAACTCATTGAGTTCGAAGGCGTTGTCACCGAAACGCTTCCTAATACGATGTTCCGTGTACGTTTAGAAAACGGTCACGAAGTTATTGCTCACATTTCTGGTAAAATGCGTAAACACTATATTCGTATTTTGACAGGTGACAGTGTAAAAGTTGAAATGACACCTTATGATTTAACCAAGGGTCGTATCACTTATCGTGCACGCTAAGTCAGATTAGTGAATGCAAAAAAGCCACATTTGATGTGGCTTTTTTTATATCCGGGGATTTGTTTACTCACTCAAACGCGTGGTCTTACATGCGCCCGCTTCACATTCACGCAGGCGCTCTTGTAGCCAGTTGTTGCGCTCTTGGGTCATGCTTAAACGACATTGAATATTCGCCGCGCTCTGCAGGTCCTCACTACACTCGACATCGCGATAACGGATCCATGCCAGCTGGGATTTCTTCAAAATTTTTTGTTGGGTTTCATTCAGGTATTTGCGTAATAGCTGATAGTTTTTATTTAAGTCCGTATCTGCACTCAGATAGACTTTATTGGTACAGAAAACATCATCATAACCATCACGTGTTTTATCACAATTATCCGCATAACTTAGTGTCGCCATCACACTACCTATCAATCCGAATATCAACCTGTGCATGAAACTTTCCACATCTTTTAACTTTCGGGCCCATCTAAGCATATTTTGACGCTGTTTAATATTACCCAAAAGTAGACAAGTTTGTACATTTTTGTCTTTATCCACGCTATGATGAGCACAGAAAGGATGCCGAATCATTCAGGAAAATAACATGGCAAATTATAAACTCTATCTGACCGCTTTCATGCTGGGCTTATCAGGATGTGCAACCTCAGGATGGCAATCCGTGCAACTGCAAGACTATTTACAGCCCTATGTGGGCCAATCCGCCGACCAGATCCAGCAGAACCTGAACTTGCGAAGTTTAGGCTTCCAGACCTTAAAACAACCCCAACGAAGCAAAGAAAGTTTGGTTTTTACTGTACTTCGTCCGATTAATATTCCCGTTCCGATTGCACAGGCTTATGGAGATCCGAGCTCACCGACCAGTGGCTCAGTACGATTAGGATCGATCTCAACCAGTCAGCAATCTTATGACGTGAATTTCTATTGTCATATTATTTTCGAGCTGGATCCGCAGCAAATCGCCCGTGCTATCCGTTATGAAGGTAAGGCCTGCTAATTTCCACCATAAAAAAACGCAGCCATTGCTGCGTTTTTACTTGCAATACCACTTAGTTCAGCGCTGAAACAACCGCTGCACCCATCGCATCCGTACCCACTTTGGTCATGCCTTCAGACATAATATCAGCGGTACGTAAACCTTGATCCAGCACCTGACCGACCGCATCTTCAATCGCTTTTGCAGCGGCTTCTTCACGGAAGGTATAACGCAACATCATCGCAACGGACAGTACCGTCGCCAATGGATTGGCAATGTTCTGTCCTGCGATATCAGGTGCAGAGCCATGGCACGGTTCATACATGCCTTTGCCATTTTCATCTAGAGAAGCCGAAGGCAACATGCCGATTGATCCCGTCAACATCGCTGCTTCGTCAGACAAAATATCACCGAATAGGTTACCGGTGACGATGACATCAAATTGCTTTGGTGCACGCACCAGCTGCATCGCGGCATTATCCACATACATGTGCGATAACTGGATATTTGAATAGTGGGCTTGCTGTAAATCAGTCACCGTTTGCTTCCACAACTCAGTCACTTCAAGTACGTTGGCTTTATCGACCGAACATACTTTGCCGCCGCGTAATCCTGCCAGTTCGAAAGCAACCTTAGCAATACGCTTGATTTCGCTTTCTGAGTAAACGTCAGTGTTATAACCCTGTTTCTCACCATTTTCCAGTTCACGAATACCACGCGGCTGACCAAAATAAATCCCGCCAGTTAATTCACGAACGATGAGAATATCCAGACCCGCTACAATTTCTGGCTTCAAACTCGAAGCATCGGCCAATTGCGGATATAGAATGGCTGGACGTAGGTTGGCGAATAAATTTAATTCACTACGGATTTTCAATAAACCACGTTCAGGACGGATTGCGCGCTCGATCGTGTCCCATTTAGGTCCACCCACCGCCCCCAGTAGAATGGCATCGGCTTGTTTTGCCTGTTCACTGGTCACAGCCGGATACGGCTCGCCATGTGCATCAATGGCTGAGCCGCCCAGTAAACCATGTTCCCATGTCAAACCTAGATTAAATTTATCATTGACCTTGGTTAAAACCTGTTCTGCTGCAGCTACGATTTCAGGACCAATGCCATCACCCGCTAAAATTAAAATATGTTTAGACATCTACTTTTCCAGTTTTCATATAAGCAGTGTTGCCACTGCGAGCCGATTAAACCTTTTTCTCAACAAACTCGCCCAGACCTGTACTCACGTCAAAAGGACGACAGAAACGGCGAATGGTATGTTGCTCTTGCTGTAAATCTACACATAGCGGATCAGGTACAGAAACGTTGAGTAAACTGCCCGATGAGCGATGTGTTCTGTCTCGATACATTTTAAAGGTATAGCGCACATGCGGTTTGAACGCATGAATGACATGGAAAGTTTCTGCGCGATCTGGAGAAATAGGATAGAAACGAATAACCACTTCATATTGCTTGGCAGGTACACTTAAATACACCTGCTGTTTTCGGCTGAATACCGAACCATGCAATCGTACAATCCCCCGTCCCATCGCCTGCTGGCTGATCCGGTGAGTCTTTGCATCGATCACGGCAATATCTCCGATTCGTTCAAACTCACAATTCTCAACGCCCGAACAATATAAAGTTGTGTTGTCCGCCTTACTTTCCAGCATGTTCTGTGCAATACGAACCTGATCGACCACGTTCGGTGCATTTTGACACGCGGTTAAGGTCGTACCAACACATAGACACAGTAAAATACTGCGAGCGAGTCTTCTTCTCATTATTCAAGCCCAGTCCTCATGCCTTGTTAACATGGAAGCAAAAAATTAGTCGCTAGCATGTTAACAAGAGTTCAATGTCTGCGCTATGGCTATGTTAAAAATGTCCAAGACGAAGTGTAATTTCATCCACTCAACTTAAGCCTGAATGTCCTGAAACACCCAAGGACGCGCCTGTTTGGCTTTCGCTTCATAGGCACGAATATCCTCTGCAACCTGTAAGGTTAAGCCGATATCATCCAGACCATTCAATAAACAATGTTTACGGAATGGATCAACTTCAAATTTAAATGCCTGACTTGATGGCGTACGAACTTCCTGTGCATCCAAATCAATGGTTAACTGATAACCTTCGGTTTCAGCACATTCCTTAAATAACTGATCCACAATCTGTTCAGACAAGATTACAGGCAACATGCCATTTTTAAAGCAGTTATTAAAGAAAATATCGGCAAAGCTTGGCGCAATCACGGTACGGAAGCCATATTCACTCAAAGCCCACGGCGCATGCTCACGACTTGAGCCACAACCGAAATTGGTCCGTGCCAATAAGATGCTCGAACCTTGATAACGCGGCTTGTTTAACACGAAATCAGGATTTTTTGGACGCTTGCTAATGTCCTGTCCCAAATAGCCTTCATCCAGATAGCGCAATTCATCAAATAAATTGTCACCAAAACCTGTCCGTTTGATTGATTTCAAAAACTGTTTTGGAATAATCAAGTCGGTATCGACATTGGCACGATCTAAAGGTGCAACAATACCTTGCTCTACAGTATATTTTTTCATGATTCTGCTCCCTTAGAATGAACGAACATCAACAAAATGGCCTGCAATTGCTGCCGCAGCCGCCATCGCCGGACTGACCAAATGGGTACGTCCACCATTGCCTTGACGGCCTTCAAAGTTACGGTTTGAAGTCGAGGCACAATGCTCACCCGGTTGCAATTTATCAGCATTCATCGCCAAGCACATTGAACAACCTGGTTCACGCCATTCAAAGCCCGCTTCCAAGAAAATCTGATCCAACCCTTCCTGTTCCGCCTGCTGTTTCACCAAGCCAGAACCCGGAACGATCATGGCCTGCTTGATACTCGCCGCCACTTTACGACCTTTTACCACGTCGGCAGCAGCACGGATATCTTCAATCCGCGAATTGGTACACGAACCGATAAAGACGCGATCCAACTGGATATCAGCCAAGGCTTGTCCAGCGGTTAAACCCATATATTGATAAGCACGGGTCCAGTCATTGCGTTGCACCTCATCTTTAGCTTGCTCTAAAGTCGGCACGGCTTGTGTCACCGGGATCACCATCTCCGGTGAGGTGCCCCAAGACACTTGCGGTTCAATCTCGGCACCGTTCAATACCACTACCGCATCAAATACAGCATCTTCGTCTGAATGCAAAGTATTCCAGTACTCAACCGCCTGATCCCACTGTTCGCCTGTTGGGGCATAGTTACGGTCTTTGACATAGGCAATGGTTTTGTCATCAACAGCCACCATGCCTACACGTGCACCCGCTTCAATCGCCATATTACATACCGTCATGCGGCCTTCGATTGACATGTCACGGAATACCTGACCACCAAACTCGATGGCATAACCTGTACCGCCTGCAGTACCAATCTTGCCGATAATCGCCAAGACCACATCTTTAGAGGTCACCCCCTTGCCCAATACGCCATCGACACGTACCAACATGTTTTTTGATTTCTTCTGTACCAAGCATTGTGTTGCCAAGACATGTTCAACTTCTGAAGTCCCGATACCATGTGCCAAGCAACCAAAGGCACCATGCGTTGCGGTATGCGAGTCACCACACACGACGGTCATACCCGGTAAAGTCAAACCCTGCTCTGGGCCAACCACGTGGGCGATGCCTTGGCGAATGTCATTAATACCGAATTCAACGATATTAAATGTTTTACAGTTATCGTCTAACGTCTGAACCTGGATACGCGAGGTATCATCCTCAATGCCGGCAATCCCCTGTTCACGCTCTTTTTTAGAAGTCGGTACGTTATGGTCAGGGGTTGCGACGTTGGCACTTAAACGCCACGGCTGGCGTCCGGCAAGTTGTAAGCCTTCAAATGCCTGAGGACTGGTGACTTCATGCAATAAATGACGATCAATATAAATCAGGCTAGAACCATCATCACGTTGTTTTACTAAATGGTCATCCCACAATTTGTCGTACAAAGTTTTGCCTGCCATGTCGTCGCTCTCCATCGTGCTTGCCATCGGACTGGGTATTTTTTATCTTGAATTGATTATAGCAACTGCTTCACATAAATCTAATTTATCATTTTTATAAATTAAAAAACTTTTTGGAATGATAAATTTCTGCCAAGTTCAAGATTGTGCTTGTTCAATGAAAAGCATGCCAAATCAATCTGATCCGGTCTTATCTTAACGTTAATACTGGTTTTTTTGATCAAATTTAAGTGAATCTTCATTCTATTTATAAAAACAATCGTCATAAATTGAAATTTCTTTTTTACATTTTAAATGATAATGATTATTATTTAATTAAATAGAGATTTATTCGGGTGACGACAATGGCCAATATCCAACAATTTGTACTCAACAATCGGCGGACTTTGAAAAAAACCTTGAGTTATTACATTATGCATATTAGTGTGGCGATGATGGTTGCCTATGTCATTACAGGGAATCTGATGATGGCAGCAACGTTGAGTTTAATCGAACCGACCGTACAAGCCTTCGCTTTTTTCTTTCATGAGAAAGTCTGGAATTATTTCTAATTCAAAAAAATTGCACATAAAACCAATTTAAAATCTCCCTCTGGATAGGCGTGTATGAACCTCGCAGCTTTTGAAGCATTTGTAAAAGTGATGGAAACCGGTTCCATTTCTATTGCAGCAGAACAATTATTTATTACCCAGCCTGCAGTCACCAAACGGATTCATAGTCTTGAAGACTACTTTGGCGTCAAGCTCTTTGAATCCGCAGGCCGGGGCATTCAACCGACCCATGCGGCACACTCACTTTTGCCCAAAGTTCAAAGCTGGCTGAATAATCTGGGAGAGATTCACCATACCTTGAGCCATGAGCAGGCGCAGGTACAAGGTCGTCTCAAGATTGGCACCAGTCACCATATCGGTTTACATCATCTGGCCGAGCCACTTAAAAACTTTGTGCAGCATTTTCCCCAAGTCACTCTCGATGTGCATTTTGTCGATTCTGAACAGGCGCATGAACAGGTGCTGGCAGGTGAACTGGAACTGGCCTTTTTAACCCTACCTCCAGTTGGGGATGATCGACTCAACTATGTCACCATCTGGAATGATCCGTTGGTATTTGTGGCCGCCCCCTTCCATCCCTTGGCACAGCAAACCCAGCTCAAGCTCGAAGACCTGATTGCTTACCCGAGCTTATTACCAGCCGCACAAACCTATACCAGCCAGATTACCTTGGCAGAATTTGAAAAGAATAATCTCAAGCCCAAAATCACCATGAGCAACAATCCGTTAGAGTCCATCCGCATGTTGGTTTCAATCGGTTTAGGCTGGTCCGTTTTGCCCAAGACACTGGTCAATCAGGATTTAAAACAACTGGATTTACAGCTAGATATGCAACGTCAGTTGGGTATGGTCTGGCATCCAGCCCGTATCCAGTCTAAGGCGGCTGAGGAGCTGATTCGGATGATGCAGGTAGGATAAGTAATCCATCCTTTGCTGTAGAAACATTCGTAATATAAAAAAACCTCCACAGCTAGGAGGTTTTTTTATTGTCTGCAAAACAGACACAGATAAGGAGGTTTTAGATTGACCAGTCCTGAATGTCCCAAGCCTGCGCTTGCGCCAGTTTTTCTAAACGCTCATCTGGATTGACTGCAATCGCATGGGTCGCGTATTCCAGCAAGAAACGGTCATTGATCGAATCTGAATAAGCCCAAGACTCATCCACCGTACGTCCAGCCAGCCATTGATCCAGACGGGCCAGCTTGCCTTGTTGATAACATGGGATTCCAGTGACCTTGCCTGTGTATTTACCATCAACAACTTCAGCACTGGTGGCAATAATTTCGGTAATACCAAATTCCCGGAAAATCGGCGCGGTAATAAAATCACTGGTCGCGGTAATCCCCACAATGGCATGGCCTAGATCCTGATGCTTTTTAATCGCCTCAAATCCTTTTGGACGCATCTGTGGACGAATGATTTTTTGCATAAACAACTGATGTAATTCAGTTAAATAATTATTGTCATGTTGGGTAAGAAATTCAAACACAAATTCATTATAGGCAATCGGATCCAGTTGCCCGGCTTTATAGTCTTCATAAAACTTGTCATTCATTTGACGATGATGGACTGGATCAACCAACGCTTCACTGACCAGAAATTCACCCCAGGAATGGTCAGAATCGGTATTTAATAGGGTATGATCTAAATCAAACAAAGCCAATTTCATATAAATGCTCATTTAAATGCAAATTAAAGAAAAAAAACGTAAATCTATTTCCGTAAGTCACTAAAAATTCGTTAAGATCATAGCAATTTAAACATTTTACTTTGACCTTTTTCGAGTTGGACATGGAAGATAGTCTGTCCCCGAGATCAAAGTCAACGATATAGATAAAATTTAGGTAGCCAAATGATCGACTCAGAAGGTTTCCGACCCAACGTCGGGATCATTTTGGCAAACGATGATGGACAGGTTTTATGGGCAAAACGCATTGGTCACAATGCTTGGCAATTTCCACAAGGAGGGATCCAATTTGGTGAAACCCCTGAACAGGCACTTTTTCGTGAACTGAGAGAAGAAGTCGGTTTATTGCCCGAACACGTCCAGATTATAGCGCAAACAAAAGGTTGGCTGCGTTATCGTTTGCCACATCGGTACATTCGGTCAGATTCAGATCCGGTATGTATTGGACAAAAGCAAAAATGGTTTTTACTGAAGTTAACGGCCTCGCCTCATCATATTCAGTTAAACCTGTCAGACCCACCCGAGTTCGATGAATGGCAATGGGTGAGTTACTGGTACCCATTGGGTCAAGTGGTCAACTTCAAACGTGATGTTTACCGTAAAGCCATGATGGAATTATGTTTACAACTACCTCAGCGTTAATTGTCATAAAATCATCATTTTAAGCAATGATTTTTGACAAGAGAGCTGTTATAACTAGGCCTATAACGATTCAATAAACTGGAGTAAACATCCATGTCAAACATGCAGCTCGACACCCTTAGACGCATTGTGCAAGAAATCAATGCGTCCGTCAGTTTGCATGATTCTTTGGACATTATGGTCAATCATGTGGCCGAAGCCATGCATGTGGATGTCTGCTCGATTTATTTGCTGGATGAACGCAATCGTCGCTATGTGCTGATGGCATCCAAAGGCCTCAAACCAGAAGCCGTCGGCAATGTTTCCCTGAATATTGGTGAAGGTCTGGTTGGTCTGGTCGGGCAACGCGAAGAGATCGTGAACCTCGATAATGCGCCAAAGCATGACCGTTTCGCCTATTTACCAGAAACTGGCGAAGAACTGTTTAACTCATTCCTTGGCGTTCCGGTGATGTATCGCCGTAAGGTAATGGGCGTACTGGTGGTTCAGAATAAGGAATCCCAGGACTTTAGCGAAGCTGCCGAATCCTTTTTAGTAACGCTATGTGCACAGCTTTCTGGTGTGATCGCCCATGCCCATGCGGTCGGCAATATTGATGTATTCCGCAAGCCAAGCACTGGTTCAACCTATAAGACCTTTCAGGGCGTTTCAGGGGCCGGTGGTATTGCACTAGGTCGTGCCATCGTGCTCTACCCGCCTGCCGATCTGGCTGCCATTCCAGATCGTGAAGCAGAAGATATCAGCGAAGAACTGGATTTGCTGGATCAGGCCATTGCCTCGGTGCGTCAAGAAATCCAGTCTTTAGATGAAAAAATGCAAGACTCCCTCATGTCCGAAGAACGCGCGTTATTTAGTGTGTTCTTACGCATGCTGGATGAAAATGCCTTACCCAATGAAATAAAAGACCATATTCGTGCTGGAAGCTGGGCCCAGGGCGCAGTACGTAAAGTCATTGATAAGCATGTGGCGCTATTTGCGCAAATGGAAGATGACTACCTGCGTGAACGGGTTTCCGATCTCAAAGATCTGGGCCGTCGCATTCTTGCCTGCTTGCAGGAAGCGGATTCCAGCCATCGTGAACTCAGTCCTGACAGCATCCTGATTGGTGAAGAAATCAGTACCGCCGCGTTGGTAGAATTACCAGTAGATAATATTGCGGCGATTGTCACTTCTGAAGGCGCTGCCAATTCGCATATGGTGATTGTGGCACGTGCCTTGGGCATTCCAACTGTAGTCGGTGTAACCGAGTTACCAATCACCACACTGGATGACATTGAAATGATTGTCGACGCCTATCAAGGTCGCGTCTTTGTCAATCCACCGCGTCGTTTACGCCAACGTTATAAAGAAGTCCAAAAAGAAGAAGAACAGATCGCCAAAGATCTAAAGCAATATGAAACCAAAGATGCGATCACGCCTGATGGCATCTCTATCCCGTTATTCGTCAATACCGGTTTAATGATTGATGTGGTGCGTGGCGTTCAGCGCGGTGCCAAAGGTGTAGGCTTATACCGTAGCGAGATTCCCTTCATGCTACGTGAGCGCTTCCCCGGCGAAGAAGAACAACGTGCCATCTATCGTCAGCAGCTCAGCCACTTTGCCAATAAACCGGTGATTATGCGTACCCTGGATATTGGTGCGGATAAAGACTTGCCGTATTTCAGTATTGAAGAAGAAAACTCGGCGCTGGGCTGGCGTGGACTGCGTTTTACACTGGATCATCCTGAGATTTTCTCTGCGCAAATCCGTGCCATGCTCAAAGCCAGTATTGGCCTGAATAACCTGCATATCCTGCTGCCGATGGTGACCAGTGTCAGTGAAGTGGAAGAGGTGCTGTATCTGCTTGAGCGTGACTGGGTAGCGGTACAGGAAGAAGAACAGGTCAAGATCACCAAGCCGAAAATCGGGATCATGGTCGAAGTTCCAAGCGTGTTACTGCAAATTGATGAGTTTGCCGAACTGGTCGATTTCTTCTCGGTGGGTTCGAATGATTTGACCCAGTACTTACTGGCGGTGGATCGTAATAATCCACATGTTGCCAACGTCTATTCACACTTCCACCCATCGATACTACGTGCCTTGAAACGTCTGGCTGAAGACTGCCATACCCACCAAAAGCCGGTCAGTGTCTGTGGTGAAATGGCGGGTGATCCATTGTCTGCGATTTTATTGATGGCTATGGGCTTCAACACGCTCTCGATGAGTTCCAGCAATATTTTGCGTGTCCGCAAAGCCATTTGCCATGTGCCGATGAGTGATGCCAAAAAACTGCTGGAAGATGTGCTGAAAATGAACAATCCGCTGGTGATTAAAAGCTGGCTGGAACACTATTTCAGAACCCATGGTCTTGCCGATATGGTGAAATCGAATCGTCTGGTCAGTGTGTAAACAGTGCATACACTGCCTATAAAAAAGAGCGACCTTCTGGCAAGCGTCGCTCTTTTTTTATGGATAAGTCAGCTTATTTTAAATAAACCTGTTGCTTTCCTTGCCCCAGACTCACCTTCGGAAATTGACGGTCATAATCAATCGCAATCGCATCTTTACCCGTTAAATTCTTGCTGTCTGATTGCCAGGTCACATAATAGCTCACTTCGGCATCATCACGGACCTGTGGCTGAATACGCTGACGATGGTCTGCTGGAATGATAAATTCAACCCGGAAAGGGACTTGAGAGACTTGCACTGTCTTTTTCTCAATCAATGTCGCAGGCACATCGGCCATACGACTTTCCACAGCATATAAGCTGATTGTGCCCTGTTGCGGCTGCACCGCATGGTTGCCTGCTCCCACAAACTCAACAGTCAAGGGTATGGCTTGATTGGCTTTAAGTTCAGTATCCTGCGGCATGGCCGTACAACCTGTCAGTACAGTTAAAGATAAACCAAGACCAGTGACTATTTTTTTCATTGTTTTTTATCTCATCAAGAAAGAACTCAAACATAGCATGCCCTGCATTAAAATCATGTTCACTTACATATTTTCAACCCAATCGCCTGATTCAGTTCTCTCAATCCGAAAATTCGCTTAAGCATGAGCACGCAAGTCTTGATGAGTATGCAGTTTTTTTGCAGCTCAATGCTATATTACATAACTGCAACAGGCCATTGCTCCAATTCCTGTCTCAACTATCGCCATTTTTCATTTCTTGTTTCGAGGCCGTGCATTCATTGAAATACCAACAATAAATTATAATAAAACTTATATTTTTCATAAGCTTTCTTGTTTTTTTAACAATTTTTATATCTACAAACACTCAGCTCAAGCTTAAGCTATAAACAGCTTCAATCGAATAAAGCATTTATGACATCAACTTTAATCCATTGGAAAAAAAGCTTTCATCAACCTAGAGTAAAAATACAAAGGCTGAACTGATTCATTGCAAATCTTACTTAGGCATCTGAAATTTTGATACCCAATTTGTATATGTCCCAGCGAAGCATTCATATCTTTGAACGGTCAAATGATTGAGATGACCTCACTTACAGGTCCTCTTGATGGAGATAGAACATGAGCCAAGACGAAAAAAAATGTCCTTATAGCCACCTCACCACTGATTTTGGTGCGCCAGTTGTCGATAACCAGAACAGTATGACCGCGGGTGCGCGAGGACCATTATTAGCCCAGGACTTATGGCTAAACGAAAAACTTGCCAACTTTGTCCGTGAAGTGATTCCTGAGCGCCGCATGCATGCCAAAGGTTCTGGTGCATTTGGTACTTTCACCGTTACCCATGATATTACCCAATATACCCGCGCTAAAATCTTTAGCGAAATCGGCAAAAAAACTGAAATGTTTGCCCGTTTTACCACCGTTGCCGGTGAACGTGGTGCAGCAGATGCAGAACGTGACATTCGTGGTTTTGCCCTGAAATTCTATACCGAAGAAGGTAACTGGGATATGGTCGGGAATAACACCCCGGTCTTCTTCTTGCGTGATCCACGTAAATTCCCGGATTTAAACAAAGCAGTCAAACGTGACCCGAAAACTAACCTGCGTAGTGCCACCAATAACTGGGATTTCTGGACGTTATTGCCAGAAGCATTACACCAGGTCACCATCGTCATGTCAGACCGCGGTATCCCTTCAAGCTACCGTCATATGCATGGTTTTAGTAGCCATACTTATAGCTTCATTAATGCCGCCAATGAGCGTTTCTGGGTGAAATTCCACTTCAGAACCCAACAAGGTATTCAAAATCTGACGGATGCAGAAGCAGGCGAGCTGGTGGGTCAGGATCGTGAAAGCCATCAACGTGATTTATTCGATGCCATTGAACGTAAAGACTATCCAAAATGGACCCTTTTTGTTCAGGTTATGCCAGAACAAGATGCTGAAAAAGTCCCATATCATCCGTTTGATTTAACCAAAGTATGGCCACACGGCGATTATCCGTTAATTGAAGTGGGTGAGTTTGAACTGAACCGTAATCCTGAAAACTTCTTCCTTGATGTAGAGCAATCTGCTTTTGCACCAAGCAATCTGGTGCCAGGCATCAGTGCTTCACCCGACCGTATGTTGCAGGCACGTTTATTCAACTATGCCGATGCACAACGCTACCGTTTAGGTGTGAACTACCAGCAAATTCCAGTCAATGCGGCACGCTGCCCTGTACATAGTAATCACCGCGACGGTCAAGGCCGTATCGATGCCAACTATGGGGGTTTACCGCACTACGAGCCAAACAGCTTCGGTCAGTGGCAAGAGCAAGCTCAGTATAAAGAGCCACCATTGAAAATTAATGGTGATGCCGATTTCTGGGATTACCGTGAAGATGACAATGATTACTTCAGTCAGCCACGTGCCTTGTTCGAACTGATGACACCAGAGCAACAAGATGCATTATTTGGCAATACAGCACGTGCCATGGGCGATGCTTTGGACTTTATCAAGTATCGTCATATCCGTAATTGCTACGCTTGCCACCCGGCCTACGGTGAAGGGGTTGCGAAAGCATTGGGCATGACCGTTGCTGATGCACAAGCTGCACGTGAAACTGATCCGGCGCGTCATTTACCAAGCTTTCTCTAAGCCAGCAAATACTTAATAAAAAAGCCATCTTCGGATGGCTTTTTTAATGCCTTTGAGGGACAATTTATTCAACACTGGATAAGAAGAATAAATATGTTAAAACCTTTACAACACCTGATTCAAAACCATAACATCATCCTGTTCGATGCGGTATGTGTACTCTGTTCAGCCTGGGCAGATTTTATGATCAAACATGATCGACGCTGTCAATTCAAACTGGTGTCGGTACAATCCAGTCTTGGTCAGCAATTGTTAAAGTATTACCACTTCCCGACCGATCATTTTGAAACCATGCTATTGCTGGAAAAAGGTCAATGTTATACAGAATCGACGGCCTTTTTGCGTATTATTCAGCGACTGGATTTTCCTTATAGCAGCTTAAAATATGCCCGCCTTGTTCCTAAAACCCTCCGTGATTTTGCTTATCGGCGCATTGCATTAAATCGCTATGATCTGTTTGGTAAAACTGAACAATGTTATGTGGTGACTGCGGATATTCAGCAACATTTCCTTCAGGATGATGTCTTGAGATGAAGCAGCGTCACCCGACCATCCACAGGATTTTAAAATTTTGTCAGTCGATGATTGCCTTGCTTTGGATCTATCAAGGCCTAATTCCTAAACTGATTTTTCAGTCACCGACTGAACAAGCCATTTGGCAACAATTACCGATAGCTCATTTCTATATAGGATGGCTGGTCATGCTATCCGGAATCAGTGAAGTCATTTTTGGTGTTCTGTTTCTGTTCATCAAACATCCCTGTTTACACTGGCTCAGTATCGTGAGTTTGACCGGGTTATTTATTTTTATTCTATTCATTGACCCGAATCAGCTTTACCAAGCGTTTAATCCTGTGGTCATGAATATTGCGCTAGCCAGTCTTTCCCTGATTGCAATCTGGTGTCTGAATGCCGATGCTGATGCTGATGCTAAGCCCTTAAAAAGTGCCCTTCGCGAATGCAATAGAAAGGATTGACCAGTTTCGAAGAAGATTTCATGGCATGCTGCAATTCATGTTCAGGCGAATCGCGCTCTTCATCTGTCAACTGGAAGGTACGGTAATGAATCGCCAGTGAGCGATGCGCATGCAAGTCTAAATGTGCCTGAAAGGCATCTTGTGGATTCATATGCACATAACGCATCAACATCCGCGGTTCATAAGCCCCGATCGGTAATAAGGCAATTCTGGCATCGCCATAGCGCTCATGGATTTGCTTGAAATGCCCTGAATAACCGGTATCCCCTGCAAAAAAACAGTGACCAGTCTTGGCAAGCACAGAAAAACCGCCCCACAAGGCACGATTCTGATCGCGCACGCCTCGTCCGGAAGTATGTTGTGCAGGCGTATAGGCAATCTTTAACTCATCATGAAACGGAATTTCCTGCCACCAATCCATTTCAATCACATGCAGATGTTTCGGCAGATAATAGCCATTGCCTAAACCGGTATAAATCGGCATTTCAAATTTCTGATGTAACCAATCCAGCGTCGCCAGATCCATATGGTCATAATGATTATGACTGAGCAAGACCCCGTGAATGGTCGGAAGATGTTCCAGTGCAATACCTGCTGGACAGACACGGCGTGGTCCATTGCCCTGTTTCGGGCTGGCATATTCAGACCAGACCGGATCGGTGAGGAAATTATAAGGGCCGATTTGAATTAAAATTGTGGCGTGTCCCACAAACCAGATTTGCCAGTCATTTAAGTCGGCATGTGGTCGGTTTTGGGGCAATTCCAGCATTTGGTTGCGTAAATTGGACTCATGAACACGATCAACATTCCAGGTATAGGACTGACGGGTCGCCAGCCACTTTAATAGCCCTTTACGATCAAACGGGGTTAACGGTTTCTGCAAATTATAGAACCGGTCTATGCCGCAATGATCAGAAGCCTCATGTGGAAACGGCGGTTTCACCCAAGTATGACTCAAGCAAGATTGTGTCGGCAATTGATAGGTTAATGTCGGCTTATCTTTCATGTACTTCTTCTGTGGTGGAATCTAATCGCATGAGGTCCATTATGTTATATCCCTGAGATTACGGCGTGTTTTCAATGTTATCGCGTTTTAAATCATCATGATTTTTTGACTAGAGCGAGCACATTTCATTACAGCATAATCGGACCTTGATCCTAACATAAGGTATTCAGTTATGCTGATTTTCTAGAGCTGAGTCAACACAATTTTACTGAACTAATAAGGCTCAGTGACAATTGTAGTGAAAGGTTAAACCAGACGTTTTTGCAACACGTTTTTCTGTCTTGGATTGAAGATTCATCGGGATGACAAAATAAAAAAGCCGAACAAGTCGGCTTTTTATAGTGATGAAATCTTAAACATTGCTAAAAAAGGCAGCAAACTTTTGATAGCTCGAACGCTGCTTAATATTGTCCAGATAGCGTTCAATCGCAGGATGAGACTCAACTTCTCCCATCTTGAGCTGCCAGAACAGCATGGCAGCAACGGTCACATCCGCAGCAGTGAACTGTTTGCCACATAAATACGGATCGGCTTCACTCAGGCCCTGCACAAAGGCATTGTAGGCATCCTGATAGTCTCCATATCCGACAGATCCTTTCTGGTCTGGCTTGACCTCCACACCTAGCATTTTATTGGTTGAAGCCGCTTCCCAAGGCCCTGAAACAAAGAACAGCCAGCGATAATAAAGACCGCGTTTCGGATCATTGAGTGCAGGCGCCAGACCTTTGTCTGCGAACTTATCGGCCAGATAGGCACAGATCGCATCCAGCTCATAGACCACAATATCATCGTCCACCAGCACAGGGACCTTACCGAAGGGATTGATTTTTAAATATTCAGGCGCTTTCATTTCAGTTTCAAAGGCTACTTCGATGCGCTCACATTGCACGCCCAGTTCAATCAGCAACCAGTCCACTACAACGCCACGTGAGAAATTATTGGTATAAAGTTTAAGTGCCATGTTGATATGTCCTTAGTGAGTTATTCTTATTTCAATGTAATTGTTTGGATTGTCAGTTTCTGTCAGTAGTCGAACATACCTCTTGCCTCCACCATTGTTGAAATAGTTGCTGCTTGAATTGCGGATAAAGCTCCTGACTCAGGCTGAGCTGCCGGATACGGTCAATCCGGAAGTGCCGAAAACTCTGTCGCAACTCGCACCATGCGGCCAGTACAATCCGATCATTAAAATAACCTAAAGCAAAAGGCCACACGGTACGGGAACTGATACGCTGCTGCTCATCAGCATAATCCACCACAATTTTGACTTGCTGGCGGATGGCCAGACGTACCTGCTCCACCAGTTGTGCATCTACAGGAAGCCAGGCATTGATAGAGCGTAAAGTAGTGTGTTGAAGTAAATGTCGGCAATGTTCAGGCAATACCGCATTGAGCTTGGCCAGAACCGATGTGGAAGCTGATTTTAAAGCCAGATCAGGAATTTCACTCAACCAGTTTAAGGCCAGAAAGATGGCCTCGATCTCGGTTTCATTCAAGCTCATTGGGGGTAACAGGAAATCTTCTTTGAGCTGAAACCCCAGCCCTGCTGCCGCATCAATACTCACACCTTGGGCGCGTAATGTCTCAATGTCCCGATAGACACTACGCTGACTAATCTGCAGTCGCTCCGCCAATACCTGTGCAGTGACCGGATAGCGATATTCTCGGAGTAGTTGTAATAGATTGAGCAAACGGATCGAGCGGCTCATATAGTTCCTATTGTTATTATGGATGACGGGAAAGCGAACTCTCCCCTCATTTTGTCATTTGATCTTCAGTGGATTAACTTTCGGTTACATCAGCAACCTTGAGCAAGCTTTGTAAATAATGATGCAAGTCCTGCACACGATGGGCAATGGTTAATGGCTGATATTGCTGTAACGTTTCAATACTGTGCACCCCATAACTGACCCCGATACGCGGCATATTCAGATTTTGCGCCATTTCCAGATCGTAACTGGTATCCCCAACCATAATCGCACGTTCAGCTGCCACATCCATCTCGGCCAGAATTTCCTGCAACATCAGTGGATCTGGCTTGGACTTGGTTTCACTCGCGGCACGGGTAATATCGAACAGTGCATGACTATTGGTTTGCGCCAATACACGATCCAGCCCCTTACGGCTTTTACCGGTTGCGACCGCAAGCTTGAGACCTTGCTGCTTTAAATCCATCAATAGCTCAGCGACCCCATTAAACCAGACATCGCCTTTCGAGTTTGCCACATAATGATCGGCATAACATTGCAAAAGATCCTGATGCAAATGCGGGACTTGCGGAAACAGGATCTGCATCACTTCAGGCAAACCCAGACCAATAATGCTTTTCGCGGCTTCATCCGTCAGTGGCTGTTCGAATTGCTGCGCTGCATATTGCAAACTCGCCACAATTTGGCCCACCGAGTCGAACAGGGTACCATCCCAATCGAAAATGACGAGTTCAATCTTCTGCTTCATTTCTGCTTTCTCAATTCGTCAATCACCTGCTGCATATCTTCAGGCATCGGAGCTTCAATCACTGGATAATTCGGAATTTCCAGACGCATGGCATGCAGGCACAAACGGCGTGCTGCCGGACCGTTATACACCGTATTGTGTCCGTATTTATCGTCGCCCACCAAAGGATGACCAATACTTAAACCATGTACCCGGATTTGATGGGTACGACCTGATAATGGTGATGCATAAACCAGAGTGGCTGTTTTAAAGCGCTCAACCACTTTCCAGTCGGTCTTACTTGGCTTACCTTCAGAAGTCACACGGACACGACGCTCGCCATTGGCCAGTTCATAACGCAATAAAGGCGCATCAATCATTTGGCGATCCAGACTGACCTGACCTTTAACAATAGCGGCATAGGTTTTCTGGATCTTATGTTCGCGTAGCAGGTCCTGTAGCAATTTTAAGGTACTGCGCTTTTTACTGACCATCACCAGACCGGAGGTATCACGGTCAATCCGGTGAATCAGTTCCAGATATTTTTTGCCTGTCGCCGCACGTAATGCTTCAATCAGGCCATAGGCCACACCACTGCCGCCATGCACGGCAATTCCCGAAGGCTTATTGATTACCAGCAAGCCTTCATCTTCATACACCACTCGGCTCAACAGGCTTTGCGCGACGGTATCGCTGACAGGTGCAGCCGTTTCATCCTTCTGTTCATAACGGATTGGTGCGACACGAATCTGGTCGCCAATGTTCAAACGTGTTTCTGCTTTTATTCTTTTTTTGTTTACGCGTACTTGTCCTTCACGAATCAAACGGTAGATGCGACTTTTTGGAACACCTTTTAATCGGGTAAATAAAAAATTATCTATTCGCTGCCCGTCTTGATGCTCATCCACGTCAAACCAAGTAACACTTTGCCATTGTTGTGTAGAATTCATACGCTCGATTAATCCAAGATTTGCTAAATATGATTAAAAAATGATCATTTAGCTAAGTTATTTCACAAGAAACCTAAACTTAGCCCATAGGCAGATGCTGCAAGGTTTGGTATATTCAGCGCACGGATACCACCGTAAGTGAGCATCAAATCAGAAATTTTATTTAGATAAAATTTTAAATCGATGAGATATTCACCAATAACTCGGATAGGTCCTAAAGAATTATGCCGACGCCGAAGGCTTATTATATCGGCAAAATGGCAAACTGTTGCGTTTAATTGTGCATCAGCACATACAGTTTGTTCAGAAAAAATATGTCGCCAGCAATTTGCTGGTTATTAAACGTAAACTGATCCACATCAGACAATTTGCTCCCTGATGTCGCATTCAGGCTAAAGCGTTGATGCATTGGAACTGCCAAGCAGAGATACGATGATCATTCCGTATCAAGACTTCCAGATGGATCGACTTCAATGCTTAATGACAGTGAAAGTCACCATCCAATGCACCGCTCACCCGCCAGTGAAGCGTACAGGAAACTTTGATTATGTCGGATCTAGTGATATTTCACAGATGTCAGACATGCCATGAAATATCAACGGATTCAAGATTGAAGCAGTATTGCTAACATCGAAATAACCGGATCAAAGCCTCCAGCTGGATACTTACAGCCAGTGGTTTCAGAGCTTCCTACACAACGTTGCTTCTGAGTCTTGATCGTGCCAATGAGATGTTTGCTCAAAAATATTGGGCTTATTGTTTGTGTGCATCACTATTAGGTGTCACACCCATGAAACGTATGTTGATTAATGCAACCCACGCCGAAGAAGTTCGCGTTGCACTTATCACTGGTAATCGTCTTTACGATTTCGACTTAGAGAATCGTACTCGCGAACAAAAAAAATCAAATATTTATAAAGGTCATGTCACTCGCGTTGAGCCCTCTTTAGAGGCGGTTTTCGTTGAGTACGGCGCACAGCGTCAAGGCTTTTTATCTATGCGGGAAATTGCAAACTCGTATTTCAAAGCTGATCCTCGTCAAACTTCAAACATTCGTGAACTGATCACTGAAGGCACTGAATTACTGGTTCAGGTTGAAAAAGAAGAGCGTGGCAACAAAGGTGCTGCCCTATCGACTTTCATTTCGCTTGCAGGCCGTTATTTAGTGCTTATGCCGAACAACCCGAAAGGTGGCGGTATCAGCCGTCAGATTTCAGGTTCTGTCCGTGAAGAACTAAAAGAAATTTTAGCCTCTTTAAATGTGCCGCGTGGCATGAGCGTGATCGTTCGTACTGCCGGAATTGGCCGTACCCAGGAAGAGCTGCAACTTGACTTGCAACACTTACTTGACCTGTGGGCACAAATCCAGGGTTCGGCAAGTTCAGGTCCATCACCAATGCTGGTTCATCAGGAAGCAGGCGTGGTAACACGTGCCATTCGTGATTATTTACGTGATGATGTTGCTGAAATCCTGATTGATAGTGAGCAAGCCTATAACGAAGCCTATAACTTCGTAAAAGCAGTGATGCCACGTCAGCTCGACAAATTAAAAACCTACACCATGAATGAGCCTTTATTTGCTCACTTCGGAATTGAAAGCCAGATCCAGACTGCCTATGAGCGTGAAGTCAAACTTCCTTCTGGCGGTTCAATCGTGATTGATCAGACCGAAGCTTTGGTATCGATTGATATTAACTCGGCGAAATCAACCCGCGGTCATGATGTTGAAGAAACAGCACTCAACACCAACCTTGAAGCAGCCGAAGAAATCGCACGTCAACTGCGTTTACGCGATATCGGTGGTTTAGTGGTCATCGATTTCATCGACATGACCAAAGACCGTAACCAGCGTATGGTCGAAGCCAAATTACGTGAAGCAACGCAAAGCGATCGCGCACGTATCCAGTTCGGTCAACTGTCTCGTTTTGGCCTGATGGAAATGAGCCGTCAACGTTTACGCCCTTCTTTAGAAGAAGCGACAGGTTACGTGTGCCCACGCTGTCATGGTACCGGTATGGTGCGTGACTTACGTTCATTGTCACTTTCGATCATGCGTAAGGTTGAAGAAATTGCATTACGCGAACGTCAAGGTGAAGTTCAAGTTGAAGTGCCTGTTGAAATCGCAGCATTCTTATTGAATGAAAAGCGTCACAGCCTGGTATATTTGGAACAAACCTCAAATGTTCGTGTAACGGTATTACCGCATCCGCACTTGGAAACACCACATTATCAAATCCAGTTCAATCCGGATGGTTTTGCACCGTCTAGTTATGAACGTACTGAAGCGACCCGTTCAAGTGAAAAAGAACTCGGTTACGAGTCTTCTGACTGGCATCTGGAAGATGCAGAGCATCACCATGCGCCTGCACAAAATCAAGCAGCTGCGCCACAGAAGAAAGCTGCTCAGCAACAGGCTGCGCAAGCAAAACAAACTCAACAGGCTGTTGCGCAAAAGTCAGCAAGTCCTTGTGCATGGTTAGAAAACCTGTTTGTTCAAAAACAGGCACAGACCACAGATCAATCCCGTTCGGCACAAAATGCGGCAGCTGCGATTGAGCAAATGGTCAACAATGGCGCAGTAAGCCGTGGCCAGTTTGGTCAGGTCAATGCACCTGTTGCATCTGTTGCCACTGAAACTGCTGCACCAGCGGCAAACAATGCCTATATTTCACAGAATCCTGTGAAACAGGAACCGCGTGAAACGTTTGAGAAAGACGAAAAACCACATCGTCCAAATCAAAACCAGAAGAAACGCAAGCACAAAGAGCAACGTGAACAGCACTCGCATGCACATGAACAACAAAATCAGGTGCACGAAGAAGTCGTTCAACTGTCACGTCAGGAACAGCGCCAAGAACAACGCGAACTGAAACGTCAACAAAAACGTCAGCAGTCACAAGAGCCTCAAAACCAGCAGCAACATCATGAGGCTGCGCAAGCAAATGACAATGCGCCATTACCACGTCGTGACCGTAACCAGCAACGTCCGAACCGACCAAACCGTCATCGTGACCAAAGCGTGTTGAATGACGCACCTGCTGCAACTGCAGCGCCTGCGAACCCGCAACAGGTTAAAGTTGATGTGGTGGATGCACCACGTTCAGAGCCAATGAACACAGCATTGATCGTGAACATTGATCAAGGTCAAAGTGAGATCGTGGCACTAAATCCACAACAAGCGACTGCCCCTGCCGCAAAAGCAGAAGTTGCGCCCGCTGTTGTAGAAAAAACCGAGAGCAACCCTGCCGCTCCAGTAGAACCAGTGGTTGCGAAAGAAGCACCTGCTGCAACTGCAGAAGAAGCAGCCCAAGCGCCGGTAAAACGTGCCAGCAATGACCCACGTTCGCGTCGTCGTCAACGTGGTGCTCAAGCACCGCAGAAAGCAGCGGCACCAAAAATTGCACCATCGCAGATTCCAGCGCTGGGTCAATACACGGTCGGTAGCCTGATTCGCCATGTTTATGGTGAAGACTGCACTATCCTGATTGAGCAATTTGGTTTAATCACCACGTTTAACCGTGCCCTGCAAAAGTTTGCCGAGCAATATGCCAGCACGCTAGTGGTAGACACCGTGGTTGAAGAAGAAAAGCGTCCGGTAACACGTGATGCCGAACTTCCAAGCAAAAAAGTAACGGAAGAAGCTGAACCAGCGCCAGTGTTAGCATTAACACCACCTGAAGCTGCTACTGTTCGAGTTGCAAATGACCCGCGTGAACGTCGTCGTTTAGCCAAACTTGCTGCAGAGCAAGCCAAAGAAGCGCATATTGCTTCAAACGCGACGCCTGCTCCTGTTGAAAATACTGAATCGAAAGAAGAAGTGAAAACAGAAGAAGTCGCTAAGCCAGCAGAAGAAACTGTGGTTGCAGCGCCAGAGCAACAACCTTTAGAACTTGCTCAAGAAGCAGTGGCTGCTCCGGCAGAAGTAGCACCGGTTGAAGCGGTGAAAGCACCAGCGGCTAAAGCTGAGGCCAAGCCTGAAGCTGCGAGCAAAGCTACTGAGAAAGCTCAAGCTGCTGAAAAAGCAGAACAGGCAACAGTTGCAACTGAAGCAGAATCAGAAGATGAAGCTGCAAAAGCAGAGAAAGAAAAATCAAGCCGCCCGCGCCGTCCACGTGGACGTCCACCGAAAAAGGCTGCAGCTAGCAATGAATAATTTGCTAAATTGCACTCAATAAGGCTAAGCCTAGTCATTTCGGTGACTAGGCTTTTTTGTTATTTTGTCAAATTAGGTTGATTGCTCTAGGAACTTACCATTACAAAACAGCATCAACGACAATGGTGTGAATGGTTGTGTTCTTACGGATAGCCATTTTTGGATTGATCGAAAAATAAACAGGATTGATATGAGCCAAACTACGCAGACCGATATTATTACCCTTGGTGATGTCGCTACTCGACTTCCAAACTTCATCACTAAAGTACCTCATATCCTTAATGGTCTTAAACAGGCATATTTACGAACGCCATCTTCTCCTGCTGGTTTAGGTATTGCCTTTGAAAAAGCAGTCAAGCGTAACCCTCAAGGCATCGCTCTGTTATTTGAAGATCAAAGCTACAGCTATCAGGCTTTAAATGAGTGGGCCAACCAGATTGCCCATTACTATTTATCTCTGGGTGCAAAAAAAGGTGATGTGATTGCAGTGATGGTTGAGAACCGTCCTGAATTGATTGCCAGCATTGTGGCTTTAGCCAAGATTGGGGTCACCATTGCACTGGTCAATACCTCTCAGGTGGGTAAGGTACTCGCGCATAGCATTAATCTGGTCAATCCGATTGCAGTGATTGCCGGTGAAGAAGTCCGTGCTGCAATCGAAGAAGCACGTCAGGATTTAAAAGTTGCAGAAGACCGTTTCCACTGGTTTGCTGATCAGGAAACCCGTAAAAATGCGGGCACAGCACCAGAAGGCTACGTCAATCTTGCCCTGCAAATTGACCAGTTCCCGAAATTTAACCCGTCCACCACACGTACCGTGGCGGGTAAAGATGGCCTGTTCTATATCTATACCTCAGGCACCACTGGTTTGCCAAAAGCGGTGATTTTTACCCATAGCCGCTGGACACTGGCATACGGTACCTATGGTCACATTCTCAATCTTGGTAAAGATGATGTGATGTATGTCACCCTACCGCTTTACCATGCCACAGGTGTGGTGGTGTGCTGGTGTGGTGTGATTGCAGGCAGTGCGACACTGGCCGTACGTCGTAAATATTCAACCAGTGCCTTCTGGAAAGATGTACAGAAATTCAATGCTTCTGCGATCGGTTATGTCGGTGAACTATGCCGTTACCTGATTGATGCACCAGCAACTGAACTGGACCGTGCGCATCGCGTGACTAAAATGATTGGCAATGGCATGCGCCCAAATATCTGGGGCAAGTTTAAAGAGCGTTTCGGGGTTGAAGAAGTGCTTGAACTGTATGCGTCAAGCGAAGGTAATGTCGGTTTCAGCAATATCTTTAACTTTGACAATACCGTCGGCTTCTCTCCTACGCCTTATGCCATCGTTGAGTTCGATAAAGAAAAGAACGAACTGGTCCGCGACAAAAAAGGCTATTGCAAGAAAGTCAAAACCGGTGAAGTTGGCCTGTTAATTGGCAAGATCACCAGCCGCTCACCTTTTGATGGTTATACCGACCCTGAAAAGAACAAGTCTGTGATCATGAAAGATGTGTTCACTCAAGGCGACTCATACTTCAATACCGGTGACCTGGTCCGTGATATCGGCTTCCGTCATGCCCAGTTTGTGGACCGCCTCGGCGACACCTTCCGCTGGAAAGGTGAAAACGTATCGACCACTGAAGTTGAAAACATGGTCTGTGAGTATGAAAAAATCGCAGAAGCCGTGGTTTATGGCGTAGAAATTCCAAATACCAATGGCCGTGCTGGTATGGCAGCCATCACCTTGGTGGATGGTGCAGCGCTGAATGATGCAGATTTAAGCGAAATGGTGAATGTATTTAAAAAATGTTTACCTTCCTATGCCATTCCGGTGTTCTTGCGCGTTCAGGAAAAGGTTGAAACCACCGGTACATTCAAATACCAGAAAAATAAACTGAAAGAAGATTCGTTCGATCCGAGCAAAACCTCTGAACGTTTACTGGTGTTATTGCCTGGTGCAAGCAGCTATTGTGATGTAAATACTGAGATCTTTGACAATATTCAAAGCTATAAATACCGTTTCTAGTTTATTTTTTAGCTAAATAAGAGGAAATCGTGCTTTTTATAAACAATCATGCACATGTTTTTAAATTTCCTCTTGTGTTAGCTGAATAACTTGCTAGAATACGCAACATCAAAACGAAGACGCATTTAGAACTCATTAGTTTTTCTTGCGAAGCCAGTTGAAATACTTGCTTAGGGTCGTTAGCTCAGTTGGTAGAGCAGCGGACTTTTAATCCGTTGGTCCCGCGTTCGAGTCGCGGACGACCCACCATCTAATGTTTTGAGAGTTTGTGAAATGTATTTTACAAACGCCTGTAAGAGGTTAAGCTACAGAAAATCATAGATTTTCTCTTACGCTCAGGTAAAACGTTGTTTTACTTCTCCTCGCTCAGGGTCGTTAGCTCAGTTGGTAGAGCAGCGGACTTTTAATCCGTTGGTCCCGCGTTCGAGTCGCGGACGACCCACCATCTAATGTTTTGAGAGTTTGTGAAATGTATTTTACAAACGCCTGTAAGAGGTTAAGCTACAGAAAATCATAGATTTTCTCTTACGCTCAGGTAAAACGTTGTTTTACTTCTCCTCGCTCAGGGTCGTTAGCTCAGTTGGTAGAGCAGCGGACTTTTAATCCGTTGGTCCCGCGTTCGAGTCGCGGACGACCCACCAGATTCGAAAAAGCCTCATCATTTGATGAGGCTTTTTTATTTTGTCATCGATATCTTTCCAAACGATGACAAAAACCAAAACTAGTGCTTTAAGCCTCCCTGCTCAAAGCACACATAATTTTTAAATTATAAAAATCTTTCCAGCACCGAATTTAAAAAGATATGTCCCTGCTCGGTACAGGCAATTCTGTTCTGATCAGCAATGAGAAGTTTTTTCTCACGCAAGTCATGCAATGTCTCATTCAAATCTTGCAACGCAAGTCCTGTGCGCTGGGTATACGACTCGGTCGCTACACCTTCATTTAAACGCAATGCGTTCATCATAAATTCAAAAGGCAATTCATCTGCTTCAATGCGTTTCATTTGCACATGTTCAGCAGGGACTTTGGCTAAATAATCTTTAGGTAAACGGGTTTTCTGGAAACGGTAAATCCCGTCAGGACGCGTGACCTTGCCATGCGCACCGGCTCCAATCGCCAGATAATCACCAAATTGCCAATAATTCAGATTATGTGCCGATGGCTTTTCCTTACGCCAGGCCGAAACTTCATAATTGACATAACCATTGGCTTTTAAATACGCCTCACCTTTCTCCTGAATCTGCTCTAGGACCTCATCTTGCGGCAATACCGGCTGGGTACGGAAGAACACCGTGTTGGGCTCAATGGTCAGCTGATACCAGCTAATATGCGTTGCACCATGCTCTACCGCCAATTGAAGATCGGTTAAGGCCTGTTGTTCTGTTTGCTGAGGTAAACCATGCATCAAGTCCACATTTACACGCTCAAAGCCGGCCTGGCGTGCCTGCTGAATCGCATCCAGTGCATTATTGGCGGTATGAATCCGTCCTAAACGCTGTAAATGCTCGGGATCAAAACTTTGTACGCCTAAGGATAAACGATTAATCCCTACCGCCAGATAATCCGCAAATGGATCATGCTCCACGGTCCCCGGATTGGCTTCCAAGGTAATTTCACAATCTTCTTCAAATGCCAAACGCGCTTTCAGTTGTTCAAATAGCCATTGATAGCCCGATGCAGAAATCAGCGAAGGGGTTCCACCACCAATAAAGACACTGTGAATCGATCGGCCTTGCGCCATTTCAATCTGAGTTTCAAAATCTGCCACCAATGCAGCCAGATATTGCTGTTCCAGTTCCAAGGACAACTGACCATCAGGCACCGCATGGGAGTTAAAGTCACAATAAGGACATTTACGTACACACCACGGCATATGGATATACAGGGAAAGTGGAATATTTGCAGGGTTTAAATGACTCAAAATCGCAGCTCAATGACAGACCCCCGCCATTTTAACATGACTCGCCCGTTCGGCTTATCATCATCTACGTATTCAGTTAGACTGGGGACAACCAACAACAATTAGACCGATAATATGATGAAAATTTCTAGCCAGTTACTGTTTATTCTTCCCCTGACTCTAGGCATTGGTATCGCCATGGCCTTTCAAACCGCAATCAATACACAACTTCGAGAGTATCTGAATTCTCCCCTGCAAGCGGCGCTATTGTCTTTTTTCATTGGCACCATTGTGCTGGCGCTGCTGGTGTGTTTTCAAAGTGCCAGTAAACCCAGTTTAAGTGAAATTTCACAAATTCCCTGGTTTCTATGGCTCGGCGGCTTTCTTGGGGGTTATGCGATTAGTTTGAGCATTTATACTGCTCCCAAACTCGGATTATTAACGTTTTCAGGTTTAGTGATTTTCGGGCAACTGGTGATCTCGATGTTTATTGATCACTTTGGCTGGTTAGGTACAGAAAAAACACCGATTAACTGGCAACGCCTGCTCGGCAGTATTGTGATTTTTATTGGGGTGTTATTGACCCTGCAACGCTGATTCTTCCTCATTTTAATAAGAGTATTTTTTGTGTCCCACGTCACAACCAAGCGGTTTGAACTCAAACAGCTATTTCATTTGATGTTTCCGATCCTGATCACCCAGTTTGCCCAGGCAGGATTAGGTTTGATTGATACCATTATGGCCGGGCATCTTTCGGCAACAGATCTGGCGGCGATTGCAGTAGGCGTTGGCCTATGGATTCCCATTATGCTGTTATTTGCAGGCATCATGCTGGCAACCACGCCCTTGGTCGCTGAAGCACGCGGCGCAAAAACACCAGAGAAAATACCGACCATTGCCCGTCAGTCGTTATGGGTCGCCGTGATTCTGGGCATTGTGGCGATGTTGATCCTGCAGTGCATGCCCCAGTTTTTGCCGTTATTTGGTGTACCTGAAAGCTTATTACCCAAAGCCAGCCTGTTTTTACATGCCATCGGCTTTGGTATGCCAGCAGTGATGATGTATGCCGCATTACGCAGTTACTCTGAAGCCTTGGGCCATCCACGCCCTGTCACTGCTATCAGCCTGATCGCCCTGCTGGTTCTGATTCCGCTCAACTTTATTTTTATGTATGGCTTCGGGCCAATTCCGGCACTCGGCAGTGCAGGTTGCGGTTTTGCAACAGCTATCTTGCAATGGCTGATGTTTATTACACTGGCCATCTATGTCTCCAAAGCCAAAGCCTATAAGCAGGCGCCTATTTTTACAAAATGGGAAAAACTTGATCCGGTCTGGATCAAACGTATTTTAAAACTGGGCTTACCCATTGGTCTGGCGGTGTTCTTTGAAGTCAGTATCTTTAGTACAGGCGCAATTGTACTCAGCCCATTGGGTGAAAATGCCATTGCAGCGCATCAGATTGCGATTTCAGTGACTTCACAATTATTTATGATTCCGCTGTCTTTGGCGATTGCCTTAACCATTCGTGTCGGCATGTATTACGGCGAACAGAACTGGCACGCCATGCGTCAGGTTCAAACCGTAGGGCTGATTAGCGCCACCATTTTTGCAGCTTTGACAATGACGCTGATTGCTCTGGCACGCCCTTATATCGTGGCAATCTACACTACCGACGTGGATGTAATTCCTGTGGCCATGTATCTGCTCTGGTTTGCCATGGCTTATCAGCTGATGGATGCGTGGCAAGTCAGTGCGGCAGGTTGCCTACGCGGCATGCAGGACACGCAAGCGCCAATGTGGATTACCTTAATGGCATATTGGGTGATTGCCTTCCCGATTGGTTTATATCTTGCCCGCTACACCTCTTGGGGCGTGGCGGGAGTCTGGCTTGGCCTGATTATCGGGTTAAGCATTGCCTGTGTCTTACTGATCAGCCGTTTATACCTCAATAATAAACGTTTGGCCAAGATGTCCCTTCCCGTTTCCTAGCGAATCGTCTTCATCCAATCAAGCAATGCTTTGGGGGCATGGATGCCCCCCGAATTTGACTTGGCCTGTCCTGATTTTAAATATTTTTTTATTCATAGGCAGAATACGGCAAGTAGATATGCAGGTGACAACCTGATAAAACGCTTTGCTTAGCCCCTATCACCTTCACCCAGTAAAGTATGGATAACAGCTCGCTTATACATGCTTACATCACTTAACATTTTGTTATAGGCAATTTAAGTTTTGTCACCTATGATCAAGGCATCACTTTAAAACTAGATCGTATGAGGTCAAGTCCTGATGGCAAAACATGCAAGCTCTCCCAGTAAGCGTTTTCTCAAACTGGCTGGTATGACCGCAAGTATTGCCAGCAAAAGCGTAGCGAATTCGATCCGCAATTTTACCGCCGATGAAGAACAGAAAAATGCAGCGCGTAGCCAGCTGTTTCAGGACATCGGTCTACAGATTGCCGATACCCTAGGAGAAATGAAAGGCGCGGTGATGAAAGTCGGACAAATCGCCTCGCAATATAAGGATATTTTCCCACCAGAAGTCGCTAAGGCCATTGCCAAGCTGCAACGCCAGGCCCCTGCAATGCCTTTTTCCGCGATTCAGCAACAGGTTGAAAAAGAACTCGGCAAACCGTTAAAGCAGATTTTTAGCTCTTTTGAAACAGAACCTTTTGCTGCCGCGTCAATCGGACAAGTGCATCGTGCAGTATTGCCAAACGGCAAAGCCGTTGTAGTCAAGGTGCAGTATCCGGGTGTCGATCAGGCCTGTGAAAGCGACTTAAAACAAGTGCGTCTGGCTTTGCGGTTGATGGGCGTCTTAAAAATCGACAAGAAGCTGCAAGATCAACTGTTTCAGGAAATTCAGGACAGTCTTTCAGCCGAACTGAATTATGAAATCGAGGCACAAAATCTGGAAGTCTTTAAAACCTTCCATGAAAAGCTTGATTCTCAAGTGATTATTCCAGCCGTTTATAAAGACTATTCCTCTCGTCGCGTCCTAACCCTGAGTCTGGAACAGGGTGAATCCATCGAAACCGCAAGTACATGGTCAGTCGAGACTCGCAATCAGATTGGACGCCGCCTGATCCGTGCCTTGGGACAGGAAATGTTTTTCTTAAAACGCTTCCACTGTGACCCACATCCGGGCAATTTTGCTTTTCGTGAAGATGGCAGTGTGATTATTTACGACTACGGCAGCGTCAAAACCTTATCGCCTGAAATCGTTCAGCACTTTAAGGCGCTGGTGAATGCGGCGCGTCAAGAAAATATTTCCCAAGTTGAAGACTTACTGGCAGAACTGCATTCCATTGCCGAAAAACACAAGTTCCCGACCGAGCTGTACACCCAATGGATTGAAATTTTATTGCGTCCACTAACCACCAATTATGATTTTGCCGAAAATTCATCGCATCATGACGGCATGTTACTGGTGAAAAAATCGCTGAAATACTGGGATGTATTTAAACCTTCACCAGATACGCTCATGGTCAACCGAACCATTTCCGGACATTACTGGAACCTGATTCATCTCAAAGTACATGACAATCTCAATGATTTATTTGAAGAATTAGTGCCAAATTAATCTGTCTGTTACCTTCTGATTTGTTGCAACAAGTCAGAAGGCTATCTACTTTAATCAATTTATATACAACTGACTTGAAAAGACATGAATTGACTTCATATATTGTTATGTTATAACATTTCTATTAACAATAGGAGTCATTCAACATGCGTAAAGATATCCATCCTGCTTATCAACAAGTCTTATTCCACGATACCAATGCCGATGCCTACTTTTTAATTGGCAGTACCCTGCAAACCAAACAGACCAAGGAATATCAAGGCAAAGTTTATCCCTACGTGACGCTTGATATTTCAAGTGCATCCCATCCGTTTTATACCGGTGAGCAACGTCAGGCCAGCAATGAAGGTCGTGTTGCAAGCTTTAATAAACGCTTTGCACGTTTTAACCGCAAAGCTTAATTTTAATTTAAGTTTCACCCATTAAGCTGAAAGCATTAGAAGTCTAAGGTTAACTCTCCTCCACTTAGACTTCTTTTTTTATGTCTTGATTCCAGCTTTAGGAGTCTGTGTTTTGCTGTCCCACCACCCCGAACTCAATCGGTGTTTTCACATAGAACAGTGAAATCTCTTTGCTATTGAGATAGCTCAATAACTCGGTCGCCTGCTCTTCTGTAACCGCAAATTGAATCTGTACCGGTCGATCCGCCAGTTCAAAGAAACTGGCAGAATGAAATAGGCCTTGATGATCAACGCCTTGCAGACCCGCCAAGACCGTTGCGCCACGTAAATTCATCTGTTTTGCCACAGTCAGCAACCACTCGCTGATCGGCTGTCCCTGATAGGAACGATTTTGCGCGGTATAAAAGCTCATTAAAAATCCATGCATTACGATGACTCCCTCACTATGCAGCACTGAGCCATTGATGCAGGCTCATACCTAAAATCGTAAACAATAGCGATCCAAGCACATGAATCATGATCGCGGCACAGGCATAGCCCAATTTACCACTTTGCAATAAGGCAATGATCTCGGCAGAAAAAGTCGAAAATGTCGTAAGCGCGCCACAAAAACCTGTAATTACAAACAGCTTGTAATTGGGACTGAGTGAACTTTGAGAAAAATATGAAATGGCAAAACCAATAATAAAGCCACCGACAAAATTAACGGTCACTGTTCCCAAAGGAATATTCGGGAATATAGGATTGAGTTTTAAGCCCAAAAACCAGCGTAACCAAGCACCTAATACCGAGCCTAAAGCGATTGAAAGTAATGGATAGTACATGATTTACCCCAAGAACAAGGTTGGAGCGAAAAAATGATAAGACATGGATTTGTAAAGATTATTCTGAAGATGTTTCATGGGCGAACTCCAAAAATGGGAACAGAGCACGCACGAACCTACGCCCCCTGTTCAGGGTAACGTAGGCATCATTAGCCATTCTGGCGGTTTGTAATAGGAGGAATGCCATCTCCTTTGCTCTAAAATAACATATTTTTTAGGCAACTCAACCGCTGTTTTTAAGCAGAATCGCACTGTGTATAAACATCGAGTTATCCACAGTTTAGCCAGTGCCAGTTAAAACTTTTTCCCCAACCACATAGAAATCTAAGTCAGGAACCACCACAGCAAAGGCTTCTGTATCTGCGCTTAAACCCCATTGCTGCAATATTCGCGGAACTTGTAATGAA
The DNA here is from genome assembly GCF_000588715.1 of Acinetobacter sp. 1000160. Taxonomy (NCBI): domain Bacteria; kingdom Pseudomonadati; phylum Pseudomonadota; class Gammaproteobacteria; order Moraxellales; family Moraxellaceae; genus Acinetobacter; species Acinetobacter sp. 1000160. Next base: position 134,571 of record NZ_JFWP02000005.1, on the reverse strand, counting down.
CGAATCTTGGCGGCCTCAATCTGCTGAAACTGAAATGGCATCCGGATCTTCCCTTGTGAGATTCGGGCTGGTTGATCGGCCCATTCTGCCCATGCATGGTCTTGATCAACCAAAAATCGAACAGCTTCATCCCATGAAGGAAATAACGTTTGCCATGCGGCCGGTAACTGCTTTTCCTTGGTGAGCTGCACATCACTGATCAGGGAATAATCCTCATCAACCTTAATTTCGGTGTAAATACGCTGCTGTCGCTCATCCATTTGATGTTGAAACAGTGAAGCATATTGTGCTGGCATCACATCACTGGCAAGACGTCCACCCATCACATACAGTGCCTGATCAACGATCACCTGCTCAAAAATCACGGTCTTGGGATAGGATTCATCCAGATAAAAACGCCAGTTACTTTGTCGAGGTGAAGGCATTAATGTCCGTAAAGGGCCAAGAAAAGCAAAGCCAAAATGATGATGCTGATAGGTCAAAATGGTAAAAATGGTTTTTCCATGTTTTTCCCATAGGGGTACATATTTCGGATAGCGCTGACGTACTTGTTCAACATCCACCAGCCATGACAAATACACAATATTGCTGACTCGACTCTGCAAACGCATAAACGGCAATATCCGCATCATCAAACGGCGCAGCTGCAATAGGAAACGGCAACTTAAAATTGGAGCAAGAAAGCGTAATAATGGCTTATGCAGGGGCAATTTAAACTGGTGTTTATGCATTATTATTCAACAGATTAATGACTGCTTTGAGCATAAACTGCGAATACCGCAACGTCCAGTTCAGAGTTCGATCATCTTCTCTTCTGCATTTTCAATGTTATGATGCGGTTATTGATTCAATCAACATGGAATTTTGAAATGGCTCAAAGCTTATTGGCACAACTGAAAGATGGCTCGGCAAAGTTTGCGGATGTATTGGCATTTATCGAAGCTCGTTATCAGCATACCCCGACTGCATTCCAGAACGGCGCGCAATCCAATGCTGCAACTGAAAACCAAGGCAGTGCCAAAGTCCTTAGTTTTGCACAAATTGAAGGCCTAAATCAGGCCGACACACTCAGTTTATTCGCAGAACATTATGCCTCTGTGTTGGCAACGCCTGAAGCCACTGACCACCAGAATATCCGTCAGTTTATGCAACATGGCTGGGATGGGGTCAAGTTCGAAGGTAAGGCTTTAACTGCCAAATAATAAAAAGGAGGTGTTCAACCTCCTTTTTTTTGCCTGTACTCAATCACGATCTTTTTCTGATAATATTTTCAAGCGTTATATCCGCCATCTACTGCGATCTCTGCGCCTGTAATATATCGCCCTCCTTCACCAGCTAAATGCAGCACAGTGGCAGCAATATCCTCAGGACGACCATAATCGGCTATTGCCAAGCTCGCCCGTGTCGCATCGGCACGTGGACCATCTGCAGGATTCATATCCGTATCTGTCGGGCCGGGATGAATCAGGTTGACCGTAATATTGCGCTTGCCAAGATCTCGTGCAACTCCCTTGGTTAAGCCAACTAAGGCAGCTTTACTGGCGGCATATAAACTGATGCCACTTCGTCCTGCTCTTGGAGCCAGGCAACTCCCAATCGAAATAATACGCCCACCCTCAGGCATATATTTGCTCGCTTGCATGGTCGCTGCAAACACCGCTCGCAAGTTAACCGACATGGTGCGGTCATAATCCTCAAGTGTGAGCTGGTCAATTTCTCCGACCAAGAAGTTACCTGCATTGTTGACTAAAATATCTAGGCGACCAAACTGTTCCACCGTAAGATCCACCGCAGCAATGACCTGTGCTGCATCAGCGGCATCGGCCACAATCATTTCAGCACGCTGGCCTAAGGTCTGAATCTGCTTGGCAACTGCCTGTGCCTGATCTTTTGCACGATGATAAGTGATTGCCACATCTGCACCTTGTGCGGCTAAGCTTCGGGCAATCGCAGCGCCAATACCCCGACTCCCTCCCGTAACCAAAGCAACTTTACCTGTAAGTATCTTCATAATGAAATTCCTGTTTTAGGCTTAACACGGAGATTCAGCGGTCGATAAGCACATGAATAGCTATTCACAATGATCTAAACCTATTAAGTGTCGATTCTAAATCCCAATATATGTACCGATCGATACAAATGTAAGTCGGCCTTTCAAGCTTGTCAATGACTTTTGTATCGACTAGTATAGATCTCATGAATAAGAGGAGTTCTTAATGGCGCAAATGGGCCGGCCACGTACCTTTGATCGTAATCAGGCGATTGAACAAGCGATGCTTTTATTTTGGGAATATGGCTATGATTCGACTTCACTCTCTTTATTGAAATCCAACATTGCTGGTGGAATTAAGGCACCAAGTTTCTATGCAGCCTTTGGCTCAAAAGAAGCGTTGTTTCGAGAAGTAATTGAGCATTACATCGCAACACATGGTCAGGTGACTCAAAGCCTCTGCGATGAAAATCTTGCACCCAGAGAAGCGATTGAACGCACTTTACGCCAGTCGGCAAAAATGCAAACTGAGTCCAGTCATCCCAAAGGCTGCTTATTGGTCCTTTCAACCGCGACCTGTTCTCCCGAAAATATCCATATTCAACAATATTTAACCCAGCATCGCCTGAAAACTCGCGAAAGATTTATACAATGTGTTCAACGTGCTGTAGATGCAGGTGAATTAGCAGTCGATACGGATGTCTGTGCTTACGCAACTAGTTTGTATTGTTTTTTACTCGGCCTATCCGTACAAGCACGGGACGGGGTATCAGGCACTGTACTGAACCATGCCGTAACCGAAATTATGCGTGGCTGGGATGCCCGTACCAATATGAAAAATAAGGATTCAAAATAACAAAAATATCTAAACCTGGAAAATCAGGTTTTATCTGCAAAAAAAGGCGGTCATTAACCGCCTTTTTTTGGCTCATCTACTGGTGTGACAACAGGTCGGGCAAGTTTTCGTAAATCGGTGCTTAAACTATAAAAGTCTCCCCCCATTTTCCCGACACTATCCAGTTGTTGCTGGTCGATCATTTGACCATCCCAGAGTCGGTCATCGACATAGATTGCTTTCACATCCAGCAAAGCCACCGTACCACCCGATGGTAGCGTACTCAGTTGCAACACTTCCCTTAACTGACATTCATACCGAATCGGTGCATGTTTGACAGATAATGCGGCAACTGAATGGCTTGGTTCAGACTCAATCTCGGCAAACTCAAATTCACTTTGTGCTGCTGGCAATAAAGCACAGGATAAATTCATCTGTTCCAGCAATTGTGAATTCACAATGTGCACCACGCACTCTCGGGTCTCCATCAGATTACGAATCGTGTCTTTATCTTGCCCATTTCTGGGATTGACCTGTGAATACCATAAAATAGGCGGATTACAGCTGGCCACATTAAAAAATGAATAAGGTGCAATATTGGCTACGCCATCCGCCGACAGGGTGCTAATCCAGGCGATCGGCCGAGGTGAAATTCCACCGACCAAGAGTCGGTAGATGTCATTGGGCTCTAAATCTGAGGTTTCAAAAATCATTGCAACATTACATCCAGTTTAAGGACGTTCAGCATATTGCGGTAAATCATCCGCGATACAGTCCCACTCTGCTTTCGATGCAGCAAAAATATGCATGCTTGGTTTTTGCTGTAATGGCGTATCCAGCGTCCCGATTCTTAAGCGATACAGCTCAGGCTGTGCATCCCGTGAACTGATCAGTGGAGAGCCACATTCGCCACAGAACCAGCGGTACACGCCAGAGGCAGCAAACTTTTTAACCAGCGCTTCACCTTGTACAATTTTAAACGCTGCACTGCTAATTGGCGCATTGGTGGCATAGGCCGTACCATTGGCCTTACGGCAACGCTGGCAGTGGCACTGTATGATCTCGCCAATGTCGCCATGAATCTCATAATGAATTCCGTCACATAAACAACTGCCGCGATACACCGGTGAAGCTTGAGACATTTCCCTATTCCTGATGAACTTTTACTCAAAACTAGCATTTTTAAATGCCGGATCACAAGGCAAATCTGCTCAGGAAATACGACGGGATTTTAGTGGAAATCAGACAACCCTTTTAAAATCAACTGATGAGCGCCGTAAATGCACCAATGATTAAAATATAGAACAGAATCGGCAGGCCTAAGAACCACAGTTTTGCCCAGCTATTGGTTTTAAATACCTCGGTTGCCCCGCGATAACTGACCCAACAAGACCAGAATAAAAATGGCACCGGAATAAGACCTAACACGGTAGAGTAATGGTAGGCCTCTAAATAATTTGGATATAAAAACGTTTGAATGACAGTAGTAAGCACAATCGGCAGTACAAAGACTAAAGATTGTAATACAAACACATGTCGGGCAAGTTGTGGATCCGCTTCCTTGGCGCCTGAAAACTGCAGTCTTTTCTTATACCACCAGCCTTGAATCAGCCATGCAAATGCAGCAGAAATAATCCCCATACCTAATACCCATAACCAGTAACCTGACCAAGTGTCGGCAGCTGAACTCAAAAACCCAGTTCTATTAGAGGTCTCGGCCCGTAAAAGATGCTGATCGATTCGATCCATTACACTGACCATACCAATCAGATAGGCAATCACGATAATGCTTTGATGATGATAGCTTTTAGACTGAGAAAAAAACCTTTTCGGTTGAAAAAACAAGCTGAATATTTGCTTGGGCTGAAATGGTTTGATGATCTCGTTATTTTGTGTTTCCACTGTTGGTTGAATATTCATATACCCTCTTAACAATTTGATTGAGTTTGTTTTTATTTAAGTCATATCGCTTATTTTACTCGTGGATCAATGCATTGACCCCTGCGGCTGCTGCTCTTCCTGTCGCAAAACAGGCCGTGAGCAAATAGCCCCCCGTCGGTGCATCCCAATTCAGCATTTCGCCACAGCAAAATACATAAGGGTTAGATTGCAATTGCAGTTGTGGAGATAACACCTCTTGCTTCACCCCACCTGCACAGCTAATCGCCTCTTCAATCGGGCGAAAGCCTGCCAAAGGAATACTGAGCTGTTTGATCTGCTGTGCCATTTGCCTGGCATCTGACCACAAGCTTTTTTCAACGATTTCCCGCAACAGATTAATTTTAACATTGTCCAATCCTGCTTTACGCCAAAGATTGGTCAAGGACTGCTTTTTATTGCCCTGTAGCTTCTTTGCTAATTGATCAATACTGACATCGGGCAATAAGTCCAGATGCAATTGTAAATGCTGCTGTTGAGCAAGCTGTGCTCTGAGCTCACGTCCCAGTTTATAAATCACACCACTCTCAAAACCATAGTGGGTAATGATGATATCGCCATGGGTTTGCTGATCAGGGGTTACCCAGGCATTGACGCGTTTTAATGGCTGACCAAAGCAATCCTGCATAAACGGCGACCAGGTTCTCAAAACACCGGCATTACTGGCCTGAAAAGGCTCGATCTCATTTTTTGCGAGCCATTGTTGCCATGCACCATCACTGCCCAATTGCGACCATGACACCGCACCACAGGCCAATACAATCGCATCATAAGTGGCATGAAAACGTTGCGTCTGGTTTTCCAGCGTGAGTTGATTACTGGATAAATCCACACAACGATGGCGATAGTGAAACTTCACGCCATTAGTCATTAAACGTTTCAGCCAGGCACGCAATAACGGTGCAGCTTTCATTTCTACGGGAAAGACACGTCCTGAGCTGCCGACATAGGACTCAATGCCCAGACCTTGCATCCAGCTCTGAATCCATTGAGCATCGCATTGCCTGACCCATGGGCCTAACCATTCAGGTTGATCATAACGCTGGATAAACTGCTCGACTGGCTCAGCATGAGAGATATTTAATCCGGTTTTACCTGCCATTAGAAACTTGCGTGCTGCCGAAGGTTTCTGCTCAAACACGTCAATTTCATAATCATACTGACTCAGCACCTCGGCAGCCATCAAACCTGCTGGGCCTGCACCAATAATGGCAACCCGCTTAGGCATCGCGGTTCTCTTGGGCATTTTGACCTTGCAACGGTGCAAAATCATCAAAACGGGTTGCGTAACCTTCTGGCTTGCGGATGATCAATTGCTGGCACAGTTCACCACGTTCCAGATACTTGATTTCAAAATGAGTTCGGGCCGAGTCCGCTGCAATTTTTTGTTTTTCATAAGGTAATTTCCATACTTCAAGCAGCTGTTGCTCTGCTTCATCAATATATTCGGGAATATTACTGGCTAAGGTAATGGTTCCATTCGGTTGCAGGCGTGAAAGCAGGAATTCGAAAAATGGCATATTGAGCCAGCGCTGCGCCGGGTTATGCGGTTCTGGATTCGGATAGAGAATAAAAAATTGTTGTACCTGGGCCGGAAACAAGGCGTGCACCACCCAAGGCAAAGCATCGGCATGAACCGGGTTTAAATATTCCCGCGGTTCCAGTTGATGCTGCTTTTGCATCGCCAAAAATTTTTCTTTGGTTCGCTCAATTGCATACAACGTGGTCTGCGGGTTTTGTCCCGTAAATAACAAGGCATGTTTACCTTTGCCTGCGCCAATTTCCACGCAAACTGGTGTGTGAGGAATGGCCTTAAAATCACGAGGGGCTTGCATACGTTGTGCTTGAAATTGACGAATCGACATAATCTCATCAAACTATCTAGAAATCGGCATAAGTCTAACAAGTCACCTTACTTTTGCCTAATCTATTTAGGGTTTGTTAACATTTCACAAATGCTTGCGACAGAGAGCATTTTTTAGCTGATACAAGGCATGACTTATGAAGTTTAGCTATTCTAAATGAATAAGGCATAACACAGTAGCAGCAAAAAATGCTCCTGTCCCATAGGGTTATGGCTAAAACCTCCCTAAACTTCGTTATGAAACTTGACAAGGGAATCGCCATTGTCTACGTTTCATGCCTTGTTTATGTCGTTTTAGCTAATAACGCAATGCATGGTTGAAATGTCAACAAACCCTCTTTGTTTTAGGAATTTTCTATGCCACGTACATTCCCCTGCCCGCGTTGTGGAGAAACCAGCATTTGGGAAGGTAATGCATTTCGTCCATTCTGCTCAGAACGTTGCAAGATGATTGATCTCGGTGCCTGGGCCAGTGATGAATATAAATTACCGACGCAAGATGCACCGCAAGCAGACCTGAAACGCCATGAAGATGATTATGAAGATTAATCATCTTCTGCTTTGCCGCTAAGCCCAGATTCGGTGCATGACCTTGAGCCAGTTGTTCCAGCAAATTTTCTCAATCAGCTCAGCAGAATAATGACGCTGTTGCATGGCGGCAATGAGCAGGGGCAAACCCGTCACATCCTGCAGTTCGGTACTGATCAAGGCACCATCAAAATCTGAACCCAGACCGATATGGTCTTCCCCAAGACGTTCCATCATATATTCCAGATGATCGAGAATGAGTGTAAGTGGTGTGTCCGCATTGCGCTGTCCATCGGCGCGTAAAAAGGCCACATCAAAATTGACCCCGACCATGCCCCCACTCTCAGCAATTGCCTGAAGTTGCGAATCAGTCAGATTACGCGCTTGGGGACATAAAGCGTGTGCATTGGAATGGGTGGCGACAATCGGTTGCTGCAAAATTTCCGCCGTGTCCCAAAATGCCCGTTCGTTCATATGCGATACATCCACCAGCATTTTCTTGTCAGCACAGCGTTTAACCAACGCTTTGCCTTGAGGGGTCAGGCCTGCACCTGTGTCAGGCGAATGCGGGAAACGGGCATTTAAGCCATGGCCAAATCGACTGATCCTGTTCCAGAGAGGCCCCACACTCCGCAGGCCAGCCTGATAAAAAATATCGAGTAAGTCTGGATTATCCTGTAGGGCTTCTGCCCCTTCCATATGCAGCACTACCGCTAGCTGACCTTGAGCCCGACAATCCTGTATCTGTTGCACCGAGGTACATAGTCGAATCTGCTCGGAAGCTTGCACCATCTGCTGTGCCAGCTCGAGTTGCGCCAGACAAATCTGCTCAATTTGCAGTTGGGTAAAATCATCCGCATGATGATCAAATAATTTATCGGGATGATGCTGTTTCACATAGGCAAATGGCGGAAGAAAAATCGCAAACATGCCACCTGCAAAGCCAGCTTGCTGGCAGCGCTTTAAATCCAGTTGTCCAGACAACTGTTCATGGATAAAAGCCTGTACAGAGTCCGCCTGATCGCTGAGCCACAAACGTGTCAGCAGATCATTATGTCCATCGAAAACTGCAACATTGTGATGATTCAGGCCAAGCGTCATGAGGAAGATTCACCCGTAATGCTTTGTACAGGAATTTTTTGCTGAAGCGCCAAACGTTTCGAATTTTTGCTATTGCGAAATACCAGTTGTTCAAGAGATGCAGCCTGCTCACTCTCGCTACGCGCCTGTTCAATCAGATGGTGATACTCAGATTTACCACACACCGGATCGGCATTGGCCGCATCACCGGTGATCATATAAGCCTGACAACGGCAGCCGCCAAAGTCACGCTGTTTGTCTGGGCAGCTTCGGCAACTTTCCGGCATCCATGCATCGCCACGAAAATGGTTAAAACCCGTGGATGTGTACCAGATCTCCGATAAAGATTTCTCACGCACGTTGGGAAACGCAATCGGGAGCTGACGTGCTGCATGACATGGCAATGCGGTGCCATCAGGGGTTACGGTAAAGAAAATTTTACCCCAGCCATTCATGCAGGCTTTTGGTCGCTCCTCATAATAATCAGGAACCACAAAGATCAACTTACACGGATGATTCTGCTGACGCAGTTTTTCTCGATAGGCATTGGTTACCTGTTCGGCACGGGTCAACTGTTCCTGAGTCGGTAATAAGCCTTGACGGTTTAAAAAAGCCCAACCATAAAACTGACAGATCGCCAGTTCAACCGTATCAGCATTCAGCTCCAGACACAGCTCAATAATCTGTTCAATCTGGTCGATATTATGTCGATGAATCACGAAATTCAGCACCATCGGATAGTCATATTGCTTGACCAGACGGCACATTTCATATTTCTGTTCAAAGGCATGTTTTGAGCCAGCCAAGGCATCATTCACCACAGGATCACTGGCCTGAAAACTGATCTGGATATGATCCAGTCCAGCCTGTTTGAGTTGGGCAATACGCTGCTCGTTCAGGCCCATGCCCGAGGTAATTAAATTGGTATAAAAACCTTGCTGATGTGCATGCGCAACCAGTTGTTCCAGATCTTGCCGCACCAGCGGTTCACCGCCAGAAAAACCCAGTTGCACCGCGCCCATCTGCCGTGCCTGATCAAACACATCACACCATTGTTGCGTGCTCAGTTCATTTTTATGCTGTGCATAATCCAGCGGATTCGAACAATACGGGCATTGCAAGGGACAACGGTAGGTCAACTCCGCTAAAAGCCAGAGCGGTAAACCAACGCCTGCGGTCATCGCAAATCAATCCAGTATTGTTGCTGTGCAACCTGCATATAATCGACCACATCCTGCTCGATTTCTGCAATGTCACCAAACTGCTGTTTCAGCAGCCCCACAATGGCAGCCACACTCTGTTGTCCGTCGATGTGCTGTCCAATTGCTCCTGCACTGTCATTCAGCTTGATCATGCCTTCTGGATATAAGATCACGAAGGCATTTTGTGCAGGCTCAAACTGAAAGCGGTAACCTTGTCGCCAAGTCGGAATCAGGTTTAAATCAAATGCTGTATTACTCACGGAATAACCCCTTATGCCAGACTGGTTGTGTGGTCACGGTATGATACGGCGCCTGCTGATGCACATAGGCCAGAGTCAGTGCATCCAGAATACTCCATAGAATATCCAGCTTGAACTGCAGGATTTCCAGCATGCGCTGCTGCTGTTCATAGGTGGTAAACGAGTCCAGCGTAATACTCAGACCATGCTCCACATCACGACGTGCCTGACTTAAGCGCGAACGGAAATAGTCATAGCCCTGATCATCGATCCACGGATAATGCTGTGGCCATGAGTCAAGACGGGACTGGTGAATCTGTGGCGCAAACAGTTCGGTCAGGGAACTACTGGCAGCTTCACGCCATGTGCCACGGCGGGCAAAATTGACATAGGCATCTACGGCAAAACGCACGCCAGGCAGCACCAGTTCTTCTGAAATCACCTGTTCACGGGTCAGGCCAACCGCTTCGGCCAAACGTAACCATGCTTCGCGTCCACCGCCATCAGGATATTCGCCATCCTGATCCAGCATGCGTTGAATCCATTCCTGACGCACGCGCTGGTCTGGACAGTTGGCCATGATCGCGGCATCTTTCAGCGGAATATTGATTTGGTAATAATAACGGTTGGCCACCCAGGCCTGAATTTGCTGCTGGGTGGCTTTACCTTCATACATCATCACATGAAAAGGATGATAAATATGATAGTACTGTCCTTTATCCAGAATGGCCTGCTTAAACTGTTCAACACTTAATACATCAGTGGGCATCATCATTCACCTCAAAGTTCAATCTGCATGCCATCAAAAGCCACTTCCACACCGTGAGCCTTGAGTTCAGCACACTGAGCCGAGTTTTCATCTAAAATCGGGTTGGTATTGTTGATATGAATCAGCACTTTTTTAGGACGGCTGAGCTGATTCAGATAAGACAATGAACCACCCTCGCCACTAATATATAAATGTCCCATCTCACGTCCGGTTTTGCTGCCAACACCCGTCTGCTGCATTTCATCATCTGTCCACAGCGTACCATCAATCATGACACAATCTGAATCGCGCATGATCTGCATGACCTGCTCATCAATCTTTCCAAGACCCGGTGCATAGAACAACTGTTTTTGCGTTTGATGATCGCGAATGATCAGAGCAATATTGTCACCCTCATGCGGATCATGACGATGCGGAGAATACGGGGGTGCCGCACTCTGAATAATCAGAGGCATAAATTCCAGATGTTCAAAACCAGCAATCTTAAAGGCCTGTTTCGGATTGATTTCCTGATACTGCAGACCGCCGTTCCAGTGCTTCAACATATTAAATACCGGGAAACCTGTGGTCAGATCCTGATAGACCATCTCGGTACACCAGACCTTGATTGGACAGCCTTCACGTAACGTCAGCAGTCCGGTGGTATGATCCAGCTGACTGTCCATCAGGATCACATCACGAATACCGGTATCACGCAACTTACGCGCAGGCTGAGCCGCCTTGAAATCAAATAATTGCTGACGGATATCGGGCGAGGCATTCAGTAGTACCCAATCGATGCCATTCTCGGAAACCGCGATTGAGGATTGGGTCCGCGCCTTGGCCTGAATGGTACCGTTACGCACGCCATGACAGTTTGGACAATTACAATTCCACTGCGGAAATCCCCCACCCGCAGCCGAACCTAGAACATGAATATACATAAGTTAATTTCTTGTTAGAAAAAGATAAGCCCTAGACATAACTAGGGCTTATCTTGAATTTGAATCGGAATGATTAACGTACTTCGAAGTACATGGTCACTTCAAAACCAATACGTACATCAGTAAAAGCAGGTTTAGTCCATTGCATGAAATCGTCTCCAATTGGTTTTCATCAGGTGAAATTAAGCAATTAATTCAACATCAATAAAGCGTTTCACATTTGATTCTAAATAAAAATAATCGCTTTGTAGACCTATCCCAACCAAGATATTGTTCGATAATTGTGAGTTTTGACTAAATTTCGGTAATGAACATTCTATTTATACCCACCTCAAAGGGGCAGTCATGATGACACCCAGTATAAAAGCTGGTGTACAAGCCCTCGTATACACCAGCGAAACATCCGATTAGCCTGCTTTACTGGCCACAAAAGGATTAAATTGCTTTTCATAACCAATGGTACTGATGGGGCCATGACCTGAAATAAACTGGGTCTCATCCGGCAAGCTAAAGCATTCGCGCTGAATCGAATCCAGCAACTGCTGGTGATTGCCTTTTGGAAAATCGGTCCGGCCAATCGAGCCTTTGAACAGTACGTCACCTGTCCACAACAAACCATGTTTGGCGTTATAGAACATCACATGACCGGGGGTATGCCCAGGAGCAAAACGCACCTCGAACTCATCATCACCCAGCTTTAAGACTTCACCGCCTTCCAACCATTGATCGACCTTGACTGGCTGTGGAATTGGAAAGCCATAACGGGCCGAGACCTCCTGAATCATGTCCAGCCAGAACTGGTCTTCCTTATGCGGGCCAATCACCGGAATCTGCCATGTTTCAGCCAGTTCGCCAACTGCACCGGCATGATCAAGATGCCCATGCGTCAACCACAATGCTTTCACATTTAAGCCCAAAGCTTCCACTTCTTTTTTCAGTACCGCCGCATCACCGCCCGCATCAATCAAAATCGCTTCTTTACTTTCACTGTCCCACAAGATTGAGCAGTTTTGGGCAAATGCAGTAACGGGGACAATTTTGACTTGGAGCATAGCAACCTCTGGCGAAATAAAGCGTCGATTTAACGATGGGCTAAGGTATGGGTAAGTGCATCAAGATTAGCCTGAACCAGACCGGCAAGCAAATCTATATGGGCCTGATCCGCATTCAAGGCTGGAATATAGGCATAGTCGCCACCACCCGCATGCTGGAAAATTTCCTTGTTCTGCATGGCCAGCTCTTCCAGTGTTTCCAGACAATCTGCTGAAAAGGCTGGACTAATCACCTGTACCGATTGGACTTTTTGCTCACCCCATTGCTGTAACAACTGATCAGTATAAGGCTTGACCCATTCCTGCTTGCCGAAACGTGACTGGAAGCTGATCGCCCATTCATCTTCTTTCAAATGTAATGCTTCTGCCACCAGACGTGCTGTGATTCGGCAGCGGTCAGCATAGGGATCACCTTTATCGGCATACGGTTGGGGAATCCCGTGAAAGGACATCAACAGTTTTTCAGCTTTGCCATGTTGTCCCTGATAGTGCAGCACACTATCTGCCAGTGCCTGAATAAATAAAGGATGTTGATAATAATCCTTGATCATGGTCAGGCCGGGTAAATGACGTTGCTGTGGAATCCATCTGGCAAAAGCATCATAGAGTGGCGCTGTCGAGGTCGCTGAATATTGCGGGAACAATGGCAATAAAATCACATGTTCTTGTGGGTCCTTTGCCAGCTGCGCCAGCACATCATGAATACTCGGCTGACCATAGGTCATGGCTGGCACAACCGTCAGGTCAAACTGGTGATTTTCTTCTTGCAGGCGTTGTTTAACCAGCAGGGTTTGTTCCAATACAATTTCACGCATCGGTGAATCATTGGACCAGACCGAAGCATAAGCTTCAGCCACACGTTTTGGACGGAAGGTCAAAACAAAGAGGTGCAGAATGATCCACCATAATAATTTGGGGATCTCAATCACACGGCTATCAGATAAAAACTGTTTCAGGAAACGTCGTACTGCTGGCACAGTGGCTGCATCGGGCGTGCCTAAATTGGCCAGAATCACAGTCACTTTTGGTTTTTGTGTCGCTAACATAGACCGCATCCGCTTTTCATTGAGTTCATACAATTACTTTAGCAGTTTTAGTCACGTTTTATAAATTGGATTAGTGCATGGTTTTAAATTGGAAAACCCGATTGCTATCCAGCATATTACTTTCCAGTAGTTTTTGTCCTTTTGCAGTGAGCTGCCACAACATGCGCTGTCGATCATCTCGCCCTGTTGGCATAATCCATTCATTTTGACGCATTTGTAATTTGATTTCATGCAAGGCACGAATATTGACCTGAGCACGAGATACCGCATGCGCCCTTGGCATTTCCTGACGTGCGTCGTCCAGACCGGTTTCATTCAGGTATTCATTGATGCGCTTGGAAAAATATTCTTCCGGAGTCGGAATCACAAAGGCTGAGCCGAGCACATTCAGCAATTGCGCCCAGGTCATCTTGCGATGGGGTTTGACTTCCTTGAAGTTACCGTCCTGATAAGCATGCATACGGTATTCAAATGAATAGAGTTCATGCATGGAAACTTTAGGCACATTGGTCAGCGGGTCCGCTTCACGATTGCCCAGTTCAGTTTCCAGCTGTTTCACCTTGGCACGTAATGCGTCAATTTCATCACGCAGTACCTGTGTGTTTTGTGGACGTACCCAACCCACCACCGGGTAACGCTCGAGCATCTGCGGCATACTGGAACGTACCGCCAGCTCCAGATCTCTTAAAGTACGATAACAAAACACCTGATCCACTTCGTGTTGGAGCTGTTTTCTAAATTCTTTGAATTTTTCTTTCAGTTCTGGCTTGTGATCATGCAATTTAACATCACGCGACTCGGGGTCTTCATGCATAAATACAATCACAGGCTTCTGTTTGGTCATGGCATAAATATATTCCAGATGCATATAGCCCACACCTGAAACCGATTGCTCGCCATATTGGCTCCCCAGCAAAATCACCACATAATCACAATCATCAATTTGCCGACGGGCAATCGAGGTACTGAGCGGGGTGCGCTGTTCCAGCCCCCATGACAGGAATCCCATTCCAACTAATGTTTGTGCCAGAACCGCTCGCTCTGGCTGCATTTCATTGCCAGAGGTAGAAATAAAGACTTGATAACGAGTATCTTGCATAGGCCAGGCCCCAATTCATTGATCAATAATATCAAGTATTTGTCTTGATTTTTATTAACAACTAACCCCAATAAATATATCAATATGGCTCGATTTAGTGATTTCCTATCTCAATCTCGGCCAGATTTTGAATCTTCCATGTTAATTGTTCTGGTATAAGGTGCTGAAGAACCGGTTGCAGTTCTCGCGCATTGTTACCACTGACATAACATTGAATACGGGTAATGTTATGACGCAATTTGTCACATAATAACCCATTTTTAATTAAAAGATAGGCAGTTTGTCGCGCAACTGCTTGTCCAGAATCAATTAATTTTAATTTTTCAGCAAAAACCTGACGAATCGCATCTTTCAGGAAAGGATAATGAGTACAGCCCAAGACCAGAAAGTCAGCCCCCTGTTCCACTACAGGTTGCAAAATCTGTTTTAGTACGTCGAGACAAGCTGGACTCATCTGCTGTCCAGCCTCAACAAATGGCACCAGTTCCAGACTGGTCACGGTCAACACTTTGACGCCCGCAGGCTGGGCAAAGTTTGCCATCACATCTTTAATTAGCTGTCCACGGAAGGTTGCAGGTGTCGCCAGCACAGCCACCACTTTGGATTGTGTTTGAATGACGGCGGGCTTCAATGCAGGCACCAGTCCCACGATCGGAAAGCGCTCTCCATAGTGATCACGTAAATAATCCAGACTAAAAGCAGAGGCAGTATTGCATGCCACCACGGCAATTTTACAGCCCTGACGATAAAGCCATTCGATTGCCTGAGCTGTCAGTTGACGGATTTCCTGATCTGAACGTGCGCCATAGGGCACATGCGCCGTATCGGCATAGTACAGAATGCGTTCATTGGGCAAATGTCTTGCAATCTCCTGAGCAACCGATAGTCCGCCAATGCCTGAGTCAAAAACCCCAATGGGTGCATCAGCAGATGCATGTGGCATGGGATCAAGTAAAAGAGGCATGGATTGAACGGCTGTCATATTGCACATGGACACTGGTTTATTTACTCGTTTAAGCTTAAACCTCAGGTGCTCAAATGCAAGACCAAATCACCACTTTTTAGCGTTAAAACCGTTTCGCCCTGTGCATTTTCAGACAAAGTCCCATAGTTGACGAGATGATAAAAACTCTGCCGCTGGATCAAGGCATTCATGCCAAAACGCACATGCACATACGGCCGTAACTCCCCTGCATATTCACGCATAAAAATCGGATGCTGCTCATCCACGATCACCACGTCCTGATTAGGTGTTATCAATTGCAGGTAAGTCTTGCCTTCAATTTCGACCTGATCCACCTGATTGATCAGTAATGGTTCGTCTTCAACTTCGATTTCAATCTGTTCCACCGGGGTTTTGAGGTAGAATTTGCCGTCTTCTTTCCACAATACCCTACTGAACAGATCCAGCAGAGCCTGACGTTTGATCAATTGACCTTCGTGCCACCATTCTCCATTGGCTTTTATGCATAAATCTATTTTGCCACAATGCTTTGGATGCCACTGCTCTAAAGGCGGAATTGACCTTTTGTGACTTTGCTGTACATCATTTAAGTATTGTGCAATGTTCATTAAGTTTTTATCATCAGAAAACATGACTTTTCCCTGATTTTCTAGAGAGTTTTGTGGAGAATCATTTTCATTTATCATAGTTTATGCCTTGCTGACGAGAAAATATGACCGCTCAGCCAATTGGCGAGATCAAGGTTTAAAACTATACTATCCCAAACGTTTGCAAGCACAATAGTATCATTTGTGTTTGGCAATTAAGAACACTCATGGCAGCGCCGAATCGCAATATTACGGTTGCCACCCTTAAAAATATGAGGAGTCCTACATGGAACACATCGAACGTGAAGCGATGGAGTTTGACGTAGTGATCGTAGGCGCAGGACCTGCTGGTTTATCTGCTGCGATTAAAATTCGTCAATTAGCGATTGAAAACAACCTACCTGACCTTTCTGTATGTGTTGTTGAAAAAGGCTCCGAAGTTGGTGCGCATATCCTTTCAGGTGCTGTACTTGAACCACGTGCCATCAATGAACTATTTCCAAACTGGAAAGAAGAAGGTGCGCCACTCAATGTTCCTGTAACGGGTGATGAAACCTACTTCTTATTGTCCGATACCAAAGCACAAAAAATGCCGTATTGGATGGTTCCAAAATCAATGCACAACGAAGGAAACTATGTGATTTCCCTCGGTAATGTCGTGCGCTGGTTAGGCCAGAAAGCAGAAGAGCTGGAAGTTTCAATTTTCCCGGGCTTTGCTGCATCCGAGATTCTGTACCATGAAGACGGTACCGTAAAAGGCATTCAAACAGGTGATATGGGCATTGGCAAAAATGGTGAGCCAACACATAATTTCACGCCTGGCTATGAACTTCATGCCAAATACACCTTATTCGCTGAAGGCTGCCGTGGACATCTCGGTAAACGCCTGATTGCAAAATATAACCTTGATAAAGATGCTGATCCGCAACACTACGGTATCGGGATTAAAGAACTTTGGGAAATCGATCCGGCTAAACATAAGCCAGGCTTGGTTATGCACGGTGCGGGCTGGCCATTGTCTGAAACCGGTTCATCGGGTGGCTGGTGGTTATATCACGCTGAAAACAACCAGGTCACTCTGGGCATGATCGTGGATTTATCCTATGAAAATCCGCACATGTATCCATTCATGGAAATGCAACGCTGGAAAACCCACCCAACCATCAAGCAATTCCTTGAAGGCGGTAAACGTATTTCTTACGGCGCACGTGCTGTTGTGAAAGGTGGCTTTAATGCATTACCTAAACTCACTTTCCCAGGCGGTTGCTTGATTGGTGATGATGCCGGTTTCTTGAACTTCTCAAAAATCAAAGGTTCACACACTGCAATGAAGTCAGGTATGTTGTGTGGTGAAGCAGTATTCGAAGCAATTGCTGCGGGTGTTGCCAAAGGTGGCGATCTGGCGATTGCACGTGTGCTTGAAGGTGAGGATTATTTCGACAAAGAGCTCACCTCTTATACCGATAAATATAACAATTCTTGGTTAAAAGAAGAGTTATATAACTCACGCAACTTTGGCCCTGCCATGCACAAGTTTGGTCAGTGGATTGGTGGCGCGTTTAACTTTATCGATCAAAACATCCTTAAAGTGCCATTCACCTTGCATGATCTTAAACAAGACTTTGCTGCACTGAAAACGGTAGATGCATCAACATTTAAGCCAAACTATCCAAAACCGGATGGCAAGCTTACCTTTGACCGTTTATCTTCAGTATTCGTCTCCAATACGGTACATGAAGAAAATCAGCCAGCTCATTTGAAATTGACTGATCCTTCAATTCCAGTGAACGTTAACCTACCAAAATGGGATGAGCCAGCGCAACGCTACTGCCCTGCGGGTGTTTACGAAATCATGGAAAATGATGACGGTTCTAAACGCTTCCAGATCAATGCAGCCAACTGTGTTCACTGTAAGACCTGTGATATTAAAGACCCATCACAGAACATTACTTGGGTAACGCCGGAAGGCGGCGGTGGTCCGAACTATCCGAACATGTAATTCAAAAACAAAAAATCCGAGTTTAGACTCGGATTTTTTTATGTGCTATGCAATTTAAAAGTCAAAAATTAAACTTAGCCTTTCTGCACCAGATAGCGGTATTCAGTATTGCTGTTTTCATCCAGGTTTTCTTCTTTGAGCAATAACTCATGTCCAAGATGCATACAGAATTTTGGAATATCCCATGAGGTTGACGGGTCTGTGGCAAGCACTTCAACCACATCACCTGACTTGGCTTTGCGAATGGCTTGATGCAACATCATCACAGGTTCAGGGCAACGTAAACCTCGCGTATTGATTTGAACAGCGGGAAGTTTTGGTTGTTCAGACATCATAAAACTCAAATATTCGAATTTTCACATTTTAGCATAAACTGCTCATATAAAAATCATCCGGCCTGTTTTGGAAAACTGTACGTTTTTTACATAGTATTGTTGATGCATATCCGCTTTATCTTCGGTATGATGAAAATCATCTAATTGATATAGAGAGTCTTTAGGAAAGATCATGGTCGAGGAATCCAGTCCGTCGTGGGGTATGCGTGGCTTAAGAAAATGGTTAGGTACCGCACCTGAAACCCGCGATGAATTACTCAAGTTAGTTCAAGACTCACGTCGCTTTTTAGAGCCAGATACTGTTGCCATGCTTGAGGGTGTTCTTGACCTGCCAGCAACAAAGATTCGAGAAGTCATGACACCGCGTACAGCGATCATCAGCTTGCAGGAAGATGATCAATTACTTGATATCCTGCATGTACTGATCGACTCTGCACATTCGCGCTTCCCGGTATTCTCAGCGGATCAAAGCGATAATGTGGTGGGCATCCTGTTAGCGAAAGACCTGTTACCTTTTTTAACTGAGCGTAATGTCAAAGTTGATATTCGTTCATTGATGCGCCAGCCTGTGTTTGTGCCTGAAAGTGCACGTTCAGATCAGGTGCTGCGTATGTTGAAAAATACGCAAACCCATATTGCCATCGTAATTGATGAATATGGCTCAACCTCTGGTCTCGTCACCCTTGAAGATATTCTTGAGGAGATTGTCGGCGAAATCGAAGATGAACATGATATTGCCGATGAAGAAGCGTTATATATCGTTCCAGATAATGACCCAACCACAGCAAATACGTGGATTGTGCAGGCACTTACACCAATCGAACATTTCAACACTATTTTAAATGCAGATTTTTCTGACGATGAAGTTGAAACTATGGGCGGTTTACTGCTGCAAGAAATTGGTTTAGTCAGCGATTTACAAGGTCAAACCATTGAACTTGGCGATTGGCAATTTACCATTATTGAAGCAGATGCACGCACTATTCATCTGATTCGAGCTGTCCGTCAATGAGAACCTATTTTGAGAAGCTGTTAAATTCGTCTCAACCACAAAAACAGCTCCCTTTTATTTTTCCACTGTTGATTGCACTCATTTCGGGTGCAATCTTTAGTTTGGCGCTCGCCCCTTACTATTTCTGGTGGCTGGCAATTTTATCGCCTGCATTACTGTATGCCGTATTGCGCCAGCGGACTCCCCGTCAGGCCTTTGCGCTCGGTTGGGCCTATGGCTTTGGTTTATGGTTTGTCGGCGCATTCTGGCTCTATACCTCCATCCATATCTATGGCGATACCAATGCCTTTTTAAGCGTGTTGATGATTGCCTTTATGGCGGCAGCAATGGGCTTGTTTACAGCCTTTCAAACCTGGCTGTATCGTCGCTTTTTCCCCGAAACACCGCTTACATTTGCACCACTATGGGTGCTGTTTGAGTGGGCCAAGACCTGGGTGTTCACTGGCTTCCCGTGGTTATTCGCTGGTTATGCCTTTACTGAACGTCTATTAGATGGTTATGCACCACTGTTTGGTGTGTATGCAGTTTCTTTCGTGGTGATTGTACTGGCCTGTGCCCTGGTGGAGATCTTAAATCGTCGCTGGTTTTGGGCGGTGCCTTCCGCAGTTCTAGTTTTAGGTGCATGGGGTGCTGGATTGATTCAGTTCGTGCAACCCAAAGCCGCTAAGCCCCTGAGTGTGTCTTTAATTCAGGGCAATATTCCTCAAGACCTGAAATGGTTGACTGAATATCAGATCAAGACGTTAGAAATTTATGCCAACCTGACCCGCGCTGAATGGGGCCGTGACCTGATTGTCTGGCCAGAATCCTCCATTCCAATGTTCCAGACCGATATTCCGGAATTTCTGGATGCGATGGCTGCTCAAGCCAAGAAAACAGACAGCGCCTGGGTAACGGGCATCCCCTATTGGGATATGGCCAAGTCACAGCAGGTCGGTGAGCCGTTGTATTACAACAGTATTATGGCCTCAGGCAGCGATTCGCATGGTCTGTATAAAAAGCAGCGTCTGGTACCGTTTGGCGAATATATTCCACTATCTGGCATGCTGAAATGGGTTCTGCCTGCAATGCAGAACGATGTCAGCATGAGCGGTTTTACTCGTGGTGAAGCCAATCAGAAGCCCTTAGCCGTTAAAGGCCATGCACTGGCAGCCGCCATTTGCTATGAGGTGGCTTATCCCAACCTGACCCGCCGTAATGCATCGGATAGTGACTTTCTCATCACGGTATCGAATGATGCCTGGTTTACAGGCACTGCTGGGCCTTGGCAACATTTACAAATGGTACAAATGCGTGCCAAAGAAAATGGCCGCTGGTTTATTCGTGCCACCAATACCGGTGTGACAGCATTTATCGACCAGAATGGTCATATTGTAAAACAGGCACCAATGGATGAGGAAGCTGTGCTTCGAGGTGAACTGCCTGCCATGCAGGGACAAACCTTGTATAACCGCTTAAGTGATTATCCAATCCTGATTTTCTCAGTACTGTTATTGATCATTGGCTGGATTTACCGTCCACGTAAAGTCGATATTTCGTTCAAATCGCGTCGATAATCACAACAACTTTGTGCCCAGAGGAACCTCAAACTCTGGGACGCAAAGTGCCACCTCTCCTGCCGCATTATGAAAACCTGTGACCAGACATTCTGATTGAATCGGACCAATCTGTTTCTTCGGAAAGTTCACCACAGCCACCACCAGTTTTCCAATCAAGTCTTCAGGCTGATAAAGTTTGGTAATTTGTGCACTGGATTTCCGGACGCCTAATTCTTCACCAAAATCGACCTGTAAGATATAGGCGGGGTTTCGTGCCTGTTTAAATACCTCAGCCTGTATAATCCGGCCGACCCGTAATTCTACTTTAGTAAAATCATTCCATTCAATTTGTTGCATCTAGTTATTCTCTGCGGTTTTCCAAGTTATATGGAATATAGAGGATCTCTATTTTTAAATAAAGATGCTTATTTTTTACCCACCATTTTAACCCTGCCTATTTAATGAATTTTACTCTTTATAAAGCCGTATAGGTTTAGGTCAATTAATGTGCCAAGATCTCTTCAACAATGCTTAGAACTATTTAATCAGGCATTGGCGTTGGTCGCTTTAGAAAGTAAAAAATACCAAATTTCAAAAAGTCTTCTTTTGGTTTTTAACAGATTCCAAATTATTATGCCGTAGTTGTTTTAGCTTTGTTTCTATCGGTCAGCATAACCTTGAGGGTGTCGCGCATGAGTACGATACATCGCATGGGATTAGAATAATTTTTGCTGATATCTGGTTTTCTGTCTAGGGAATTTTCTTGCTGATTGCTTTTCCTGTTCTGCTGCTGGTCTTGCCCATCCTACGCAAAATTAGCTTTCTGTTTGTTTAGGCTGGCTAAATTCAGACAATAAAAAACGTAGATTTAAAATCTACGTTTTTAACGCTTCAGTTTCAAATGATTTAAAAGCTGATCGAGAATTGCAGGCTTAAATAGGCCACCAGACTGGATAAAAATAGCATCGGAATATAACGATAAGCCTTAAATAAAAATTGCTCATATTTAGAAATCAGGTCAGCCCGATGCCAGAGCGTGGTTTTTAAAGCACTTAAAAAGCACAGCACCAACCACGCACTGAACATGCTTAATGCAAAGAAACCAATCATAATCTGGCTACTGCCCTCAGTGGCTTGCCATAAGGTCAACGCACCTTCACTCATTGGCAATAACGCTAAAATGAGCAATACAGATTTAAGCATTGCCCAATGAAACTGATTCAGTTCATCCAACATAAAAAATGCTTTCATCTGATTTCTCACACTTGTGTTCAAAGGTCTGATTTATTATGCAAAGCTTTGATCTAAAGAAACAGCCTATTTTGCTGCATAATTTCTTTTTCTTGTAACTATTAAATATGGGAATAATTCTTATTATAACTCTCACATATTCAATATTTTATTCTATTTTTATTTTTCAACAACTTATAAATTAATTATTAATTAAGAAACATTATCACTTCACTCTCGATTTAATAACTCAAAAGTGAAGTGATCTTTTTATCTAACGATTAAGGCTGATAATAAATATCGGCATCGTTGCCTTCGCCACCTTCTTTACCATCCGCACCAAACGAATATAAATCAAATGGACGACCTTCACGACCTGGAATCACATACTGTAAATCATTTTCCCAGCTATCTTTTGGATAACCACCTTTTACATAACCACCGGGTAACCAGTTTTTCGCTGTGGCTGGCTGGTTCACCAACGCATCTAAACCGCCATCTTGCATGGATGGGTAACGGCCATTATCTAACTTATATTGATCCAGTGCACCCGCAACACCTTTTAAGGTAATGCTGGTGGTATCCACTTTAGCCTTTTCACCACGCCCCATCACGTTCGGAACGATCAGTGCAGCGAGAACACCTAAAATTACAATAACAACCATCACTTCAATGAGGGTAAATCCTGAGCGAGGGTTAACAAAGTGGAACTTTGTCCGAGCGCAAGACGAAGAGCTATGCTCTGAGTCACACGATTCCGCAAGACGAGAAACTGTGCTTTGAGTGCAAGGATTCAAGCTTTGTTCAACATTGTGCTTATTCATTGAATTATTCATATTCATCTCTTTCATGTCACTCATCAGATCATATTGTTCATATTAATAATTGGCAACATTACCGCAATCACAATCACCAATACAATTGCTGCCATAAAAATCAGCATCAAGGGTTCAAGCAAGGCTAGTAACGTAGAAATAAAGGTGGTCACCTCACGGTCCTGCATGGTCGATGCACGATCCAACATACGATCCAGTTCACCAGAAGCTTCTCCACTTCGGATCATTTGTACCATCATCGGCGGGAAATAACCGCAACGTTCCAGTTGTGTTGCCAAATTCCCTCCTTCTGTTACACGTTCCATCGCCACTTCAATGGCATCACGAATGACCCAGTTATTACTAACTTCGGCGCCAATGCGTAATGCTTCCACCAAAGGCACGCCTGAGCGGGTTAAAATGGATAAGGTACTGGCAAAACGTGCCGCATTTATACCACGCGAAAGTTTACCAAATAGTGGCAATCTGAGCGTTAATCGGTCAAATGCATAATGTCCTGCATTGGTTCTTAAGAATCGGGTAAATAAAATAATGAATACGACAGCAAGAATGAGCATACCGATCCAGGTATGCCGGATAAAGGCACTGGCCTTCATCAAGGCAACCGTAATCCAAGGCAAAGCTTCTTTACTTTGTTCAAAGGTCTTGACGATTTCAGGCACCACATAGGTCATCAAGCCCATCACAATGCCGAAAGACATCAACATCAGTACGATCGGATAAATCATCGCACCCTGAACTTTCTTCTGCATGGCAAAACGGTTTTCAGTGTAATCCGATAACTGATCCAGAATCAGATCCAGGTGGCCTGAACGTTCGCCTGCCGCCACTGTTGCAATATATAGTTCGGGAAAGCGTCCTGACTGCTGCATCGCTTTTGCCAGTGAATGCCCTTCCAGAACTTTGGAACGGACCGCAATCAGTAGATTGCGGACATGCGCTTTTTCACTTTGTTTACTGACGGCACGCAGGGCTTCTTCCAGCGGAATCCCAGCCGCGACCAATACCGAGAGTTGACGTGTCATCAATGCCAGATCATAGGCACTAAAGCTTTTTTTAAACCACGAACGCTGTTGCTGTTTGTCTTTTTGCTCGACTGCATCGACCGCGATCGGCGTCCAGGCTTTATCGCGTAACTGTTGGCGAATCTGGCGTGCGGAATCCCCTTCCAGCACACCTTTTTGTTGCTTTCCAGAGGCATCAAGAGCAGTAAATTGATAAGCAGGCATGGTTCTGTTCTAATTGTCCCAAAATAGTCGTTGTTAAGTGCATCCGTGTATGGCCTGAGGAACGTGGTTCCACATGAAATTCATCGACATAACGCATAGCACTTTAGCATAATTCTATGAGATGCCGTCATGCCTTATTTAAGTTGTTTTAAGCGATCATACAACTTAAAAGGCTGAAAATATCAACATACACTTTATATGAATGAAGCCGATATGCCGACCCAAAATTCTAGCACTGTTGTTTACCGTATTCGCGTTGCCATACCAGTGTATCTGTATGATACCTTTGATTATACGGTGAGCGCAGCGCAATACGCTCAGGCACAGGTTGGCGCGCGTGTTGCGATTTCATTTGGGCGGCAAAATCTGGTCGGGATCATCACTGAAAAAGTCAATCCGGACGAAGTCTTTACCGGTCAGTTCAAACTTAAAGCCATTACGGAATTACTCGATCAGGAAGCGATTTTAGACCAACAAGTTTTAACTTTGTTGACATGGTCCGCCCAATATTATCAATTTCCGATTGGCGAGGTCATGCAAAGTGCCTTACCGACCTTACTCAGACAAGGTCGTGCCTTAGATATCCTGTTTCATCTATGGAAAATCACACCCCATGATGACCCAGCCTCATTATTAAAACGTTCGCAAAAACAATATGACGCCTATCAGGTGTTAAAACTGCATCCGCATGGCACCACTGAAAATGTCTTAAACCTGAGCGGGGTGGAAACCTCAACCCTGAAAGCGCTGGAAAAGAAAGGCCTGGTTGAGTGCTGTCTGGAGCCGCATGATTTTACCCCGACACCGGTGCAACTGGCGCAAGTTCCGTTAACACCGAATGAAGGCCAGAAAAAAGCCATTCAACAGATTCTCAAGGCACAACATCATTATCAGGCTTTTTTACTCGATGGTTTGACGGGCAGCGGCAAAACTGAAGTTTATCTGCAAGTGATGCATGAGGTATTAAAACAAGGCAAACAAGTACTGGTGCTGGTACCGGAAATTGGCCTCACCCCGCAAACCGTTTCACGTTTTAAGTCACGCTTTCATTGTGATATTGCTTTACTGCATTCAGGGCTGAATGACTCAAAACGGTTACAGGCATGGCAACATGCACAAACTGGCAAAGCCTCGATCATAATTGGGACACGCTCTGCAATTTATACTCCATTGCCCAATCTGGGGCTGATCATTCTGGATGAAGAACATGACCTCTCGTATAAACAGCAAGAAGGCTTCCGTTATCATACCCGTGACGTTGCCTTATATCGCGGACATTTGCAGAACTGTCCGGTGATACTTGGCTCTGCGACGCCAAGTATCGATAGTTATCATCTGGTTGAATCTGGAAAGCTGGAACTGCTTGAACTGAATCAACGTGCAGGTGTGGCGGTTTTACCGAAAATGCATGTGGTGGATTTAAAGATTGCAAAAAAGCAGCATGGTCTCAGCCAGACCTTGATTCAGCAAATCAAGCAGACCTTAGAGCGCAAAGAACAAGTCCTGATCTTTTTAAACCGACGCGGTTATGCGCCGATCCTGATGTGTGAAAGCTGCGGCTGGCAAGCCAACTGTCCTCATTGTGATGCGCACTTTACCCTGCATTCACAGCCTTACCACTATTTGCATTGTCATCATTGCGGAACCATCAACCGTTTGCCAGATCATTGTCCTGCATGCCAGAAACAGAGTTTAAAAACCATAGGGGCAGGAACGGCAAAGCTTGAGGAACATTTACAGGAACTGTTCCCGCACAATGAAGTGATACGGGTTGACCGCGACAGTACCAGCCGGGTCGGTAGCTGGCAGAAAATTTATGACCGGATCCAGCAAAACAAACCAAGTATCTTGCTGGGCACGCAAATGCTGGCGAAAGGCCATCATTTCCCGCATGTGACGCTGGTTGCGATTCTGGATATTGATGCGGGCCTGCTCAGTGTCGATCCGCGCGCGCCTGAACGGACTGCACAATTGATTGTGCAGGTGGCCGGGCGTGCTGGACGTGGTGAGCATAAAGGCAGTGTCTATTTACAAAGCTTACGCCCTGATCATCCAATGCTAACCACGCTGATTGAGCATGATTATCGTACCGTTGCCAAACAAATGCTGGCTGATCGCAAAATTGCCATGCTGCCGCCTTATCGTTATACAGTTCTGGTTCGGGTGGAATCGAAAGATCGCGACTATAGCCAACACTTTCTGGCCGAGATTGCCCAGCAACTTAGAACAATGGCTGGCGATCTGGTCGATATCTGGGGCCCAATCCCTGCACCGATGGAGCGTAAAGCAGGCCGTTATCGTGCGCACATGGTGATTTTATCTACCGATCGGGCAAAACTGCACTTTTATTTGCGTCAATGGTGGCAACAAGTGGTACATTTACCACGACAGCATCAACTCAGGCTTTCCATTGATGTTGATCCACAAGAGTTTAGTTAAGCTAGTTTAGGCGCACCTTATCAAAGCCCCATCACGGATGGGTCTTTTTAAGCTTTACTCATTTGGGTTCGTCTAAACAGAATAGAAAAATTGAGGCATTCGATGTCCTTACTGCTCCCCATTATTTTTTTACTGGCTGCGACTTTAATTTTTGTGCCCTTGGCCAAGCGCTACATGGGCACAACAGTTTTAGGTTATCTCATCACAGGGCTTGTACTCGGTACACATGTTTCTGGGCTGATTGCAGATCCTCAACTGATCCAGTCACTACTTAATCTAGGCATGATGGCGGTCATGCTGTTTCTAGGTCTAAGCTTTCGACCTGTACAACTGTGGCTGGAACGTAAAACTATCCTTAAAAGTACGGGACTACAACTTGCAGTCACCATCCCGCTTTTAGCCGGTGCAGCTTTCCTGCTGTTTCACCAGTTGCAGAGCAGTCTCATTCTTGGCTTTGCACTGGCACTCTCCGCAGTGACTTTAGTGCAGCAACTGTTACAGAACAAACAGCAACTGCATAACCCGTTGGGGCAAGCCTGTTTAGCCACACTGCAATTTCAGATTTTTATTACCGTGATTCTGATTGCGCTGTTTCCTTTGCTGGAAGATACTGCATCGACAAGACACGGGATTGCTTATTTTGCAGCAATCATTGCCACGATTTCAGGTCTGTTTCTCGCCAGTTGCTATCTGGTGCGTCCAGCCTTCCGCTTTTTAGCACAAAAAAACAGTATTCAACTCATCCCTGTGCTGAGTGCCCTGATCATTGTCTCGGTCATTCTGATTATGGATATTTTGAATATTCATGTCTTGATTGGTGCATTTTTGGCAGGCTTATTACTGGCAGAAACCGAATTTAAAGCTGAAGTTGAACGTATTCTTGAACCTTTTAAAGATGCGGCCATCGGGTTATTTTTTCTGGCGATGGGTTTAGGCCTTTCATTAGAACCTTTAATTCAAACTCCTTTACTGATCCTGGGTTCAATCTTTGGGCTGATCCTGATCAAGTCTGGTGTGATTGCAGCTATCCATTATTACCAGCAACGTCATGCCCGACTCAGTATCCTGTTTGCCATCACCTTGGCGCAAAGTGGTGAACTGAGCTTTATCTTGCTCAAACTGGCAGAAAGTGAAAATTTACTCGGCAAGGCCTTATTACAGCCTACCTTACTGATCGTCTTCGGCTCGATGTTATTGACGCCGCTGCTGTACTGGCTATTTGATACAGAAATTTTGCCACGGTTGCAGAAAAAAGTACTTGTTGCACCTGAAGATGTGCCGCAACATCCGATTCTGATTGTCGGTTTTGGACGCTTTGGGCAAGTGGTTGCTCGTGCTTTACATGCACAGGGCAAACACTTCAGCGTGATTGACAGCAACCAGCCGGATGCTGATTTTATTGAACAATATGGACACCGGTTTTTTGATGCTGATGTGACCCAGGTTGAGAACTTACGTGCTGCCGGAATCGAATATTGCAAACTCCTGATCCTCGCCATTGATGATGTTGAAGACAGTATGAATCTGGCACGTTATCTGCGCTTGAATCATCCGGACCTGACCCTGTTTGTGCGGGCACGCGACCGTCATCATGCGCATTTACTCAATGCTTTAGGCATTCAATATATCTGGCGTGAAACCTATGCCGCTTCACTGGAGATGGCCCAGCAGGCGTTGCTTGAAACGGGCCTATCAAATCTTGATGCACAAACCCAGATAGAGCGTTTTAAGCAACAGGATGAACTGCTGCTGATCCAGCAACACTGGGTACAGGAACAGCAAGAGGTTATTGAACATTATCCGAGTGCGATTGCAGAACTTGAGTATTTATTTGAAAACACAAAAACTTTGCAGACTGATCGCACGCGCAGTGATCAAAACACACAAAGTGATGCAAATTCACTCAATGAAACATCTTGAGTTTTAGCAAACTGACACCATTATTGACTGCATACATGCACCTTTTTATAAAGCCCTCAGTGCTTTTCAAAGCAGCGCATTGCTTTGTTTTCCCTGTGCGGGATACTGGAGAAAAATATGTCTGATTTACGCCAACGCTTTTTTATTGAGGACTGCCCTGTTCGCGGTGAAGTGGTGCATCTGGAAGAAGCATTACAAACCATTTTGGCGCAACGCGAATATATGCCTGCAGTACAAAGCCTGTTGGGCGAAATGTTAAGTGCGACTGCATTACTTGCCAGCACACTGAAAATCCGTGGTCGTATTAGCTTACAGATTCAGGCAAGCGGTACCTTTAAATGGGCCATGGCTGAATGTAACCATTTGGGTGAAGTCCGTGCCTTGGCTGATTATGAAGAAGATCCAAGATTTGTCGAAGGTCATGATAGCCGTACGGTACTGGCAGCCTTAACCAATCCGGTGCTGTTCATTAATATTGAACCTGAACACGGCGAACGCTATCAAGGGATCGTACCGCTTGATCAACCGACCTTGGCCGGCTGTTTGACACAATATTACGATTTATCGGCGCAGATTCCGACGCATATTGTCTTGGCGACCAACAGCAAACGTTCAGGCGGCTTATTGATTCAGCTACTTCCGCGTAATGATGAAGAAGAGCAAAAACTGGTCGACGAAGACCTATGGCCTCGTCTGACCATGCTCACCGAAACCTTGAAACCGGAAGAACTGACCGACCTGTCAGCCAATGAAATCCTTTATCGTTTATATAACGAAGAAGAAGTGCGTTTACCTGAAGTTGAGCAGTTAAAGTTTGGTTGTACCTGTTCAAAAGAGCGCTGTGCCAATGCCCTGATTCAGATTGGTGTAGATGCAGTGCATGAAACTTTAGAAGCACAAAATCCGATCCAGATGGATTGCCAGTTCTGTAATACACGCTATGAATTTACGGCAGAAGAAGCCTTGGCTTTATTCGGTGAACATTTAAGTTAATTCATTCAATCTTGAAAATAAAAAAAGACGGGCTTCCGTCTTTTTTTATTTTGTATTAAGGTCTACCCGATAAAACAATGTTCAAATCTCCTTATAATATCGACCTTATGATTAATCTATGAATTACTTCGAATATGTACTGTTTATTGTGAGTGTGGTGGTGCTGATCGCCACGCCGGGGCCTGTCATGATTCTGGTGGCCAGTGCCGGACTCAAAGGCGGTTATAAAAAAGCGCTACAGACCATCTTTGGAACCAACTTTGCCTCTTTAATCCTGATTTTTATCTCAGTGCTGATTCTCAAAGGCTTTCTCAGCATTGATGAAAACTACCTGAAAGCCATTCGGGTACTAGGTTGCCTTTATATTGCCTATCTCGGTTATAGCATTATTAAAGAAGTCATTCAGGCGCCGCATCCTACTGCGATTCAAACCGTAGCGGCACAAAATGGCGGTTTTAACAAAGGCTTTCTGGTCGGCATCTCCAATCCCAAAGATATTATTTTCTTCTCGGCATTTTTCCCACAGTTTATTTCAATTTCACCCAATATCAATTTTAGTCTCAGTCTGTTGACGGTAACCTGGATTATTCTGGATTTCCTGACCTTATCTTTGGTGTATCTATTCTTCCGTCGCTTATCGCAAAGCAGTATTTATCCAAAAATTCTCGGTTTATGCGGTGCCTTGCTGGTCTTGATTGCGCTCTATGGTCTCATCGAAACCTTTATCTAAACGTTCAACCAAGCCAAATAAAATTATTTACACGCTGTTTTCTAATTCAAACAGAACAAGTCTTATACAATCGAATCCATTGAAATCTCTTGGATTCGTTTCATAATGAAAGAAACACAACATTATTATATTTAAAGATCATGGCAAAAAATTATTATGAAGAGCTAGGTGTTTCTAGAGATGCCTCAGCAGATGAAATCAAAAAAGCCTATCGAAAACTGGCGCGTAAATATCATCCTGACATTAGTAAAGAAGCGGATGCGGAAGCCAAAATGCAGGCGATCAATGTCGCCTATGACACCTTGAGCGATAGCAGCAAAAAAGCTGAATATGATCAAATGCTGGATCATCCACAAGGTTTTTCCAACTTTGGTCAAGCTAACCAAAGCGGTTTCGATGGTGCGCAGTTCTATCGCCAGAGTTCAGGAGATGGGGCAGATTTTAGTGGCTTTGAAGACCTGTTTGGTCGTTTCGGCTCAGGCTTCGGCGGCGGGCAACAACGTTCTCAACGCCAACAGCGTAGCTATCGTGGTGAAGATCAACATGCCAGTATTCAGGTCGATCTAGAGATTGCCTATCACGGATCAACCCAGCAAATCACGCTACAAATTCCGACTTATAACGTCTATGGTGAGCCTGAGGTTCAACGTAAAACCTTGGAAGTTAAAATTCCAAAAGGCATGAAGGAAGGTCAGCAAATCCGTCTCAATGGTCAAGGCCAGAGTGGGATCAATGGCGGTGCAAATGGCGATCTTTATATCGAAATTCAGTATAAGGATACTGACCGGATTCGGGTCGAAGGCGCTGACGTCTATCAAACCATTGATGTCAGTCCTTGGGAAGCAGGTTTGGGACAAGGTATTGAGGTCAATACCCCTGCGGGACAACTCAAGGTCAACTTGCCGAAAAACGCCAAGAACGGGCAGCAATTACGTTTAAAAGAGAAAGGCATTCCCAACAAGACTGCGGGACATCTGTACCTGATTATCAATATTGTTTTACCGCCAGCGCACAGTGAGCAAGAGCAACAGGCTTATCAACAATTTGCCGATGCCTTTGCTGCATTCAAACCTCGTGCCTCATAAGGAGTAAGATCATGACAACGATTCAATACAAAGAAATTCAATATGACGGTCACTGCCAAGTTGAAATCATTGATGAACAATTGGCACTTGATCTTGAACACTTTGCCGAAGCATGTGGTCAAAGTACCGACTGGGTCCTCAAGCTGATCGATTATGATATTTTGCAGATCTCTGTCGACCCACAAAGCTATCAGTTTATTGGTGAAGATGTCAGCCGTGCCAGACGTGCCTATCGTCTGCAACGTGACTTTGATGCAAGTCTGTCAGCTGTAGCCGTGATGCTGGACTTAATCGATGAAGTTCAGCAACTACGTAAACAGCTCAAACATTTTCATTAAAGGATTTAGTATGACCAAGTTCAAACTATTTTAACTTGGTCATTTTCTCCACTTCTTTCAGTGTTTGCTTAATCGGTTCGTAGTCCAGAAACCATAGCAAATTCAGATTACGCTGCTTATGTTGCTGTGCCAGCAAATCAATCACACTCCGTTCACCGCGTCCAACTAGATGCTGACGATAGAAATAATACAGCAGCAATACCGTACTCATCAGCATTACCCCCAGCATGATCCAGAACCCGACCGGCGATTTCAGCCCGGGAATAAACTCGAAGTTCATCCCGTATATACCCGTTAACAAGGTCAATGGCGCAAAAATGGCGGTGATAATCGCCAAGATACGCATGTTTTCATTGGTCTGGTTGGCAATCGCAGAAAAATGCAAATCGATAGCTGACTGAATCGCATTACGCAAGCGTAAGCTATGTTTCTGTACCCGCTCGACATGGCTCATCAGATCATTCAAACGTACCAGCAAGATATCTTGTGCCTTATGTTTATGCTCACCCACGACATGATGATAATTATCCACCAGCTCATCTCTAAACTCCTGCAAGGTTTCAATCTGTTCCTCACATAAATTTTCGATTTGCTGGAATGCCATGTCTTCATGAAATAACTGATGCCATTGCTTAAAACGACGATTGCCCTGTAACAATTGCTGTTGCCAATATTCCACCCGACGGGTGAGCGGAGTCCGTAGATTCAGATAACCATCAATCATGCTATTCAGTAAACGCAAGCAAAGATCTGCGGGTGTGGCAGGTAATTTACGCGGTTTATTCTGCTCGGCGATCGGACGTCCCATAATGGTTTGAATACGCTGAATATAGCTCTCCACTGCCTGATTGCCCTGCTCCCTAACACTGACCAAAATCGTAGGAGTCAGGATAAAACTCATCGGTGTGGTGGCAAGTCCAAATACGCTCTCATGGGATTCCAGCACATTCTCGCTTTCAAGAATCTGGTCATCTGGGCTAATGAGTTTACGGAACACCAGCAGGTCATATTCTTCTACCGTATCAAAAGCACAAGGATGCTCGATATTGAGCAAGTCGCGCATATGAAATTCGTTCAAGACCAATCCGGTATACTGACCAATATCGCTTTGCCAGGTCTCGGTATGATTGACCAGATCCTGCCTTAAACTATCGACCCACAAAAATTCCAGCGCATGTTCTGCTTGTTGTTCTGTACTAATAAAAATTGTATTTTCGCTATTATGACGATAAAAATAATAAAGCTGCATAGGACAAGATGAATTTGGATAGCTATTGAAATGCTGCCATGAAGCGTCATAAAAAGCTATCGCTATTCAAACCACCGCGTTGCCATGCCATAAAAAAAGCCTCACGAGGAGGCTTTTTGAACAGATCAAAGATTATGCATCTTCTTTAACGATCCCGTGCTTTAACGCCAGATCAAGTTGTTCCTTATCTAATGCTTTATCCCATTTCGCAACCACGATCGTTGCACATGCATTTCCGACCAGGTTGGTTAATGCACGACATTCAGACATGAAACGGTCAATCCCTAGAATCAGTGCCATCCCTGCGACTGGAATTGCAGGTACTACTGAAAGTGTCGCTGCCAAGGTAATAAAGCCTGCACCAGTGATCCCTGCTGCACCTTTAGAGCTCAACATCGCCACCAATAGAATGGTGATCTGCTGAGTCAGCGTCAATTCGATATTACAGGCCTGCGCGATAAACAAGGCTGCCAAGGTCATGTAAATATTGGTGCCATCCAGATTGAAGGAATAGCCTGTTGGAATCACCAGACCGACCACCGATTTCTCACAGCCTGCCTTTTCCATTTTCGCCATCAATGAAGGTAATGCGGCTTCAGAAGAACTGGTCCCGAGTACCAACCAGAGTTCATCTTTAATATAACGGATCAGATCAATAATCGAGAAACCGTTATAGCGTGCAACAGCGCCCAGAATGACGATCACAAACAGTAATGCGGTAATATAGAAGGTCGCGATCAGCAACATCAGATTACCAATCGAACTAATGCCGTACGCACCAATGGTAAAGGCCATGGCACCAAATGCACCAATTGGCGCGAACTTCATCAACATTCCCACCAAGGTAAACACAGGATTGGTCAGTTGTTGAAGAAAGTCTGTGACTGGACGACCTAAATCACCTGATTTTGCCAAAGCCAAACCAAATAATACGGCAACAAATAGCACTTGAAGAATCTGTCCTGATACGAATGGGCTGACCAAGGTATCCGGAATAATATTCATTAAGAAGCCGGTGATTGAAGACTCATGTGCTTTGGCTGCATATTCGTCAACTTTGGTGCTGTGTAAGGTACTTGGATCAATATTTAAACCATGACCGGGTTCAATCACATTTCCGACAATCAGACCAACAATCAAAGCTAAGGTTGAAAAGGTCAGGAAGTAAATCATTGCCTTCCCGGTCACCCGTCCAACACTTCCAATGTTTTTCATGCCCGCGATCCCTGTGACAACGGTCAGGAAAATCACCGGGGCAATAATCATTTTCACCATTTTAATGAAGGCTTCGCCCAGCGGCTTCAAGCTTTCACCAAACTCCGGAAAGAAATGACCGAGTAGTATCCCCGCAACAATTGCGAAGATCACTTGTACATAGAGAATTTGATAGAACTTTGGTTTTTTGGGAGGTTGTTGGTCATCTTGACCTGCGGCTACATGATCGACAAGCATGTGCAATATTCCTTCATATTGAGATGAACAAATAGACTTCCGACTGTCTATCTAAAACCACATAAATACGGCAGGCACGGAAATTTGGGGGATTCTACGTTAGTTGTAGGGCTCACATTTAAAATATTAGACTAATGTCTAATATAAAAGCCACTTATGTTCATAATTTCTACAGCTTATGCCTAAAATGTTTAAAAATTATGTTCATAAGAATCATCCAGTTAATAAAAAAGCGCATTGTTTACACAATGCGCTTTTTGAGTCAAAAGACTACGCTAGCTTATGCTTGCTCGATATCTTTCATTGTCAACTTGATACGACCACGGTTGTCGACATCAGCAACCTGTACTTTCAATTCCTGACCTTCTTTCAATACGTCAGTCACGTTGGCAATACGCTCATTCGAGATTTGCGAAATGTGAAGCAAACCATCAGTACCTGGCATGATATTAACGAACGCACCAAATTCAACGATACGGATGACTTTACCGTCGTAGATCTTGCCTGGTTCAACTTCTGCAGTAAGTGCCTGGATTTTTGCAATCGCAGCACGCGCAGCAGCTTTAGTTTCACCAAATACGCGCACGGTACCATTGTCTTCGATATCAATCGCAGCTTTGGTTTCTTCTGTGATGGCACGAATCGTAGCACCACCTTTACCAATCACATCACGGATCTTGTCTGGATTGATGTTAATCACTTCAAATGTTGGCGCATTGGCACTGATTTCAGCACGCGCACGTGAAATGACTTTATTCATTTCATTGAGGATGTGCATACGGCCCGCAAATGCCTGGTTTAATGCAACTTCCATGATCTCTTCAGTGATACCTTCGATCTTGATATCCATTTGAAGTGCAGTAATACCGTTTGCAGAACCGGCAACTTTAAAGTCCATATCACCTAAGTGATCTTCATCACCCAAGATGTCAGAAAGAACTGCAAAACGCTCACCTTCTTTCACCAAGCCCATTGCAATACCTGCAACTGGTGCTTTAAGCGGAACACCTGCGTCCATAAGTGATAATGAAGCACCACATACAGAAGCCATTGAAGATGAACCGTTAGATTCAGTGATGTCAGAAACGATACGAATCACGTACGGGAAGCGGTCAGCTGCTGGAAGAACGGCTTGAACACCACGACGCGCTAAACGGCCATGACCGATTTCACGGCGCTTAGGACCAGACTCACGACCGGTTTCACCGACAGAATATGCTGGGAAGTTATAGTGCAACATGAAGTTGTCAGTTTTGGTACCCGCAAGGGTATCCACCATCAAAGCATCACGCGTGTTACCCAAAGTGGTT
Source organism: Acinetobacter sp. 1000160 (assembly GCF_000588715.1). Classification (NCBI taxonomy): domain Bacteria; kingdom Pseudomonadati; phylum Pseudomonadota; class Gammaproteobacteria; order Moraxellales; family Moraxellaceae; genus Acinetobacter; species Acinetobacter sp. 1000160. The sequence goes on along the minus strand of NZ_JFWP02000005.1, from coordinate 98,760 downwards.
GTAACCAACGCCTGAGTTTCACCACGTGTAAATAATGCAGAACCGTGTGCACGGTCTAATACGCCTACTTGTACGTCGATACCACGAACAGTTTTGGTATCACGACCATCAATACGTGGCTTACCTGACAAGATGTTATCACGTACGGTACGGTATTTAAGGTCTTCAAATAATTCATTAACTTCGTCAGCAATACCCGTTTCGTCATTTTCAGGAACGAACTGAGCAACTGCTTCTGCATAAAGTGCATCAAGTGCCGCATAACGGTCTTGTTTGACTGCAATGGTATATGCTTCAGAAATCTTCGCTTCGAAAGCTGCTTTTAATTGCTCAAGAAGCACTTCGTTTTTGCTTGGAGCAACCCAAGTTGATTCAACTGCGCCCGCAGCAGCAGCAAATTCTTTAATCGCTTGAATTGCGATTTGCATTTCGTCATGACCGAACAGAACAGCACCGAGCATCTGGTCTTCTGAAAGCTCTTTCGCTTCAGACTCAACCATCAATACTGCAGATTCAGTACCCGCAACCACAAGGTCAAGGTCAGATTGTGCAAGTTGTTCAAAGTTCGGGTTAAGAACGTATTCACCGTTGATTAAACCAACACGCGCACCGCCGATTGGACCACGGAATGGGGTACCGGCAATTGACAATGCAGCAGAAGTACCGAGCATTGCAGCGATATCGGCATCCATGGTTTTGTCAGAAGAAACAACAGTTGCTGTAACTTGAATTTCGTTGAAGTAACCTTCCGGGAACAACGGACGGATTGGACGGTCGATCAGACGTGAAATCAACGTTTCAGCTTCTGAGGCACGGCCTTCACGCTTACCGTAACCACCCGGGATACGACCAGCAGCATATTGTTTTTCTTGGTAGTTAACAGTTAGCGGGAAAAAGTCTTGACCCGCTTTTGCTTTAGGTTGGGCAACCACTGCAACCAGAACAGTTACGCCACCCATGGTCACTAACACTGTATTGGCTTGACGTGCAACACGACCCGTTTCTAAAACAACTTGATGTTGACCGAATTGGAATTCTTTACGAATGATATTAAACATTGACATGTATTATATTTTCCTAGTTTTATTCTAGTGAGACCCCTAAGGTTTGGCATTCAGACCACCACTAGCGTGTGGATAAATGACAAAGCTTAGAAGCCATCGCACTAGATCAAAATTTTTAAATAAATTTAAACACAAAGAAGGAGCGAACAAGCGCCCCTTCTAAACTCACCTAACGGAAATTAGGTGAAACTCTCTTTTCAGCGATAAGGCATTGCAACATGCGAAATAGCGAAAACAAAGTAAAATCGAATTAACGACGTAAACCTAATGCGCCGATCAAAGCAACATAACGACCGTGATCTTTACCGTTTAAGTAGTCAAGTAATTTACGACGTTGGTTTACCATACGGATCAAACCACGACGGCTGTGATGGTCGTGTTTGTGTTCTTTAAAGTGACCTTGCAAATCGTTGATTTGCGCAGACAATAAAGCAACTTGTACTTCAGGTGAACCAGTGTCGTTTTCAGCACGAGCAAATTTAGCGATGATCTCTGCGCGATCTGCGTTAGTTAAAGCCATTCGATTTCTCCGAGATGCTTAAAAAATAAAATGATATTGATCAGTTGGAACCAACTGACTGCCGTGCATCACTACAGCAAGGCGCTATTTTAAGTGATCTATCGCTATATTGCAAAATTGTTTTATGTTCGCCGGCATTTCGGCAGCTGACAGCATTGTACAAAATAGGCACACTAGCCTTGCTCTGTTTAGATTGATAGATTGATGGCAGACAAAAAAGAAAATGAAAAATTGCGAGGGATGCGTGAAAATTTTATCGACCAATACCTGCTACGTGCCAGATGACCTTAATCAGGTAATTCGCAGCAAAGATGAAGTGTCAGCGGACTTGGGTGGCATGACCGAAAGACAGCTTCAAAAAATCTGGAACAGTGTTGAATCTTTATATAAAACGGGGAATTATCCACTCATCACCTTATGTTTACGCCGTCAGGGACAGATTCTACTTAATCGTAGCATTGGTTATGCGCAAGGCAACTCCGCTGAGGGCTTGGCAGCAGATGCCAAGATTGCCACACCCGATACGCCTGTCTGTCTGTTTTCTGCCTCGAAAATGGTGACGGCAATGTTAATTCATATGCTGGATGAGCGTGGCGAGCTGAATTTGCTTGACCCGATTAGCTATTACATTCCTGAATATGGCGTCAATGGCAAACGCCGCGCCACCATTTTCCATTTACTTTCCCATCGTGGCGGCATTCCACGTATTGATCAGGAAGTTACGCCAGAACTGCTATTTAACCAGCAAGACATCTTAAAGCTGCTGTATGCTGCAAAACCGGTTTCCCCTTCGGGTACCCACCTTGCCTATCATGCTGTCACTGCCGGTTATATTCTGGGTGAAATTGTTCAGCGGGTCACAGGGCAAAGTGTTCGTGAGTTCCTCGCCGAGCATATCGAAAAACCGATGGGGCTGGACTATTTCAACTACGGCCTAAAACCTGAATATCGTGACGATGTTGCCCTCAACTATGCCACCGGGATTCATCCGAGTCTGGGCACCGACTACTATCTTAATCACGTATTAGGCGGTGGTCTGCAACTGGCGGTGGATGTCACCAATGATCGTCGCTTTATGGACACCATTTGTCCTGCGGGCAACATCTATACCAGTGCTGAACAGGCGGGCCGTTTCTTTGAAATGCTGCTGAGTGGTGGTGAGTACCAAGGTAAACAGATCATGAGTGCCAAAACCGTATTCCGTTCCACCTTGCCGACTTCGGGAGTCAGTCTGGATCGAACCCTGCTAGCACCGATGCGCTATGCTCTGGGGCCAATGCTGGGTAGTAATCCAATCGGCTTATTTGGGCCAATGACAGGACAGGCCTTCGGTCATATCGGTTTCTCCAATATTTTATGTTGGGCGGACCCTGAACGTGACATTAGCGTATCGCTGCTCACCACCGGTAAATCAGTCGTAGGGACACATCTGCCTGCACTGGCAAAAACGCTATACCAGATCTCTAGCAATTGCCCGAAAATTCCGAAAAACCAGCGCCGTTCGCTATTTGCGACAGATCGTACTGAGGCGGATCTGGTCTAACCTGTAAAGTAAATTTATCCAAACAAAAAAGCCCAAGTTTCAACTTGGGCTTTTGCGCTGAGATTTTATTATTATCATTTTGCTTTGTTTTTATTATTAACTCTTCTTCTCCTTTCACATTCATACCCTCTGAATGTTTTATCCACATCATGTTCTTACTTATTCTCTGTTATCGCATGTGTGTTGTTTCTATACTGACTATTCTGTCAGAATCAATTATGGAGAAAAATAGCATTTTTCTTATCTCTGTGTAAGAAAAAACGTACAAGTCTGTATAACATTTAACTTAATAATAACAAAAAATTGTTCTACAACAGAATTCTCATTTCTTGTTTTTATCAGACTAAATTAAACCTGCATAAAGTGACAAAAACATGAATGTTCACGTTTTGAATCATAGGACGGCCAGATCTGAAGGTTGATAAATATGTCATGACTGAATAGCGAAAATAAAAAAGCCCTGTAGTCTCTCCCAAAACTACAAGGCTTAGCGGCTGTAAGTTTCCTCTCTTATCACTTACTTCACTGTAAGTTCGCTGTCATCACGACGTTATTATTATATTTTTGCGATTTACCTCGCATTCCATGCCAGGCTCTTTGTGGGTACATAATCTCAAAAAGCACTCATTTGCTCTAGCGACAATATCTCGAATCCTTGTAAGCTTTTACTTACAAACGCTTATATTTTGAAGTAAAAGTTCACAATATGAGCAAATTGATCTTTTGCACTAAACCACTACGGCGTACTGTACGGGTGGTAAGCGCCTGTAACAGAGCCTTTGGATCAGCCAGAATACTGACCACTTTTTTGGCCCGGGTTACTGCGGTATAGATCAATTCCTGACTCAGCAATTTCTCCGCACCGGCATCCAGTACAATCGCGGTATGGGTAAATTCGGAACCTTGCGATTTATGAATGGTCAAGGCAAAAGCAGTCTGCATGTTACGCGGTAAGCGATGCGCCGCGATCCATTTATTCAGGCTAGGAAAAAAGACTTCAAATTGTTGTGGCTGGGATCTGTGTTTAAAGCAAATCCCGATATCGCCATTGGAAATACCAAGCTGGTAATCATTATAGGTCATCATTACTGGACGCCCGATATACCAGTCCCCTACAGCAATCTGTCTGAGTTGCTGGTTTAGCCATTGTTCGGCATGACGATTTAACTGTTCAAGCCCCAATTGCCCGTGCCGGATCGCGGTTAAAATCCGATAATCATCAAAGCGCTGTATTACCTGTTGAATATATTGCTCGGGTTCGTCTGCCTTTATATACAGCTTTAGCGCATCTATATAGCCTTGAAAGCCATACATCAGTTTCTGCTGGGCGCTGCTAATATCCGTCTCATGCTGTTGCGGCAGATATTCAAGTTGAATCAGGTCAGACATGTCTTTAGACAAAGCAACGGGTTGCAAGGCGGTTGCGGCCACAATCTGGCGTTCCAGATTTTCCAATACTGCATCCATATCAGCCTGATGTTGCTGGGCCTGAATAAATCTTGCCAGTTGTCCAATCTTGGCCTCCCCGGAGAAACGGCGACTGGTTTGCAGTTGCACCCGATTCTCGGCCAATGCAGCGACTTGCTGTAAATCTGCCAAGACCGAACCCACATCCACCGAAGCCAGCTGATTGGCATCTCCCAATAAAATGAGACGGCAATGATCAGGCACGGCTTCAAACAAAGCAGTCGCCAGATTTAAATCCAGCATGGAGGCTTCATCGACCACAATCACATCATAGGGTAAAGGCTGTTTCTGGTTAAAACGTGGAATCTGCCGATTGCCCATGCCCAGTAATCGATGCAAGGTCTGGGTATTTTGATGACGTAATTCATCGCTAATCAGCCCCGATGCCAATAGTTTCGGATCATTAAACGAGTTCTGTAAGGCTTCCTGCATGCGTTGGGCAGCCTTCCCCGTAGGCGCCGCCATGGCAATACGAATATCAGGAATCATCTGGTTCAGGGCGGCAATAATACGTGCCAGAGTATAGGTTTTGCCTGTCCCAGGACCGCCGGTAATAATACTCAAACCTTGTTGCAACACCATTTTCAAGGCATTCTGCTGATGCTCATCACTGAGCAGGTCGTGATAATCCGCCGCCTGAAGGGTTTGAATCGTTTGTCGCTTTAATCGACAAATCTGTTCCGCGAGGCGTTGCTCTAGTTGCCAATATCGGTATAATGCCAAGCCCTGCTGATCATAGACGCACGGCGCCACCTGACTGGTAGCAGCCTCACTCGAAACGGCAAGGTCACCAAGCACTTCAAGCTGTAATGGATTGACTTCAATACAACTGTCGCCTTGCAAGCTGGCTTCAACCAGTTGCTGTAATATTTGCGCAGCCCCAACTGATTGGGCAGATTGAGAAAAGGTTGCCTGTGTCAGGTACTGACTCCACATATTTAACCAGGTGATTTGCTCAGACTGATCATCCACATGCTTTTCCACAGAGTTATCCTCAAACTTACCCACACGCTTGTCCACAAGGTTATAAACAGTCTTATCCACAAGTTAAGCTTTTGTTTAGTTTAAATTCACACATTTTATCTACACCATTTTTCCGGCTTTATCCTCAGAGAAATATCCAAGAATGGCGTCTAAACGCAAGATAAATTCGTCTTCAGGTTTCCAGTACAGACAACCCTGTTGTGCTTGCCCGTTCATGCCCCGTAAATACAAGTAAGATGCACCACCCAAATGCTGCTCAATGCTGTAATTCTGCAACTTCACTCCGAGATAGCGATGCAACGCCACCAGATATAAAGCCGCTTGTAGCCAGTAGCTGGAAAGCGACATACTTTCTGCGATTTGCTCATGTTGATAATCGGCTTGGGCCGTGCCTAAATAATTACTTTTATAATCGGCGATATGGTAGCGCTGACCGTCAAAGTAAACCAGATCGATGGAACCATTCAGATAGCGGGCAGACCGGGCCTCAAGCAGTTCGGGCATGTGGATGCCGTACTCTTCAAACAGTTGCTGTACACGCTGCATGGCCAGTACCCGATCCGACAATGCCAGATAGAAAGGACATTCCGACAGATATTGTCCCGCAAGCAGTTGCTTTAATTGAAAGCCCTGATTGAGGGGCGTCACCAGCACATCCTGCAACCAGCCAGCGATCCATTCATACAGTTGCTGTTCTGGCTGCGTCTGCTCCGGAAACTGCTGCTGATACTGTTCAAGCAATTCGACCCATAAACTTTGATAAGTATTTTTAAAACGGCGGCGAATTTCCTCAATCCACGTTTCCGGACGCTGAAAATCAATCTGCTCGAAGATTTCATGCAGAAAGTTGCCGGCCAGGGTACCTTTCGGAAAATACTGTTTAATCCAGGCGATCGGTTGAGAGCTCGCTAAGGCTTGGCTAGTGGCAAGATGCAGTTCATCTTCCGCCTGTTCAAAGTCAGCATCGATATTCGCCAAGCGATCAACACGATTGGCCTTATGCTTGAGATGCTGTGCCAGATAACTGAAACTGGTCTTGCCACGTGCGTAAAAGCGTTGCTCCGGTAAGGGCTGGGCAGCAAGCGGGAACTTCTGTTTGCCTTGCTGCTGGTAGGTGGCATAAGGCCGTTCCAGTACCAAAGCTTCATCTGCGCAGCAAGGATGCTGGAAAGCATCGCCTTGGTTCTTCCAGAATGCCAGTCCGGAAAACTTGTTTTTATCGCCTTTCTCAGGTTCAAATACCGCATAGACCCGATGGCTGGCACGGGTCAGCGCCACATACCATAAGCGGTTTTGCTCCGCCAGCGCGCGTTGCTGATGCTGATCCAGTTCAGCCTGCTGCAGAAAGTTTTTATCGGCGACAGCAACCACCCGTTGTGTGCGGACCTGTCCAGTTTCCGGATGCTGAATCTCGGCAGTGGAAAAATTTAAACTTTTCTGCATTTCCGAAAAGGCTTTATTGGCACCGAGCAGAAACACGATTTTATATTCCAGCCCCTTGGACTGGTGAATCGTCATCAACTGCACACCGGCTTCACTGGATAGCTTATGTTCGAGCTCCCATTCACGGTCACTGGGTGAATGTAGTTGCTTGAGATACCAGTGATACAGGTTCTGTATGCCTTGCACATGTTCGCTGTGCTGACTCAGAATATCGGTGAGATGGCGTAAATTGACCACCGCACGCTCATTGTCCTTGCTTTGCGTTGCCACCAGTTGCTGCCAGATACCAAACTGATTGAGACAACGTTGCCATGCCGCCAGAAAACCCTGATTGAGCCACATTTCCCGTATTTCATCCAGCTGCTGGATATATGCGCTCAAGCCTGCTGCACTCTGTTCCAGCGCCAATAGTCGGCTTAAGTCAAATCCGAATAAACGACTGAGTAAGGCACGTTTTAATTTGGCTTCATCATAAGGATGAAGAATGGCAGTTAACAATGCTCCGACATCTTGTGCTATGGCTGAATCAAACACACTGCGTTTGGAAGGACGATTGACACGAATGCCCAAACGCTCCAGTACGTATTGCACTTCATCCAGCTGGCGATGGCTACGGGAAAGGACCGCAATATCATCTTCGCAAATGGCTTTAGGATGTTCATCCTCCAAATATAATTCCGCGGCATGGGCCTGATTGAGCAGGGTCTGTATTTTCCAGGCCACTTGGGTCGCCTGCTCATTGCCATCCTGTAGCTGTAACCAGCGTAATGGTGCAGGATTGATCTGGTTATTTTCAATCAGGGCAGGATGTGGACGTGACCCTGCCTGAATCGGGTCATAAAGTACCTGCTCACCAAAGTCAGTCTGCCGCTGGAACAGGCTGTCCACCACCTCGACCAGCTCTTTTACTGAACGATGGTTATGAATCAGTTTATAGACGCAGCCCTGCTTCGCCATAATATCCTGATAGGCATTCAGGAAGGTCAGCATATCCCCACCACGGAAACCATAAATCGCCTGTTTACGATCCCCGACCATGATCATACAGCCCTTCTGATAGCGCTGCGGATGTCGCCAGATACTGGCCAGCATGTCATCCTGATCCTGATTGGTATCCTGAAACTCATCCACCAGAATCAGCGGATAACGGGCCTGTACAAATACCGCGAAATGTTGTCCCTGCTCGCCTTTTAAAGCTTCGGACAAGGTTTTAATTTGCTGGGAAAATGTGGTTTCACCCTTTTGCTGTAAAACCTGAGGCAACCTTTTTCTGACTTCAATACACAGATAGGCCTTTAGATACACCTGCAACTGCTCAAATTGCTGCTGTGTCTGTTGTAGGGCCTGACAGAGTGTCTGTAGCTGTACGATCGCAGGATGCTGGTAAAAACCGTCACTAATGTCTGCAGGACATTTCTTAAAGATTTTCTGGTTGTCGAGCTTGTCTAAAAACTTGAATACGGCATCGCGATCTGCCTCAAAATAAGCATCAAACACCTGTAGCGGTGATGCTTGTTTCAAGGCATTTAATAGGGCTGGACAATGCACGGTAAACAGCTTATTGAAGGCATGATTACGGAAAGAGCTGCCATTGATATGCGCATAATGCACACCGTCCAGATCGAAATAATCCGCAAGCGTCTCCAGCTGAATCTGTTCAGCTTGCTGTTGCCACTGCTGCAGTTGCGCCAGCTCAATCTCGGGCATGGCCGGCAACTTGAACTGAGCCGAACTAAAATTCAGGGAGCTTTCGACCATGGATACAAAATGATCCACACTTTTCAAACCACCTACACTATAAAGTGTATCAATCACCTGTTGCGGTTGAGCTTGAATCCACTCACGCAACACATCATGAATCAATTGACGGGTATAGCTTTTTGCATCATCGGTAATCTGCGCCGCTTCGATCTTGCCACTTTCAAAAGCAAACTCTCTGAGCAGCTTCTGGCTAAAGCTGTCCAGCGTCCCGACAAACAGTTCATCCAACTGGTCAATCACCAATTTCAAGCGTTCGCAGGCATAGGCAATACGCGGTGCAAAAGTCTGCAAAACCTGCTGTTTAAGCGGGTCTGACTCTTGTGCAGCCAAAACTTGGATATCCTGCTCCAGCACCGTCCGCAGTGGTTCCAGATACTGTTGCATCTCGACCAGACGTAAACGGATACGGCTTTTTAATTCGGCAGCAGCAGCACGGGTAAAGGTAGTGGCAATCACCTGATTCGGCAGATATTTTTCTAAGAAAATCCGTACCATTAAACTGGACAAGGTATAGGTTTTGCCTGTTCCCGCCGAAGCTTCAATCAGATGCAGGCCTTCGAACTGAATATCACGAATCGGTTGAAAAGACACAGGATAGCGCGCGTTCATGCCTTACTCCACTCGTAAAAATTCAAACACTGGCTGATACAGCCTATAGGAATAGTGATCACAAGCATATTGTAATAATGCTGCGGCATCCTGTTCCTGCAAAATAAACTGCCAGTCCCGATGTAACTTGCAGGCTTCATTCTGGCTCATGTCAAAGCCGGAAAAGTCGCCAGTATCATTCCAGTCTTTCAGTAGCTGCTTTTGACTGTCCTCGACTAAAATCTGTTTCGAATCCAGCTCAAACCATTCATGCTGTTTGCCTTTTTCCAGTGGCTTTAACATCAAGGCTGCAGGTAGCACCACAGGCTGTTGCTGGGCATGCTGCCACAGTTCCAGCCAGTCTTGCAGATAAGTGCGTGCTTGCTGAGAACTTAAGCCTTCACAAATCACGGTCTGATCACTAAACACCACAATACGGCGTTTTTCAGTGGCAGTCTCGTGATCCAGTACCGTCAGCCATAACAGGTATTCCAGCCAGACTTTGGCAAGACGCTTGGCTCGGGCACTGGAGGCATCCAGACTAATCCAGTCCTGACCGATCTGTTTCGGGGTGGTACACCCGATCTGTAAATGTTTGGATACACGCCAAACACGCTGGGTCGTTACAGTGGGCGCTGCGGCATGTTGCTGCAAGCGTTCCATTAGGCGCTGTTGTTCCAGACAGCTTTGCTGCCAGGCACTTTGCTGGACTTTGCCAACAGGTAACTGATGCTGTAATAGCTGAGGAGAAGGATTGTCCTCCTGCTGTTGCAGGAAATGGCGAATGGCATATTTCCCTAAACCATCCAGCAATAATGGCTCGCTTTGATCAACGAGTTCTGTTGCACTCAGGTTTTCTACACCCAAAGTTTTCAAGTACAAACGCGCAGGAAAAGTGACATCCTGAATCCATTGCTGGCCATCCAGAATCAGCATTTCATGATTCTCAACCGGATAAGCCGTATTGACCCAAGCTGCCCGGTCACCTTTGTCCTGTTGAATCTGTGCAGCAACCTTAAACCACTGATCCTGAAAACGCCTATGCCGCTGTTCTGCCATAAAACCTAATGGATCAAAGGGTTGTAAGCGATGAATATGGTACAAGGGATAAAGCTGTGTCGGAAGTTGCAAGGCTGCAAATTCCTTAGACAAATCCGCCACAATCCCAGAATCGCCCTTGTTTAAAGCTGGGCTGAGAGAAATCTCACCCAATGAAGACTCTCCCTCGGAGAGAGATTTAGAAAGGGGTGGCTTTATAATCAGTGCCAAATGCTCACGGAAATGCTGTAACACACTGGATGGCTCCCGCACTTCCCCATCACTCACATCAAAGCCATTATAGAACAGCCATAATTGTTCCTGTGCCAGCAACACCGCATCTAAAAAAGCACCCTGATCATCTTCCAGACGGGAACGGTCCCCCAATTGCTGACGTAAGGCATCCATCAGATCAAAGGGAATATGACTATCCCGATTTGGAAACTTTCCGGTATCCAGATTCAGCATTACAATCAGCCGATAAGGAATCGGACGAATCTGACCGATCTGGCTAAAGGTAATTTGTCCGGTAGGTTCAACCTGCGCTGACTGGCTTTCCAGCGTGCGTTGAATTTCTTCAATAATATAAGGCAAGGGCAAAGAAATCTGACGTAATTGGCTTTCCATCTCTTCATAATAACTGGCCAGCGTCAGCATACGCTCCTGCTTCTGGATAATCTCACGTACCGCCTTTAAAGCAACAATATCGGCCTGCTCAAATTCCTGAACATCTGCTTTCAGGCGTTTGAGCCAGGTGACTACCGGCAAGCGCTGACCCTGCTCATGCGCCACCAGCCAGTGACGTCGCAACGACAAATCCTGATAAATCTGAATCAGGATGCCAATCAGCTCAAAATCACTCGGCTGGACCAGTGCATAGCTTAAAGTTTGTTGCACCATTACATGAGCAGGTACGGCAATACCTAAAGCCAGACGGTCTAAAGCAAATTTAAAGCTATAACGGTAGTCCTGATCATCGGCACTTAAACTATGCTTGAGATGTTCTTCATCCAGACCGCGTTTAAAACCGGCTTCATTGAGTAAGCTCAAGATGCGTTGGGCCTGGTGATAATCTAGTCCATAGCGTTGCTGGGTTGCCGACAGGTTCAGCCAGTCCGCAAAATCATCTTGGGTCATTCGGGTTTGCGTCAGTTGCAAACGTCCCAAGACTGCCCGCCAGGCATTGAGTGCATCCAGCTGCGCCACACCCGCAATCTTAACCGGTAAAAACACATCATGATCATTGGGCACGGAAGGAAACACACTACGAATCAAAGGCTCAAGCTCGGTCAGATTCGGGGTCAGAACCAGAATATCACTTGGACGGCGCGGCGTCGTATCTGTTTGTGACAACCAATGTAGCAGTTGCTCCTTTAACACTTCGAGTTGTCTTAAGCTGGAATGACAGACATGAAACTGGATAGAATGATCTTCCGCCGCCAGCTCATATTGCTCAGTAACAGGTTCAGCCAGATAGAAAATATCCGACTGGATTTTGCCCAGTAGCGTCTCTGGGAAATAATCCTCAAAGGCATCAATCCATTTGCCTTCCTCACCGGTTGCCAGTTGTGATAACAGGGAGAAGTGATCGCGTGCCTGCTTGCCTAAACGGGTCAGTAAGGGATGGCGAGATTCACGATTCAAGGCATTAAACCCTAAACTGAAGCGCTCAAAGAAAGCAGCAATTTCCGCATCGGTTGCCTTGGGATGCTTGGCAATAAACCGCTCTTTAACCCCGAGATCATAACGTTGTTTCCATAGCGGATCGACGCTATCCGCCCAATATTCCTGTGACGGGTTATAGTGCAAAATCACCACGTCCAGATATTGACCTAAACGTCGTAAAAACTGCAGCTGGCTGGGTGGCAAATCCAGCACGGTAAAAACGATCACCTGATTCGGTAACTGTGCCAGCGCTTTTACCTGGGTCTGCGCATGCGCTAAGGTCTGCCAGAAATCAGCATCAATCCCCTGCATTTCGATAAAGTCATCATGGAAATAGTTTTGCCATAACCAGCGCTGCCATGCTTCCAGTTGCTCGGTCTGGTTTAAGCTAAAGGCTGAGGTCTGCTGATCCGTCTTGGCAATCAGCTGTTCAATATCCAGTGCTTTATTCTGCCCCCAAATGGAGAGCCAGTTACTTGAGCAACTGCATTCACTACGACAGCCTTTTTGACAATGACCACGATAAATCATGTAGTTATTAAACAGGTGCGACACCTGTTCCGCTACCCAATACAGCATGCTCTGCTTTTTTAACTGTTTTTCTGTGCCCTGCGGTAATTGGGCCGCACTGTCATAAATGCGCTGCACTATCGAATAAAGAGGATGATCTGTGGCGAGATCGAGCTGATCAGCACGGATAAAGGGCTGTAAGGCTTGATGAATACGCCATTTTAAAATTAATCTTGGAATATTGGCCTTACGCACCTGCTCTTTATTTTCAAGCACCTGCTGATAGGCATACCATTGGAAACCACGGATACGTTGATGAAACTGGTAATTGGCAGTCATGCCTTGCTGTTCCGCAATTTTCTGCGTCAGCCATTGTTGTTGTGCAGGACTCGGAACAATAAAATGCTGGGTTTTAAACACCTGAAAGGGGGAATCGCCGGGTTGGGTAATTGATGCCATCACACCTTGCAATAACACTTCAAGGCGTTGACTTTGAATAACATGAATACCCATGTATTAATATAACCTCATCAAAAAATGATCATTTTGTTGCACGAAACCGTCCATAATGCTCACTATACAACATTCAACTTCATATCATGAAGTCACGTTAAATACACAATCCAACAAAAAAATTGTTTTGAAATTCACCATTCAATCGTATTGAATGTACTATCAAGGGATAGACTTTAGGTATAACTTTATGAAAATTGAAAAAATTCCTGATTCGATTGACCCAAGCTTAAACTTGGAACAGATCCGTGATGAATGTTTAGAAATGGCTAAAAAGCGTGCATATTGGTCAGCAGGTGCAGCGATTGTACCGATTCCATTCTTTGATGTGGTGGTCGACCTGGGCATGCTGACCCAGATCATTCCGGATATTAATGCCCGCTTTGGTTTGGCACCCGAACATATCAGTGTGTATGACCCTCAAACCAAAAAAGTTCACTGGGATGAATTACGTAAACGCGGATTCGAGTTTTCAGGTTTTGTAGTGGCACGCACCGCGATGAAAAAGTCGTTTAATGGCTTTTTCACTAAAATTGCCACCAAACAGGTAACTAAATTTATTCCTTTGGGCGGCCAACTGGTCGCGGCCAGTCTGGGCTATTTCATGATGCGCAAAATCACTGAAGCACATGTGCAGGATTGCTATAACCTTGCCAAGCGGATTCAGCAGAAAAGCCGGACCACCATCGTAGCGTAAGTTCTATCGCAGCAGGTAGCGGTTCGCATACCTGCTGTTTGATGAATGAAATTAAGTGCTTCAAAATAGAATTAAAAAATATTCCGAATCCGGCTTATTAGCTTTTGTGTCTATTGCTCATCTGGATGCGCTGGGTTACATCAGGCCAACAGATCCATAAAAAAACACCACAATTACGTTAATATTCACTTAACTTTTTAAGCTTTCATAAAGATTGTATTTTTAATCTCCACATCTCGAAGATAATTAGATGATGGAGCGTCGTTGTGCAAACCAGCCAATCCCCCTCTCGTGTCCGTGCCATTTTTAATGTGACCAGCGGGAACTTCCTTGAACAATACGACTTCTTCCTGTTCGGTCTTTATGCCCAGGCCATCGGCGAGACATTCTTCCATTCCGACAGCAGTTATGCCGCACTGATGAAAACCTTTCTAGTGTTTGCGGTCAGCTTTCTGATGCGTCCGATTGGTGCACTGGTACTTGGTCCTTATGTCGACCGAATCGGCCGCCGTAAAGGCCTGATGGTGACCTTGAGCATTATGGCATTTGGCTCGTTAATCATTGCCTTTACCCCCAGCTATGCCAGTATCGGATTTGCAGCCACTGTCCTGATTTTTGCCGGACGCCTTGCGCAAGGTTTTTCGGCCGGAGTGGAACTTGGTGGGGTCTCGGTGTATCTGTCCGAAATTGCCGAGCCACATAACCGTGGTTTTATTACCAGCTGGCAATCTGCCAGTCAGCAAGTCGCGGTAATTTTTGCCGCCGTATTGGGTTATATCGTCAGTCTGGTCTTTACCAAGGCCCAGGTCGATGCATGGGCTTGGCGAATCCCCTTCTTTGTCGGCTGTGCCATCATTCCCTTTATTTTCTGGCTACGGAAGTCACTGGCTGAAACAGAAGCCTTTGCCTCACGTAAAGAGCATCCAAGTACCCGACAAATTCTAACTACCTTGGCGGCCAACTGGAAAATCGTGCTGGCTGGTGTGTGTATGGTTGCAACCACGACAACGATGTTCTATTTCATTACCGTCTATACCCCGACCTACGGTAAAGAGGTACTACATTTGACCCGTACCGAAAGCTTGATCGCCACCATTATGGTTGGACTGAGTAACTTTATTTTATTACCGATTGGTGGACATCTTTCCGATAAATTTGGTCGAAAACCCCTTTTAATCACAACCACCTTGTTGATCTTTATCAGTGCTTATCCTTTACTCAGCTGGCTCACCCAGACCATTAGCCTGTCGCATATGCTGATGGTGTTATTGTGGTTCTCATTGCTGTATAGCTTCTACAATGGTGCACTGGTGGTTTCACTGGCTGAAATGATGCCAAGTTCAGTCCGCATTGCGGGTTTCTCAGTGGCTTATAGCTTTGCCACCTCGATTTTTGGCGGGCTTACGCCCATGATCGCCACCTATCTGGTACAGAGCTCAGGCAATAAGAGCATGCCTGCTTTCTGGCTGATGTTTGCTGCGATCACCAGTTTAATCGCGACACTGATCGTATTCCGCCAACATCGCAGCTATAGCGCACAACTGGCAAATAACAATTAATTTAGATGAAGTGAGCCTGAAGGCGGATTAATCCGCCTTCAGTTGTTGCAAAATTGCTTTTAAAACCTGAATCCGTGCTGAATATTTATCATCGGTTGCAATCACATACCACGGTGCATAATCGGTATCGGTCCGTTCCAACATATCCGCCGCTGCCTTGAGATACTCATCCCATTTCTCACGGTTACGCCAGTCTTCTTCGGTGATCTTAAAGCGTTTATGCGGTGTCTGTTCACGTGCCTTGAAGCGGAGCGCCTGCTCCTCTTTACTAATCGCTAGCCAGATTTTGACGATCACGGTCTGGCTATCCACCAGATTTTCTTCAAAACGGTTAATTTCGTTATAGGCGCGCTGCCATTCTACTGTAGAGGCAAAACCTTCAATGCGTTCAACCAGTACCCGCCCATACCAGGTCCGGTCAAAAATGGTAATCTTGCCGCTATCATTTAATCTATTCCAGAAACGCCACAAATAAGGTCGGCGCAATTCATAACGTTCCGGCGCTGCAATGGTATGGATTTCATACTCTCTCGGATCGAGTTTTTTGACGATGCGTTTGATTGCTCCCCCCTTCCCTGCCGCATCCATACCTTCAAAGCAGATCACGACTTTACGTTCATCAAAACGTAGCTTGTCTGCCACTTTCTTGCTCAGTTTACGCAGTTCTGCTTTATAGTCCTGTTTTTCCAGGCTGGCTTGCGCTGGTTCCTGCAAGTGCTGGGGAATCTCGGCCTGTTGCCACTTCTGGCTCACTTTGGTCTGGTGTTCTGGCAACTCCTGCAAGGTTTGCAGAAGATACTGGGCAAAACTTTGATCGCGCAACTTTTCGTCTTCACCATCAATCACAAACCAGTCATCGGTAAAGCGCTGGCTCAAGCCCTGCAAGGTATCGTATTGTTTTTTATTGCGCCAATCCAGTCCGTGTAATTTATGCCAGCGCTGTTCCGAAGCATCGATCTGGTCTAAGCGTTTTTGCAGTGATTTCCAGGATAAATCAAACCAGACTTTGACAATATGGACATGATTATGCTGCAAATCATGCTCAAAAGCCCGCATTTGTTCAATATAGCCATCAAACAGTTGTTCATTCAGGGGCTTGGAGACATGCATCGCCGTAGTGAGCAAATCGCTATACCAGTTACCAAACATCACCACGATCTGCCCTTCAGCCGGGATAAAGCGGCTATAGGACTGCCAAAATGGCTGGTTATTGGTTAAAAACTGCGGTGCATCTGCCTTGACCCGTAAATAGCGTGGATCCAGCCATTCACGTAACTGTTTAACCGCCTCTCCTTTACCTGCCAGTTCAATGCCACTGACCAGAACCAGTACACTTTTGGCATTCTTTTTATCGCGGCTTTCTTTTAAGGCATATTGCGCCTCGATTAGGTCCAAAGAGAGTTCATCTTCATCACGCAATTCAAATGTCGGTTGTTGTTTACTCATGTGCTGCTCTAACTGGCTCATTATTAAAATTAAAATAGGTATTGTTCAAACTATAAATGTTCATGCAAAAACCCGTGTACAGTTTATGTTGACTGTCACGACACGCCCATACTGACCAATTATTAAGCATTTAAAGTTTATGCTGTCATGGTTCTCCGTTATGATGATGCCTATGATTTTATCGTTTTATTTTCTTTGAGTTCGAACATGTCAAAACTCGCTGCATTTGATCAACTTTTATTAGAATATCAATCTTTGAATTACCACCAGAATCCAGCGGTTGCGCAGCGATTGCATGAAGTACAGGCATGGATGAAAGCACGGATTGCCGAGACACATGCCGAGTTCTTTGCCGAACCAAAAAACCAGCTTATGGCAGCGTACTTTTTAAATCGCTTATATGGCGGGCCAGACTTTGATGCCATGGCGCAACAAATCGAACGCCTGCTTAAATATGCCCATAAAGCCGAAAGCCTGCTGCCTGAAAATGCGATTAAAACAGGTACTAAATCAGTGAGCTTAGCGGTACTTGCAACACGACTGGACGAACAGGTGGCTCAGCAATTGCTGGAAGATTATCCGCTCGAAACCCCTTTGACCGATGAAATCATGCGCCAGACCCTGATTAAACTGGATCAGGGCGAGGCACGCTATGAGCAACTGCAGCTTCTGGATGAATTAGGCGTGACACTGGATAAATATATGCGTTCAACCATGATGTATGCGGCCTTTAAAATGTGCAAAGGCATCGCGCATAAATACCAGTTTGATGGCATGTATGAGTTTATTCAGGAAGGTTTCGCTGCGATGAAACCGATGAAATCTGCGGCAAGCTTTATCAAAACCTTTAGCGAAAAAGAGCGGGAAATTATTGATAAAGTTCATGCAGGACATCCGAATCCATTTCGTGACTAGGATAAGTCTGCTTCTATTTCAGCCAGCCTAGCTATGGCTGAAATAGAAAAATGAGTCTTTTCAAATCTTAAGAAAAATTAAAACCCTTTTGAGAAAGTGACTTTCTGTATATTATTCATATCAATTACATGCGAAACCCTGTAAAAAGATACAAAATCTGTCATCATGCTTGCTGATTCGTGCCGCTAGAGCGAAAGTTTAGGAGAAAACAATGTCTAACGAAAACCAACAGCCTACCCCAGAAGTTGAGCAAAACCCAAGTTCAGACAAAGTCAGCCCTTTCTTAAACACGCCACTGCCACAAGGCACCCCACAAGGTCAGCAACAGTCTTTACAATCAGATGCTGCACCGACCTCAACAGCTTCAATCCCAAAATATAATTTGCCGCGTGGTGCCAATACCGGCAACGTTGGTGCAACTACACACTTTGGTTATCAAACCGTGAGTAGTGATGACAAGGCACAAAAAGTTGCCGAAGTGTTCCATTCCGTTGCCAGCAAATACGACATCATGAATGACTTGATGTCATTTGGTATTCACCGTCTCTGGAAACGCTTTGCGATTAACATGTCAGGCGTTCGTCGTGGTCAACATGTACTGGATATTGCCGGTGGTACAGGCGACTTAGCCAAAGTATTTAGCCGTGAAGTTGGGCCGCAAGGTCATGTGGTTTTATCAGACATCAACGAATCGATGCTCAATGTCGGCCGTGACCGTCTGATTGATGCCGGCTGTACCAACGTTGATTTCGTACTGGCCAATGCTGAAACTTTAGAGCCATTTGCAGACAACAGTTTTGATTTGGTCACCATCAGCTTTGGTCTGCGTAATGTGACTGATAAAGATGCTGCGTTACAAGCGATGTATCGCGTGCTTAAGCCAGGCGGCCGCCTATTGATTCTTGAGTTTTCTAAGCCCGTGTTTGAGCCATTCTCAAAACTGTATGACCTGTATTCATTTACAGCATTGCCGATCATGGGCAAACTGGTGGCCAATGACTCGGAAAGCTACAAATATCTGGCTGAATCAATTCGTATGCACCCGGACCAGCGTACCCTGAAAGGAATGATGGAAAATGCCGGATTCCAAAGCTGTGACTACCACAACTTAACCGGTGGTATTGTTGCGGTTCATCGTGGATTCAAACTTTAAGGTTTAAGATATGTGGTCGATTTTAGCACTCGGTGCAGTCGAACGTATCATTCATCATGTGATTGATCTGGATGCGATTACCCGCATGCAGCTCAATCAGCTACAAGGTCAATTATTACGTGTTGTGATTGATAGTCCACAACTCTCGGTTGATGTGTTTTTTGATGAGAATAGAGTTCGTCTCGAACCGACCGTGACGGGACAAAGTCAAAGCCCTTCTATTTTTGAGCAACGTCCTTTTGATCCTCAACAGACCCTCAAGGATGCCACTGCAACCTTACATGTTGAAAATACCGTTGAGCTGGTTAAATTACTGCTTAGCGACATGGATCAGATTGGCAATATTCCATTGCACGGTGATTATCACCTGTTGCAGGATATTCAGAGGATTATGCAGCAGGCCGAGCCTGATCTGGCAGCGCATTTATCGCCGTGGATCGGCCCACAACTGGCACATGAGCTGGGTAAAGTGCAACTTGCACCGAAACAGTTAAAACGCTCCCTGCAAAGCCATTTATTTTTTGTTGAAGATGCCTTAAAAGAAGACAGCGGTTTATTTGCCCCACGTTGGCAAATGGATGATCTCAACCGAGAGACCCGCCAACTCAATCAGGAAATTGATCGTCTGCAAGCCAAGCTTCAACAGCTCAATACTCAAGTTAATCCACCAAAGCAACCCACATAAGACTAGGTAAGACTTTATATGATTCCGCATGTTAAACGGTTACATGAACTCTGGCGTATCGCAGCACACTATCGCCTTGATACCCTGTTCCCTGCGGAAGAATTACCGGTTAAAGCACGTCATGCCTTAAATATCATTAAGATGCATCCTGCGGCCTGGTCGAGTCGTGAGAAAAAGAATCCGCTTAAACTGAAAGAAGCACTTGAAGACATGGGGCCGCTGGCGATTAAGCTGGGACAGCTGTTGTCCACACGCCGCGACCTGATTCCACCAGAAGTCTTATCGCAGTTGGTGTTATTACAAGATCAGGTTAAGCCCTATGACACGCAACTGGCAAAACAGCGAATTCAGGAATCACTAAAAGCGGATGTCACCACCCTGTTCTCCCGCTTTGATGAACAGCCGCTTGCTGCCGCTTCGATTGCACAGGTGCATACAGCGGCGTTGCATGATGGTCGCGAAGTGGTAGTGAAAGTTACGCGCCCGGATATTCGCAGTCAGATTCTGCAAGATTTTGAAATTCTGGCCTGGTTAGGCGACTGGCTGGAAAACCGTCTGGAAGCAGCCCGTGCCTTACATTTGTCTGAAATCATTCAAGATTATCGCCAGATTATTTTAAATGAACTGGACCTGAGCCTGGAAGCCGACAATACCCGTCGTATGCGTCACTACTTTACCGGTTCAAGCATGATGTACGTGCCTGAAGTCTATATGGACAGTAAAGATGTGATGGTAGCGGAACGGATTACCGGCGTGCCGATCTCGGACATCGCGACCTTTGACCGTTTAGGCATGGATCGCGCCGATCTGGCAGAAAAAGGCCTGACCATTTTCTTCACCCAGGTGTTCCGCGACAACTTCTTCCATGCGGATATGCATCCGGGCAATGTCTTTGTCGAGACCATTAACCCAAGCAATCCACGCTTTATTGCGCTGGACTGTGCCATCATGGGTGAGCTGTCCAAGCATGACCAGATGACTGTTGCACGTATGTTGCTGGCCGTGATGAACAGCAACTTTATGCAACTGATCCAGATCGTGCATCAGGCCGGCTGGATTCCGCCAGGCACCGATCAGGATGCCTTATCGCGTGAAATGCGCCGTACGGTCGGGCCAATGGTTTCAAAGCCGATGGACCAGCTGGATTTCGCCGGGATTCTGATTCAGGTCATGGATATTGCACGTCGTTTCCATCTGGAAATTCCACCGCAACTCATGCTCTTGCTCAAGACACTGGTGCATGTTGAAGGTCTGGGAACAGATCTTTACCCGCAACTGGATATCTGGAAACTGGCCAAACCGATTCTAACCGAATGGGTCAAGGCCAATATGAATCCGGTCAAGAACATGAAAGAACTGGGCCAGCAAATTCCAGATCTGCTATTGGGCGCACAAGATATTCCAAGCCTGCTGATCGACAGTCTGAATGGTTTAAAAAATCAGTCGGCGTGGCATGACAAACAACTGCGTGAAATCCAGCAAATGCGTTTGCAAATGCAGCATCAGCAAAGACGTAGCTGGATGTTTGGCAGCAGCATGCTGATTTTACTGACGATTGCGATTATTACACCGTGGTTTATTTCCATTGTTCTGATTGTGCTGAGTAGTCTGATTGCCCTGTGGCGCATCATGAAATAAGGTTCAGATCCCTTGCTTAGACAAGGGATTTTTTATGCCTCAGGATTCATTTTTCAAACTGACCGGGATCAGTTAAGATCATGATGAAATGATCTGATAACAGTCTGAAAAGAATAAATAATGAAATTACCTCATTTTGCTATTATTGGTGCAGGCACAGCTGGCTTGGCAAGCGCCATTCTGCTGGCACGCGAAGGCCATCACGTCACCCTATTCGAGCAAGTTGAGACGCTTTCGCCAGTTGGTGCAGGCTTACTTTTACAACCCGCAGGTTTAGCCGTCTTTGAGCATTTAGGGGTACTGGAGCATGCACTTCAATTAGGTGCCAGAGTGACTGGCTTAGAAGGCCAGCTTGCAGATAAACGACTGTTGGTAAATAGTCATTATCATCAAGCGGGCAACAATCTGTATGGACTCGGCATTCATCGCGCAACTTTATGTCACGTCCTCACCCAAAAGCTGGCTGAATACTCTAGTCATGTCACTTGGCGGATGAGTCATTCAATCGAGTCGATTCAGGAAAGTACCCATGCAGTTCGGCTATTCGGTACGCATCAGCAACAAAAATTTGATGAACATTTTGATGCCGTCCTGATTGCCAATGGTGCCCGTAGCCAGTTACGCCCCAAAGCATGGGTTCAAGTGGATCAGGCATATCCGTGGGGTGCGGCGTGGAGCATCGTGCCAGAATGCCCAAACTTAAATCCTGAAATTTTGCATCAATTCTATGACCGTTCCCAAATCATGATGGGCGTGCTGCCCACAGGTGCCATCCCGTCTGCTCCACAACAACGATTGTCCAGTGTGTTCTGGAGTCTGCCGACCGCGCAACTGGGCGCTTTTCTCAAAGACAAGTCGGCGAAACAGCAATGGTTAAAGCAAGTCGGCAATCGTTGGCCTGAGGTTGGAGACTGGCTCAAACAGCTTTTGGCAAATCAGCAGCAACCACCCCAATGGCTATCCGCTCAATACCGGGATGTGGTGATGTCACAATTTGGACAAGGGCGAATCGGCGTGATCGGTGACGCTGCCCATGCCATGAGTCCACAACTGGGACAAGGTGCCAATATGGCTTTACTGGATGCATGGACATTTTCTCAATCCTTACAGGCTGCAACCCCTCATCAGCAAACTGACTGGCCCATGCTCTGGCAACACTACCATCAACATCGTCGTTCTTCGACCCGGTTCTATCAGTTTCTCAGCCGATTATTAACGCCATTGTATCAATCCGATCATTGGTGGGCAGGTGGCATACGCGACCTGACTTTCCCTTGGCTGTATCAAATCCCCTATTTTCGTAAAGAAATGGCCATCACCATTTCAGGCCTAAAAACAGGACTGTTTCAACAACTGGATTATCAGCAAGTTGCACATTATGCTGGATCAAACCATGCATTGAAAAATACCAATGCATCTGTCCTTGAATATGAATGAGCACAGTGAAATATGAAAATTAGTCATTTAGACCATCTGGTTCTGACCGTTGCCGATATTGAGACAACGTGTAAGTTCTATCAATCAGCCCTGAGTTTTGAAGTTATTGTTTTCGGTGACAACCGCAAGGCGCTACAATTTGGTCATCAAAAAATTAACCTGCATCAAGCAGGCAAAGCGTTTGAGCCTAAAGCACTTCACCCAACGTCAGGTTCAGCCGATTTATGTTTTATTGCGGAAACGCCACTCAATGAAGTGATTGCACATCTTCAGGCCCAGCACATTGAAATCATTGAAGGTCCTGTGCAAAGAACAGGGGCAAAGGGAAAAATCCTTTCGATTTATTTCCGTGATCCAGATCAGAATCTGATTGAAATATCGAACGATCAACAATTTTAGGTTATTGATAATCTATTGGGATATTTTGCAATTGTGCATTAATA
Organism: Acinetobacter sp. 1000160; assembly: GCF_000588715.1. Lineage (NCBI taxonomy): Bacteria > Pseudomonadati > Pseudomonadota > Gammaproteobacteria > Moraxellales > Moraxellaceae > Acinetobacter > Acinetobacter sp. 1000160. The sequence continues at coordinate 75,691 of NZ_JFWP02000005.1, read as the reverse complement.
TCCCAATGATTCGGCTTATTCTTTAGTTCCCACCAATTTGCACCTGAATTTAGCCATTTTGTACGCTGAACTTTTACTGATTCTTTTGTGCAATCCTCATAACCAAACTCTGTGCCACAGCAAGCACAAATAATAAAGTTAGGTGTACTCCCGTCCTCTCCCCATGGGGCTTCAGATTGGATAAGTCCACACACTCGACAAGCTAAATTTTCATTATTCTTCAATGCTAAATACCTCTAAATTTAATTCACATCCTATTCATACAAGTTGAAAAAGTATTTAATTTAAATAAATGAGTTAACTACTATTTATAACGTTATAAACTTCTTTCTATTAATCTAATACAAAAATTACTTAACTTATTTTTTCCCCCGCAAGCATAGCCACCCCCAGCCACAAACGCTACACTAGCTGCTTTCCACCCAATGGATTTTCACTCATGTCAAACTGGTTAGATGAAGTTAAATTTGATTCCAATGGTCTTGTTCCTGCCATTGCACAACATCATCAAACAGGTCGAGTGTTAATGGTTGCGTGGATGAATCGTGAGGCATTACAACTGACTGCTGAAAAAAATCAGGCGGTGTATTACTCGCGTTCACGTCAAAAACTCTGGCACAAAGGCGAAGAATCCGGGCACTTTCAAACCGTGCATGAAATTCGTCTCGATTGCGATGCCGATGTCATCATTCTACAAATTGAACAGCATGGTGGCATTGCCTGTCACACCGGCCGTGAATCGTGCTTCTATCGCAAACTCACTCCACAAGGCTGGGAAATCGTAGATGCCCAACTCAAAGACCCGACGGCGATTTATGGCGCATCGGCAAAAGTTGAAGCGCATGATCAGGTGCAAAATGAACAGGTGGATGTGCTTGCTTATCTCGGCCGCCTCATGCAGGAGCGTAAGCACGCCAAAGCCGACAACTCTTATGTGGCTAGCCTGTACAAAAAAGGCATCAATAAAATTTTAGAAAAAGTCGGTGAGGAAAGTGTCGAAAGCATTATCGCTGCCAAAGATTATGCCGTGCTTGCCTCACTGGAAAATAAACACGATCTGGTTTATGAAGTCGCCGATCTCTGGTTCCACAGTATTGTGATGCTGGGTTATTTCGACCTTGATCCGCAAGTGGTACTGGATGAGCTGGCACGTCGCCAAGGTTTGTCTGGTTTAGTTGAAAAAGCGAATCGTAGTCAAGAAGCGTAAATAGAGCCTGTGTCAAATATAGAAAAACCAAAAGCCACCTATGAGCAAGCGATTGCCATAGACAATGCCCGTTTAGGCCAGTCTTTTAAAGTGATTGCGTATGCTGGCACAGGTAAAACCACCACTTTGCAAATGATCAGTGATGCCATGCCTGAACGGCGTGGTATGTATCTGGCCTTTAACAAGGCGATTGCTTCAGAAGCACAGAATAAATTTCATGGCAACGTAAACTGCCGCACCTTCCACTCACTGGCATTTCGCAGTGTTCCACGTGGAGTCACCGACAAGTTACGTCTACCCCGTCTCAGCCCGAGTTTTATTGCCAAAGAATATCGTCTGGAGCCCATTACATTACGTCGCCTGATGGGCGGACGTTATGAAAAATATGTCCTGATGCCCAGCCGTCTGGCCAGTCTGGTGGCCAATGCGGTCAGCTATTTTTGTTCGACCAGTTCCCAATACCCGGCCCCACGTCATATTCAGGCACCGAGCTGGTTACATCTGGATGACATTGAAGCTTTACAGCAACACCTCTACCCTGCGGTAGAACGTCGCTGGCTGGAATCGATTGATCCCAATCATCAGGCGGGCATTGGGCATGATATTTACCTGAAACTATGGGCCTTATCGGAACCGAATATTCCTGCAGACTATGTACTGTTTGATGAAGCACAGGATGCAGATCCATTGATGCTGGGCATTTTGCTCCGTCAAAAAAGTACTCAGGTGATTTATGTCGGTGATGCCCATCAGCAAATCTATGCATGGCGTGGAGCAATCAATGCCATGCAGCAAATGCCCTTACCGGAAAGTCGTCTCACTACTTCTTTCCGTTTTGGTGACGCGATTGCCGATGTGGCCAATAGCTTGCTGGGCGCATTGAATGAAACCGTGCCCTTACTCGGCAATCCCAATGTTAAATCGAGTGTCGTCAACAAGCCACACACCAAAATGCGGGATGCGATCCTGTGCCGGACCAATGCCCGTGCCATGGAGTTACTGCTTTCGGGTCTAGTGCATGGAGATAAAGTCAGCCTGCAAGCCGATCATCAAAAACTCAGCCGCTTTGTCGATGCTGCCAGTTTGCTGAAACAAGGTAAACGCATCACCGACGTGCCTGAACTGGCCTGGTTTAACTCATGGCATGATGTGCATGAGTATTGTGAAACCAATGATGGCAGTGATATCAAGCCTTTAGTCAAACTGGTTGACGATCATGGTACCGATCCACTAAAAAGGGCACTGGCAAAAATCACGCCGATTGAGCAGGCAGATTATGTCATCTCGACGGCCCATAAAGCCAAAGGACTGGAGTGGAACCGTGTTCATATCGAAGATGACTACCAGTTTAAAATAAATGGAATGGAACATAAAATTACAGATGAAGAGTTAAGACTACTTTACGTGGCCTGCACGCGTGCTAAAGTAAGTTTAAATATTCATCATTTATACGACTTAATACAACAATTAAAACAGCGAGCGCCCGCAAGTCTTCGTCAGTCCGCAGGTTAAAGCGCTCATGATTGAGGTCAGCTTATGCAACTTGAATCGGTTCTTTTTAAACATATCGGCATGTTTCGGGATCTGAAACTCGATTTCTATCCTGAACAGCAGCCCATCACCCTGATTTTGGGTGATCAGGCCACCGGTAAAAGCACCATTTTAAAAAATATCTACCAAAGCCTGACCTGGTTTTCTGCACGTTATAAAGATATACGTACTGCAGGGGTGGTAATTGCCGATCAGGATATCCTGTTAAATAGACTTCAAGCCAAAATCCAGATGCATGTGCGCATGAGCAGTGAGCTGAATGCAGCCTTACCGGAAAGTAGCACCGCCCAGACCGCCGATACCCAGACCTGCATGTGGAAGTTGTATAAAACCTTTAATGCCCAAGGTGTTGGCATCAGTCAGGTGGAAACCCAGCAACTCGACCAGCTGGTTACGCTGTATCAGAAAACCAATCAGCAGGACCCGCTCCTCGGCTTACCACTGATTGCCTACTATCCGGCTGAACGCTTTGTACAAGATATTAATTTACAAAGTAAAAATACACCGGGGACTTTGCAGGAAATTGCTGCCTATGATCTGACAGCAATTCCTTACACCACTTTTGCGCGTTTTTTTGAATGGTTACGTGAAATCAGTGATGTAGAGAATGCGCATTCGGCTCACATAGTCCGGCGTTTAATGGGCAATGATTTTAATCAGCAAAACCAGTCAGAAATTTTGCAAGAATTGCAGCAGGAACTGCTCAATCATCCCAAACAGCTGTCTGCACCGAATTTGTATGCCTTGAAAAGCAGTCTGCAAACCGTTTTTCCCGAACTGAATGATATTTACATTCAATACGTTCCTAAACTGCAGCTAATGGTGCGCTATCAGGAACAGACCTTGCCCTTCCAACTGCTGTCTGCTTCCATGAAAGCATGGATTGCACTGGTGGGCGATATTAGCCGACGATTGTGTTTATTGAATCAGCATTGTTTTAATCCCTGTCTGGAAGGTGAAGGCATTTTGCTGATTGACCAGATTGATCACCAGCTCGACCAGCAAATGTGTGCTGAAATTCTGGCCCGCCTACATCAGGCATTCCCTCGCCTGCAAATTATCAGCACAGGCAACCGTGATGCCTTACTTGAGCATGCAGCGCAATATCAATGCCTGAAACTGGATCAGAAAGGCATTTATGAAATTGATCTGGAAGCCTCTCAACAGCAGCTTTCCGACCTGTATCAAGAGCTGGCACAAACACAAGAGATGAGTTCAATCGAACAGCAAAATGTCCTGCAGGCTGATCCTTTATCGAACAGAGTCGATGAGTTATTTCATCAGATTCAGGCTCTGAATGAACAGGAAAAGAGCGATTTAATTCACTTGCTCAAGATCGATGACACCCCGCAGGAGAGCCCGCTTTAATCGATTGCCCACACTGGAAAAGGCTGTGCTTTAAAACAAAAAGTGTTGTTATTTTCATGTAATAACATCAGATTTTTATTGATGTTTTATAGTAAAATAAATCTCATTTTTTATTTTCAAGTTGTGCAATACAACTTGCTGCCTCCGTTAACTTGATTGGGCTTCAAGATTTAAAGTTTTTGGTATTCTCTTTGAGTGCCTGTAAGTCTTGAAAAAAATTCACCCTTAGGTCTCGACCTAAATCATCGACATGGATACCAGTGTGCTACCGATTATTATCCTATTACCGCTCATACTCGGCACCACCCTTGTCTCACAATTGCAACGTATTTCACGGGGCGTGACGGCACTTGGGGCGATTGGCATCAGCCTTAGCTGTTTTATTTTACTTCTTACTCAGGCAGAAACGGTTCTTCAGGGCAATACCCTGCAACAAAGCTGGGACTGGCTTCCGCAGCTTGGGATCAATCTTAGTTTTCGCCTGGATGCATTAGGTTTATTGTTTGGTCTGCTGATTAGCGGTATCGGCACACTCATTTATATTTATGCCTATTATTATCTCAGCCCGAAAAACTCGCTCAGTAAACTCTATCAATTATTAATGCTGTTTATGGCAGCCATGCTGGGGATTTCGCTCTCCAACAACCTGATCCTGTTACTGGTGTTTTGGGAGTTAACCAGTATTTCCTCTTTCCTGCTGGTCGGCTACTGGAGTCAGTATGACGCGGCCCAGCGTGGTGCCCGTATGGCACTTACCATTACAGGAATGGGTGGTTTGGCAATGCTGGGGGGCTTTGTCTTACTGGGTCAGATCACCGGAACTTATCAGATCGACCAACTGGTGCTGATGAAAGATACCATTCAGCAACATGAGCTTTTTGTTCCGACCTTACTGTTAATTTTACTTGGGGCTTTCACCAAAAGTGCGCAGTTCCCGTTTCACTTCTGGTTACCCAATGCCATGGCGGCACCTACGCCTGTTTCGGCTTATCTGCATTCGGCAACGATGGTCAAGGCAGGGATTTTCCTGCTGGCCCGTTTAGCGCCTATTTTTATCGGTGCTGCGCTATACCACAACATCGTGACCTTTGTCGGTTTATTCACCTTGTGTATGGCCGCAGGTTTTGCGATTTTCAAAGAAGACCTGAAAGGACTTCTGGCCTATTCAACTATCAGCCATTTAGGTTTGATTGTCTGCCTGCTCGGTATCGGTTCACCGCTTGCTGTTGCAGCGGCAGTATTCCATATCATCAACCATGCCACTTTTAAAGCGGCATTGTTCATGATTGCAGGGATTATCGACCATGAAACCGGTACCCGTGACTTGCGTAAGCTTAGCGGTGTCTGGCAACTACTTCCATTCACTGCAACCTTGACCATGATCACGGCGGCATCTATGGCAGGCGTGCCCCTCACCAATGGTTTCATCTCCAAAGAGATGTTCTTTACCGAGTTACTGGCGAATCTATCTGGTCCAGTCATGGTGATCTCGGCGATTATTGCGACCTTAGCCGGTATTTTTGCAGTGAGTTATTCGATTCGACTGGTTCACGGTGTGTTCTTTGATGGCCCGCTGGGTAAACAGGTTCCAAATAAAGATGCGCATGAACCACCATTAGGCATGCGCTTACCTGCAATCATCCTTGCGACTTTGTGTATCTTGGTCGGCATCCTCCCTGCCCTGCTTGCAGGAACCCTAGTGAATAGCGTGACGCGTGCCAGTCTGGCTCAACCTGAATTTGAAGGTGCGCATCTGGCGATCTGGCATGGAGTGAATGCACCGTTGCTAATGAGTGTGATTGCCTTGATTGGCGGAGCATTGTTCTATTTCGCACTGGCCAAAGACGGACGCATTCGCAAGATTGATCTTGATCCGCATCTGGGTAAATTTCAGGGCCGAGTCCTGTTCGATCTGTTCCTGAAACATTTACTGCTCAGCAGTCGCCGCATGAAGCAGACCACCGAAAATGGTTCTCTGCAAAGCTATCTGCTCTGGATTGTCCTGTTTAGTATTGTCATGGTGGCACTACCGCTGTTGAATCAGGGGCTGACCACAGGGACACGAGAACTGACCCATGCGCCATGGGTGGCGATCGTGTTATGGCTCACGTTGTTCTCTGGTTGCTGGATGATGCTGTGGTTCCATCATGAACGAATCAAGGCAGTACTGATCAGTGGTGCGGTTGGTTTAGTGGTGACCATGGTGTTCGTGACCCTGTCTGCACCTGACCTGGCATTAACCCAAATTACGGTAGACGTTGTTACGACGGTTTTACTGCTCATGAGCTTGTCATTACTGCCACAACTAACACCATACGAATCGAGTCGTTCACGCCGCTGGAGAGATGCAACACTGGCCATTGTAGGTGGTTTGGGTATTGGCTGGATTACATGGCTGTTACTGACCCGTGACCACAATTCAATTTCGTGGTTCTTCATGCAACAGGCGATTCCACTTGGCGGTGGATCCAATGTGGTGAACGTGATTCTGGTAGATTTCCGTGGCTTCGATACCTTCGGTGAAATCACGGTGTTGGGTATCGCGGCCATCGGTGCGCTGTGCTTGATGGATGGCATGCGTGCGCATGGCACTACCATGACCCAAGGTCTGACTTATCGCTTCAACCCTTCGCCACTGATGCTACGTATTACCGCGTCATGGATCTTGCCACTGGCGCTTGTCGTCAGTGTGTATATTTTCATGCGCGGTCACAATCTGCCGGGTGGGGGCTTCATCGCGGGCTTGATTACTTCAATGGCCTTGGTGATCCAATACATCGTGCTGGGACAGGACCAGACCGAACAGATGATCAAAGCCAAATCAGGCCGTCTGTATGAGTTATGGATTGGTTCAGGCTTAACCATTGCAGGTTTAACCGGTATTGCAGCCTGGTTCTGGGCACGTCCATTCCTGACCAGTGCGCATATTTATGTAGAAGCACCGTTACTCGGAAAAATGCATCTTGCATCTGCAGTTGCCTTTGATACAGGGGTTTATATTACCGTTGTAGGGGCCACCATGTTATTGATCTCGGTCTTGGGGGACTCACGTCACTCCAGTATGTCAGGCCCAATCCCAAGTGGAGATAAAGAAAATGGTTAGTATTGAATTTTTACTCGCTTCAGGGATTGGTTTACTGACCGCAACAGGTATTTATTTGATTCTGCGTGCCAGAACCTTTCCTGTTGTGCTTGGCCTTGCCATGATCGGTTATGCAGTCAACCTGTTCCTGTTCGCAATGGGGCGCTTGCAAATCAATGCCCCTGCTGTCTTGACCCAAGCCACTAAAGTCACTGATCCATTGCCGCAGGCACTGGTCTTGACCGCCATTGTCATTGGCTTTGCAACCACAGCATTTATTGTGCAACTTGCCTTACGTAGCCGCTATGAATCAGGTACTGATCATGTCGACTCCAAAGAAGAACCCACCTTGACTTATGACCCACGTGAGGATGAGCCATAATGTTTGATTTTTATAATTTCTGGCACGCTCATGCTCCGATTATCAGTATCTTAATTCCGGCTTTTACCAGTTTTATATTGATCTTACTCGGCAACCCGGGTTCAGGCTCGTTAAAACAAGATTGGCGCCAGCCCTGGCGTCGCGGCATCAGTCTGGGCTCAGCAATTCTGGGGCTCATCACCGCGGTGAGCTATCTGGGGATGGCCAGCACAGGACAGATCACGGTATATCAACTCAGCGAATGGTCTGCACCTTTTGGCATTGTACTGGTACTGGACCAACTTTCTGCCTTTATGCTGGTGCTAACTTATGTGCTTGCGGTACCGGTGATCTGGTTTGCAAGTGATAACTGGGACACGCGTGGACGCTATTTCCATACCATGGTGCATTTCCTGCTGATGGGAATCGCGGGCGCTTTCCTCACTGGCGACTTGTTTAACTTATTCGTATTCTTTGAAATCCTGTTGATGGCGTCTTATGTGCTGCTGTTACATGGTCAGGGCCGTCCACGGTTTCAACTGGGAATTCACTACGTCACCATTAACCTGCTCGCCTCTGCCCTGTTCCTAATCGGCTTAGGCATGATCTATGGCAGTGTGGGTAGCCTGAATATGGCCGATGTCGGGCGTCTGGTTCCGACTCTGGATGGTGATCAGCATAAACTTGCAATTGCAGGCGGTTTTTTACTGTTTGTGGTCTTTGGTATTAAAGCTGCCATGCTGCCTGTCGGCTTCTGGTTGCCAAAAACCTATGCGGTTGCCAGCACCCCTGTTGCTGCACTGTTCACTATCATGACCAAAGTCGGTATATATGCGATCTTACGGGTCAACGGGACCGTGTTTGATGATGTCATGGCCCAGAGTATTCTCAAGAACTGCCTGCTGATTATTGGCTTGATTACTTCATTGTATGGGGGGGTCGGTGCAATTGGCGCAGAACGCTTACGTCGTTTTGTCGGCTTTATGGTGTTATCGTCAATCGGTACCCTGCTGATCGCGATTGCCATGTTCAATACTGAAGCATGGGCAGCGGCACTGTATTATCTGGTACACAGTACCTTGATCGGGGCAGCATTCTATCTGTTCTGTGGCTGGATCACCTCACAACGGGGAGCTTTCAAGGACCATCTGAAAGTTGCACCTAAAATCAAGCAGGAAAAAGCCGCCGCCTTTAGCTTTTTCATCATTGCATTAATGCTGGCAGGTTTACCACCGTTCAGTGGTTTCCTCGGTAAAGTTTTTATTTTACAAGCCACTGCGGAAACGCCATATCAAGGCTGGATCATTGCAGTGATCCTGATCGTCAGCTTGCTCAGCATTATCGCGCTGACACGAGTGGGTTTTATTCTGTTCTGGCGTGCAACACCACCGGAACAAGACCAGAAAGAAGCTGCTTATGCTGAATATCAGGCTTTGCCTGAAGTTGCACCCAAACGCAATGACAAGGCCATCTATATTCTACTGGCCAGCTTGATGGCCTATGTGGTCTTTGCTGCGCCTATCCAAAGCTATACCACAGCCACGGCACAGCAAATCCAGAACCATGCCCTGTATAACCAGACCATCCTGAAAAATGATGCGCAGGGTCGTCCGATCAGTGTCCAGCCTTATGATCCGAGTTATTTACCTGAAACCAAATATGGTGGTGAAGTCGAAGATCATAATGCCCTGTTGATTCCGGATATTATTTCCAAGCCAACCCTGCAAGGTGAGCATATTTCTGAATACAAGCAGCGTCAAATCGCTGGGCAGGTTTTGGAAGCACCGACCATTCCGAATAGCACGCAGTTAAAACCAATGGAGGAACACTGATGCAAAAATTATCTTTGCTTGACCGTTGGTTTCCGCATCCCTTTGTGTCTGTGCTGATTTTTGTGAGCTGGCTGATGCTGGCTCACAGTTTGGATGTAACCGATCTTTTAATTGCGGTGATTCTGGCTATCGGGATTGCGCGTCTGGTCAGTCCCTTTATTGACAGAACTCCACATATTCAGTGGATGCCTGCCATTAAACTGTTTTTTGTGGTGCTTTGGGATATCGTGATCTCTAATTTCCGCGTTGCTAAAATGGTACTTGGCCCTATGGATCAACTGCATCCGAAATGGTATCGCGTTCCTCTGGAAACCGAACACGAGCAGGTCAACACCTTGCTGGCCATGATCATTACTACCACGCCCGGTACGGTTTCCGCTGGTATTGATCAGGAGCGTGGCGATATTCTGGTGCATGCGCTCAGTACCGATAATGCCGAGCTTGATATTCAGGACATTAAAAAGCGTTATGAAATGCCTTTAATCGAAATCTTTGACGTGAAGATTGCAGCAGAAGGAGCAACCAAATGACTATTCTCCCTTATGCATTGGGTATTGGCTTAATTGCAATTACCATCTCGATGTTTATGTGCCTGATCCGTCTGATTGCAGGTCCTTCGGTCATTGATCGACTGCTGGCCCTGGATACCCTGTTCCTGAATGCCACCTGTTTAATCGTCGTGTTGGGCATTTATTGGGTAAGCACCAATCTATTTGAAGGTGCGCTTCTGGTGGCAATGCTGGGCTTTGTTTCGACCGCTGCCCTCGCCCGCTATTTCACTACTGGTCACGTGATTGATTAAGGAGCGTTATCATGCAACTGATTATTGAGATTATTATTTCATTCTTCGTGGTGTTTGGCGCCTTCTTTATGCTGGTCGGTTCGATCGGCATGATCCGCCTGCCAGACTTGTTTATGCGTCTCCATGCACCGACTAAATCTAGTACCTTAGGGCTTGGTAGCTTCCTGATTGCGGCAATGATTTTCTGGGCAACACAAGGCCGTTTTGGTTTTGCCGAGCTTTTGATTACCCTGTTTGCCTTTATCACTGCACCCGTATCCGCCAATTTGATGGCTCAGGCAGCCATCCACTTACGCTTACGCTCAACCAGTGGTGAGGTACCAGAAGCCTTAAATCGTCCGCTTCCTTGGCAACGCTACCGTCGCCATCCATTGAAGAAAGATTAAGTCCTTTTTATTCTGAGCATAAAAAAAGCCACCCGAAGGTGGCTTTTTTTATATCTATTTACTTCTGTTCATCTTGCTCTTGTTCAGGCAGATCTTTAACCGCTTCAGCAATCAGACCAAACATATAGTTACCATAGGCATTGGTCTTGTCGTAATGGAAACGCAATCTTGGCGTAATCCGTGTCTTGATACGACGACTCAACTCATGACGCAGGAAACCCGATGCTTTATTCAAGACATCCAAGGTTTCTTTATTTGCAGCTTCACTTTGGTCATCGCCCAGTTCACGGCCCATTACAGTGACATATACTTCAGCATATCCCATATCTGCACTGACTTTCACGGCTGAGATGGTCACCAGACCACCCAGACGTGGATCTTTAAGCTCCTGACGGATCAGCTCGGACAACTCACGTTGTACCGAATCCGCCATGCGCTTTAAGCGTTGGCTACCCGCCATTAAAGACTCCGTTTAATCAATTGAACATCATACACTTCGATCTTGTCTTGTGCCTTGATGTCTTTATAGCCTTTGACTGCAAGACCACATTCCATACCAGCACGAACTTCTTCAACCACTTCTTTATAGCGACGAAGAGATTCAAGCTCGCCCTGGAACACAACCACGTCATCACGTAATACGCGAATTGGCTTGTTACGGTGTAACACACCCTCAAGAACCATACAGCCTGCTGCTGCACCAAACTTACTTGAGTGGAACACTTCACGCACTTCAGCAACACCCAAGATTGTCTCACGATGTTCAGGTGCAAGCTTACCGCTCATTGCAGCTTTCACATCATCAATCAATTGATAGATGATGCTGTAGTAACGAATATCGATACCATCTTGGTCAGCTTTTTGACGTGCTGTATTGTCGGCACGTACGTTGAAGCCTAACAATACTGCTTCTGAAGATTCAGCCAAAGTAACGTCTGATTCGGTGATTGCACCTACGCCAGAACCGATTACACGGACTTTCACTTCATCAGTTGCAAGCTCATCAAGTGCAACATGCAATGCTTCCAAAGTACCGCGTACGTCAGTTTTGAGTACCACGTTAACGGTTGGAACATCTTTCTTGCCCATTGACGCCATGATGTTTTCAAGACGCATCGAGCTTGCACGCTCAAGACGTTTTTGACGTTCACGGTCTGCACGAGCATCAGCAACTTCACGTGCTTTCTTCTCGTCATTGACCACAAGAACTTCATCACCCGCCATTGGCGCTTCTGGTAAACCTAAGATTTCTACAGGAATTGATGGACCTGCAGACGTGATACGTTGACCATTTTCGTCTGACATGGCACGTACACGACCATACGATGAACCGGCCAATACCAGGTCACCAATGTTCAATGTACCGTTTTGTACCAGAATCGAGGTGACTGCACCACGGCCTTTATCAACACGTGCTTCAATTACAACACCTTGTGCCGCGCCTTCAGCAGAAGCTTTAAGCTCCATCAATTCAGATTGGATCAGGATCAGGTCAAGTAAACCATCGATACCTTCACCAGAATGTGCAGATACTTTCGCGATTGGAACATCACCGCCCCACTCTTCAGGTACGATACCTTTGGTGGTCAATTCGTTTAATACGCGATCTGGATCAGCTGATTCTTTATCCATTTTGTTGATTGCAACAATGATTGGCGTACCCGCAGCACGCGCATGGTCAATCGCTTCAGCTGTTTGTGGCATGACACCATCATCAGCAGCAACAACAAGGACCACGATATCAGTTGCTTTCGCACCACGTGCACGCATAGAAGTAAACGCTGCGTGTCCCGGTGTATCTAGGAAAGTAATAATGCCTTTCTCAGTTTCAACATGGTAAGCACCAATGTGCTGAGTAATACCCCCCGCTTCGCCCGCTGCCACTTTAGAGCGACGGATACGATCCAGTAATGAGGTTTTACCATGGTCAACGTGACCCATGATCGTCACCACTGGAGGACGAGTGGTTTGCTCACCACGTGCTTCTTCAGCTGCAACCAGTAAGTTATCTTCTGCTTGTGTATCAGAAACTAATACTGGGTTGTGACCCAATTCTTCAACCACAAGTACCGCAGTATCTTGATCAATCGCCTGGTTCTGAGTCACAAGCTCGCCCATTTTCATAAGGGTCTTGATGACTTCACGAACTTTAACAGCCATTTTCTGTGCAAGATCAGCAACAATGATTTTCTCACCGATCTCGACATCATAAACCTGTTTCTTCACAGGCTTTTCAAAACCATGCTTGTTGGCTTGGCTGGTTTTCAAACCGCGCTTGTGATGGCTCTTGCTGAAGCTTTGCTCAGACTGAGCATCGCCACCACGACCGCCTTTCTTACCACCACGTGTATTTGCAGTCGCGCCACCGCGTTTGATTTCACGGTCTTCCTTGTTGAAGGAATCTTCATAGGCCTGACCAACAAGACCGGCAGCTAAAGGTGAATCATCAATTACACGAATGGTTGCAGTGGCATCATCATTTGAATATTTTGATGCCATCTGACGCATTTGCTCAAGCGTACGTTGCTGTGCTTCTTCAGCAGCTTTACGACGTACTGCTTCTTCAGTTGCTTTCAACTGAGCAGTTTGCTCTTCACGTGCTTTTTTCTGTTCTGGTGTTTCAGTCGGGCGAACCACTGGCGCTTTAATCACCTTGTCGCTATTACGCTTTTTCACCACAACCGCTGCTTTCGCAGTGTTTTGACCTGAACTATCAGAAGTATGCGCTGCACGCATGGCTTCTAATGTTGCATTGGCTTTTTGTTCAGCGCTATGACGAGCTTTTTGATCTGCTTCATCACGTACTTTTTGTTCAGCACGGACTTTCGCATCTGCTTCTACACGCGCTTTTGCTTCAGCTGCAAGTAACTCTGGATTTGGCTTGGCAAAAACCTGTTTCTTGCGAACTTCAACATTAATGCTTTTTGCTTTACCAGAAGTACTGGTAACTTTAGCAGTACTCGTTGTTTTACGTTTCAACGCAATCTTTCCTGTGTTACCACTTTCCTGACCATGTACTTTTTTCAAGTGATTGACCAAAGTATCTTGCTGTTCAGTGGTAATAATGTCATCTGCTTTACGCTGTGGTAAGCCTGCTTCGCGAACCTGTTCCAGGAGTTTCTCTACAGGACGTTCTACGCTGAGTGCTAACTCTTGAATCGACTTGTCCGTCATCTATTATCTCCTAGTTAAACCATGATTCACGTGCTTTCATGATTAATTGACCCGCTTTGTCATGACCTAAACCTTCGATATCAGAAATATCGTCAGTTGCCTGGTCTGCCAAATCATCAACAGTAACCACACCACGCGCCGCCAATGCATATGCAATCTCGGTTGTCATACCTTCCATACCGAGAAGTTCTGCACTTGGCTCTTGAATATTTTCTTGCTGTTTCAATGCATCCGTCAAAGCAGCTTCTTTCGCACGACTCTGTAGCAATTCAACCAAATCAGCTTCAAGCTCGATTTCATCAAATGTTTCAGCCGGAACGTAAGCAATCTCTTCTAATGAAGTGAAGCCCATTTCAACCAATGCCATTGCCAGGTCTTCTTCAATATCAAGACGTGTAATAAACATGTCTAAATATTGCTGTGCTTCATTTTGCTGACGAGCACGATACTCTTCTTCTAACATCATGTCGAGTTTATAACCCGTCAATTCCGATGCTAAACGAACATTTTGCCCTTGCGAACCAATGGCACGTGCTAACTGATCATTGGTTGCGAAGATGATGTCCGCACTACGTGCATCTTCATCAAGGACAATACCTGATACATCAGCTGGCTCTAACGCACTGGCGATATATTGTGCCGGATCATCAGACCACACCACCACATCAATACGCTCACCGTTCAACTCTTGCTGTACCGCCTGGATACGTGTACCACGCATACCAATACATGCACCTACAGGGTCAATACGATGGTCATTGGTTTTCACTGCAATTTTAGCACGAACACCCGGTTGACGCGCTGCTGCTTTAATTTCGATGATTTCTTCAGAAATTTCTGGAATTTCTTTCTTCATCAAGGCAATCAGCATTTCAGGACGTGCACGAGACAATAATAATTGTGCACCACGGCCTTCACGGTTGACGTTGTACAAAATCGCATTGATACGCTGTTTAGGGCGTAAAATTTCTTTATGAATGGTTTCTTCACGCGCCAAGTAAGCTTCAGCGTTGTCACCCAGATCAATGATAAAGCCATCTTTGGTTTGCTTTTTCACTTCACCGTAAATCAACTCGCCGACTTTCGATTCATATGCATCCGCAACCAATGCGCGCTCTGCTTCACGAATCTTCTGTACGATTACTTGCTTAGCGATTTGCGCAGCAATACGGCCAAACTCGATTGATTCAACTTCAAGTTCACGCACATCACCGATTGACCATTTCGCAGGGTCTACATCAGAAATTGCGTCCTGGCATGCTGGCATTTCATGATCTTCATCCGCAACCACCGTCCATTGACGGAAAGTACGGTAATCACCAGTTTTACGATCAATCTCAACACGGAGTTGAGCTTCTTCAGAATGTGTGCCTTCGTAAAACTTTTTCTTCGTTGCCGCAACAAGTGCTTGCTCTAACGCTTGGAAGATCGCTTCACGACTAACACCTTTTTCATTACTAACCGTTTCTGCAACGGTAAGAATTTCGCGGCCCATAAGTCACCTACCGATTTCTTATAAAATTAAGTTAATATTAGTCTTGATAGATTAAATTTGCTTTATCAATATTATTACTATCAATTTCAAGCACATGATTACCTTCAACTTCGACCTGAATGATTTCATTTTCCAAGTCTACAGAAAGTAATTTCGCCTGAAATTTGCGACGGTTCTCGACAGCAGCAATTAATCGTAAAGCCACTTGTTGCCCGATATAGGCAGGTAATTGATTAAGTTGGAAAAATGGACGATCCCAACCTGGTGATGACACTTCTAAAGCATACTCACCGGAAATTGGATCATGGACATCAAGCATTGCACCCACTTGTTGTGTTACCAGAACACAATCCTGAACGCCAATACCACGCCCGAGTTCAACTTCACCATCTTCATTGAGGACAGGTTCAGCACTCTCATCTACCGCTTTATCGATATAAATACGTAGTAAAGAACGCTTACCTTGTGGCAGGAATTCAATCCCCCACAGATCTACACCACACGCAGCTACAGCTGGCGCAATAAGATCATGCAATGCTTGTGATTTATTTGATAATTTCATGTACTCTCGTCGCTCTTATACGAGCCAATCAATCTTAACCGTATAGTGAAGCACGACTATTTGACCAATTGATGTCGAACAACTACACGATAGCTAAACAACCAATAAAAAAGGGCGTAAATCGCCCCTATGTTACACAGAAAAGCTTAGCCCACTGTGCAAAAAGGCCCACCTTATTGTGAGCCTCTTTTTAGAAACTTGGTAGCGGGAGCTGGATTTGAACCAACGACCTTCGGGTTATGAGCCCGACGAGCTACCAGACTGCTCCATCCCGCATCAACGTGCAAAAATTATATACAAATATGAAAAAAAGTCAATCTAAGTTTTCTTCATATCCGTCTGATTAAGTTGCACCTTAATCAAATGGTAGCGGGAGCTGGATTTGAACCAACGACCTTCGGGTTATGAGCCCGACGAGCTACCAGACTGCTCCATCCCGCATCAACGTGCAAAAATTATATACAAATATGAAAAAAAGTCAATCTAAGTTTTCTTCATATCCGTCTGATTAAGTTGCACCTTAATCAAATGGTAGCGGGAGCTGGATTTGAACCAACGACCTTCGGGTTATGAGCCCGACGAGCTACCAGACTGCTCCATCCCGCATCAACACAAACACTGCATACACCGAACTTAACTGGTTATTAAGTTTGGTGCGGAAGGGGGGACTTGAACCCCCACGCCCGAAAGCACTACCACCTCAAGGTAGCGTGTCTACCAATTCCACCACCACCGCAGTTTGTGGGACGCATTCTATTCCTTTCAATACAAAAAGGAAAGTCCTAAATCGACTTATTCAGCCGTTTTAGGTGCATTTGATGAAGTTTCAGGCGATGTTGCTGGCGCAGATGTCGTCGTTTGAACAGATTTCAAACTATAGGCATCTGTAGTTTGTTTCTTGGCAAACACAGCGAGTGTCAAACTGGTGACAAAAAACAGCGCTGTAAAAATCGCAGTCATACGAGTTAAAAAGTTGCCTGCGCCTGACGCACCAAATACGGTTGCAGCACCGCCACCACCAAAGGATGCGCCTGCTTCTGCACCTTTACCTTGTTGTACCAGAACCAAAGCAATAATCAAAATTGCTAGAATGATGTGGACAACGAGTATAAAACTATACATCTCTATTCCTCGTTATTTGCTTTGCGCAAATGCTTTTGCGATTTGGTAAAAAGATTGTGCATTTAAAGACGCACCGCCTACCAAAGCACCATTAATATCTGGACATGCCGCCAATTCAACCGCATTTTCAGCCTTCACACTACCACCGTACAAGATCGCAGTCGTGGCGCCAAATGCCGTAATCTGCTTTAAGCCTTCACGGATTTTTGCATGCATCGCCTGAGCATCTGCGGGTGACGCGGTTTTACCCGTCCCGATAGCCCAGATCGGTTCATACGCTACCACAATATTTTGCCATTGTTCAGCTTTTACCACCGCTGCAATGTCACAAATCTGTTGTAATACCACCTGCTCTGCTGCACCCTGCTCACGCTGTTCCAGAGTTTCACCGACACAATAAATCACGTTTAAACCTGCACTCAAGGCATTTTGCAGCTTGGCTTTTAATATTTCGACATTGTCACCGAATAACTCACGGCGCTCAGAATGTCCAATCAATACATATTCAATCTGGCTGTCTTTTAACAGTTCCGCACTGACTTCACCTGTGTAGGCACCCGTGCCAGCTACACGTGAAAGATCTTGAGCCACGGTATATACGGCTCTGGCTGCATCTTTTAACTGAGCCTGAACCCCAGTCAAGGCAATGCTGGTTGGTGCGACACCAATATGGCATTGCTCAGCAGCAATATTGTCCTGCTGTAATAACTGCTTAAATTCTTCTATTAGTTGGAAAGCATTCGCATGCATTGGATTCATCTTCCAATTGCCAACAACCCAAGGGGTAATGGTCGA
Source organism: Acinetobacter sp. 1000160 (assembly GCF_000588715.1). Classification (NCBI taxonomy): domain Bacteria; kingdom Pseudomonadati; phylum Pseudomonadota; class Gammaproteobacteria; order Moraxellales; family Moraxellaceae; genus Acinetobacter; species Acinetobacter sp. 1000160. The sequence goes on along the minus strand of NZ_JFWP02000005.1, from coordinate 57,954 downwards.
ATTCGACATCCTTCGCCCGCCTACTGTTAATTTTCAAAAATGCTGCATATTTTACACGGATTTTTATAAAATTCAGTTTTTTTCTATTGTTTAGATCTAAATCAATTTAAAATTTATCTTCACCTCAGCCTGATTACTGTTTATACGCTAGTCGCTTGTTATATTTATTTAAAAACAACAGGCTGGTGGTGGGCAAAAGTATCGGATCAATTTAGAAATGAACGTATTAGATAAAATTAATTTGTAAAAAAACTCGATCAGTTCAAAGTTTAACGATGAACCAAGGCAAAAACGACACTTTAGCTAGTGGCATTTTTGCCTAACAAAAGTATAATTTTTAGGATACATATTATAAACATTTATTGTCATAAGGCGGACAGATGTCAGGATTACATACGTCTCCAAAGTTTTCGGGGTTTATTCGACGGTTAGTTGAAGACAGTCATCTGTCTGCAACAACCATGCAAACAGCGATTGATACAGCTAAAAAAGCACGTCAAGATATCGTTGCACATTTAATTGAACATCATCGTTTATCACCACTCACCATTGCTGAAACCATTGCAGCCGAGTTTGGTGAGCCGCTATTTGATCTGGCCGTGTACGATACCGCCCTGTTACCGCGTGATCTGGCCGACAACAAACTGATTCAGAAACATCGAGTCGCGCCCCTGTTACAGCGGGGTCAGATTTTATACGTTGCGACCAGCAATCCAACCAATATTGAAGCGCTGGACGCCATTCGCTTTAACACCAAGCTCAATATCGAACCGATCATTGTTGAGCACACCAAACTCGAAAAACTGATTGAACAGCAATTTGGCGATTCAGGTAGTTTCGATTTTGGCGATAGTGAAGATTTTGATCTGGATATTGATGTAACTCAGGATCCAGCCAAAGAAGAAGACGATGCCCCACAAGGTGATGAGTCACCGATTGTTAAATATATCAATAAATTATTAATCGATGCGATTCGTATGGGTGCATCCGATTTACATTTTGAACCCTATGAAAAGATGTATCGGGTGCGTTACCGCGTCGATGGGGTGCTGCGTCAAATTGCCACGCCACCCTTACAAATGGCAACGCGATTAGCTTCTCGCTTGAAAGTCATGTCGCAAATGGACATTTCAGAAAAGCGAATGCCGCAAGATGGTCGTATTAAATTAAAACTGTCTAAAACCAAAGCCATCGACTTTCGTGTTAACTCACTGCCGACACTGTTTGGCGAGAAGCTGGTGCTGCGTATCCTTGATCCATCCAGTGCCATGCTCGGGATTGAAGCGCTGGGTTACGAGGACGAGCAAAAAGCCTTATTTATGGAAGCGCTGGATAAGCCTCAAGGCATGCTGCTGATTACCGGCCCAACCGGTTCCGGTAAAACCGTGTCTTTGTATACCGGTTTGAATATCCTCAATACTGAAGATACCAATATTTCTACTGCCGAAGATCCGGTCGAGATCAATCTGGAAGGGATTAATCAGGTCAACGTCAATCCTAAAACCGGTCTGACCTTCTCTGCTGCATTGAAAGCATTCTTACGTCAGGATCCAGACATCATCATGGTCGGTGAGATCCGTGACCTGGAAACCGCAGAAATTGCCATTAAAGCCGCCCAAACCGGTCATATGGTGATGTCGACACTGCATACCAACAGTGCCCCTGAAACCTTGACCCGTTTGCGCAATATGGGCGTGCCGTCCTTCAACATTGCCACTTCGGTCAATCTAGTGATTGCACAACGTCTGGCACGTCGCTTATGCTCGCAATGTAAGGCACCGATTGATATTCCAAAACAAAGCCTGTTAGAGCTTGGCTTTACTGAACAGGATATGGCCGATCCCGATTTCAAGATTTTTCAACCGGTGGGCTGTGCCGAATGTCGTGAAGGTTATAAAGGCCGTGTCGGCGTCTATGAAGTCATGAAAGTTACGCCAGAAATTTCCAGAATTATTATGGAAGACGGCAATGCCTTACAGATTGCAGCGGCATCCGAACAAGCAGGTTTTAATAATTTACGCCGTTCAGGTTTAAAAAAGGTGATGCAAGGAATTACCTCTTTGCAAGAAATTAACCGCGTGACAAGTGAATAAAATCAATAAAAAGGATTAATAATCATGGCAGCTAAAAAAGCGCAAATGATGCCAACTTTTGCTTATGAAGGGGTTGACCGGAAAGGGGCAAAAATTAAAGGGGAATTACCGGCACGTAATATGGCTTTGGCGAAAGTCACCTTACGTAAACAAGGGGTTACCATTAAGAATATTCGGGAAAAACGCAAGAATATTCTTGAAGGCTTGATGAAGAAAAAGGTGACCACGCTGGATATCACGATTTTTCCCCGCCAATTGGCCACCATGATGAAAGCGGGTGTGCCACTGGTACAGGGCTTTGAAATCGTAGCCGAAGGCTTGGAAAATCCCTCTATGCGTGAAGTGGTGTTGGGGATCAAGGGCGAAGTTGAAGGCGGTAATACGTTTGCCGGTGCCCTAAAAAAGTATCCGCAATATTTTGATAACCTGTTCTGCTCGCTGGTGGAGTCGGGTGAACAGTCGGGTGCGCTGGAAACCATGTTAGACCGCGTTGCGATCTACAAAGAAAAAAGCGAACTGCTCAAGCAGAAAATTAAAAAGGCCATGAAATACCCGGCTACGGTGATTGTGGTGGCTGTGATTGTGACCATTATTCTGATGGTGAAAGTGGTACCGGTATTTCAGGACCTGTTCAGTTCTTTTGGCGCAGACCTTCCGGCATTTACCAAAATGGTGGTGAACATGTCCAAGTGGATGCAAGAGTACTGGTTTATCCTGATTATCGTGATTGGTGCCATTATTGCTGCCTTTCTGGAAGCGAAAAAGCGCAGCAAGAAATTCCGCGATCTGCTCGATAAAATGGCTTTGAAAGCCCCTATTTTTGGCGATCTGGTTTATAAAGCCATTATTGCGCGCTATAGCCGTACCTTGGCCACGACGTTTGCTGCAGGTGTCCCACTGATTGATGCATTAGAATCAACGGCAGGAGCAACCAATAACGTGATTTATGAAGAAGCGGTCATGAAAATCCGCGAAGATGTGGCGACAGGTCAGCAACTGCAGTTCGCCATGCGTGTTTCGAACCGCTTCCCTTCAATGGCGATTCAAATGGTCGCGATTGGTGAGGAGTCTGGTGCTTTAGATAGCATGCTGGATAAGGTTGCCACCCATTATGAAAACGAAGTCGACAATGCCGTAGATGGTTTAACCTCTATGATGGAACCGCTGATCATGGCTATACTGGGTATTTTAGTCGGTGGTCTGGTTGTTGCCATGTATCTACCAATCTTCCAAATGGGTTCTGTGGTCTAATTCGCATGCAACAAATGATTAATTATTTTATTGAAAACCCGACTGCACTGTATCTTGCGGTTGGGCTTTTAAGTTTATGTATCGGCAGCTTTTTAAATGTGGTCATCTTCCGCACACCCAAGATGATGGAACAAGAGTGGCAGCAGGAATGTCAGATGCTCCTGCATCCTGAACAGCCGATAATTGACCAAAGCAAACTGACACTGAGTCAACCCGCTTCGACTTGTCCCAAGTGTGACACTCCTATTCGCTGGTACCAGAATATTCCTGTGATTAGCTGGTTAGCCCTGCGGGGTAAATGTGGCAGCTGCCACAATCCGATCAGTATCCGTTATCCGCTGATTGAACTATTGACCATGCTGTGCTCTCTGGTGGTCGTTGCGGTCTATGGCCCAACCCTACAAATGCTGTTCGGTTTAGTCCTGACCTGGGTTTTGATCACACTGACTTTTATTGATTTTGATACCCAATTGCTACCCGATCGCTTTACCCTTCCCCTCGCTGCCTTAGGTTTAGGAATTAATAGTTATGCCATTTATACCTCGGCCAGTCTGGCAATCTGGGGCTATATCATTGGTTTTTTATGTCTCTGGATCGTGTACTACATTTTCAAATTAATCACGGATAAAGAAGGCATGGGTTATGGCGACTTTAAACTATTAGCCGCCTTAGGTGCATGGATGGGGCCAATGCTGCTGCCTTTAATTGTGCTACTCTCTTCAATGGTCGGTGCGATTATTGGTATTATTTTGATGAAAATGCGTGGTGAAAATCAGCCATTTGCATTTGGTCCTTATATTGCAATTGCAGGCTGGATCGCCTTTTTATGGGGTGATCAAATCATGAAAGTTTATTTAGGTGGTTAATATGGGTTTTATCTTGGGGATTACAGGCGGTATTGGTAGTGGGAAATCAGCTGCGACCCAATGGTTTGAATCTCAAGGTATTAGCGTAGTCGATGCCGACATTGTGGCCAGAGAAGTGGTTGAGCCAGGCCAGCCTGCATTACAGGCAATACAGCAAGCCTTTGGCGACTGGGTCTTATTGGAAGATGGCAATTTAGATCGCAGAGCGCTGCGTGAGCATATTTTCCAGTTTCCAGAAGCTCGTCAAACGCTGGAAAAAATTACCCACCCAGCCATTCGCCAGTCTATTATTCAACAGTTACAACAGGCCGAAAGCCCTTATGTAATTTTGGTTTCCCCCTTACTTTTTGAAACCAACCAGCATCAACTCACACACCATACCTTGCTGGTGGATGCTGATGAACAAACCCAGCTACAACGGGCCAGTCAGCGAGATGGACAAAGCGAAGAACAGATCCGTAAAATCATTGCGGCACAAATGCCCCGTGCGCAAAAACAACAGCTTGCCAATGATATTGTCGTCAATGATGGTTTATTGGAGCATCTGCATCAACAACTAAAACCATTGCACTTGAGTTATTTACAACGCGCAGAACACGCCTTCTAACCTTGTTTCTGCCGGGCCAATTGTGCAGCCAGACTATCTTTACGCAACCAGCGCCATGGCTGCAATGCACCGATTCCCATCCCGATCAGGCCACACACAATCGCAGCATTCAACGGTTCATTCAATAAAGGCACGGCAATAAGCGCAGCAATGAAGGGGGCCAAGGTCACAATACTGCCTGTTTTAAATGCCCCTAATCGCTCAATGGCTGCCACATAAGTCAGGGTTGCCACAATAACCACCAGCACACCATGAAAAAGCCCCTGAATCAATAAATGTGCAGGCGTTGCTTCATGGAAATGCTTGGGAATAAATAGAAGATAAATAGGGAGATAGATAATTGCAGACCAGATCACCACACCTGCGGTTGCATGCCAGGCTGAGAGCTTCCACTGTTTCAGCAAAACCGTGAAAATCCCCCACCATATGGCACTGACAAATAGAAGTAGATCCCCGATACCTAATCCTGAGGCTTGATCATGCAGCATCAAATAGCTCATCAGCAGCAATGCACTCATCATGATGATCAGACTGGCCCAAGTATGCTTATCAAAAGGCTGCCTAAACAAGACATAAGCAGCGACGGCGGTACACAGCGGAATACAGCCATTCAGGAAAATGGCTGCATGGGCGGCGGGTGCATGTAAAAAGGCGCTATATACTGTAAGGCAATACACCAGTCCGCCAATCAGCGCCAAAATCACAGGTCGCGGATTCCATAAAAAAGCGAGATCTTTTTTATAGATCAAAACTGGCAATAAAATCAGGGAAGCAATGGCAAAACGCATGGCCACCAGATCCCAGACACTAACATGCCAGTGTGCGTTGAGGCGGGAAAAAATGGTAAATCCACCCCAGATACACATGGTGATCAGGACAAAGAAATAGCCTTGCGTACGAGCAGTCATCTGGGCTTACATAGAACAATATGAGCTTAAATTATACACCACGTTGACGGCAGGCTTCATACAGTGCCATACCTGTTGCCACGCTGACATTCAAACTTTGCAGGTCACCCGACATCGGAATATACACGGTATGATCACATTGTGACTGGGTAATCGGTCTTAAACCGGTATCTTCAGCACCCATCACGATCACTACAGGACCTTTAAAATCACATTGATGAATCGGTAATGCTTTTTCATCCAGCATGGTCCCAATTACACGGGTATGCGTGCTGTCTTTCAGATGTGCCAAGGTTCTTGCCAGATTGGTCACTTGAATAAATTTAACTTTCTCTGCCCCACCCGCCGCAACCTTACGTGCTGTCGGTGTCAGACTAGCTGAACGGTCACGTGGCACAATCACTGCCTGAACACCCATCGCTGCCGCGGTACGGATACACGCGCCAAGATTGTGCGGGTCAGTCACCTGATCAAGCGCCAGTAACAACGCATCTGGTGACTGCTGCATGAGTTCATCCAGATCTTTTTCATTCAAGGTCGGATGTGGGCGCACCGCAGCAACCACCCCTTGATGGAAAGGTAAACCTGCCAGTTTTTCCAGACTGTCACGACTGGCTTTTTGAATACTGATCCCGAAAGGTTCGGCCAGTTGCAATATCTTTTGCAAACGCTGGTCATCTCGACCTTTTAATGTAAATAAAGTCAAAACGCGTTCAGGCTCTAACTCCAACAATGACTCCACCGAATGAACGCCATAATAATATTCAGGTTTTGCCATGAACGACCTCGTTTAGCACGTCCTCTTTTGTATAAAAAAGAGTGTTAGGAATATTGAAAAATAAAAATCCTGCAAAGTGACTTTACAGGCGAGGAGCGATTATAGCTCCGCAAGAGTACCTAATAAAAAAATCCTGCAAAATGACTTTACAGGATTTCTATTGGCTCTAGTGTACTCGATTTAGAAAGGAATAGGTTAGCCTTCTAAATGACAGACATAATCAAGGACATCGTCTGCTTCAATCAGGAAGGTACTATTGCCAGGGACATAGAATGATTGCCCTGCACGGAATAATTCACTTTCTGTACTATCTGCGATTTTTACACGACATTCGCCAGAAATAATTTCCATACGCTCTGGCACATGTGTCTCAAAAGTTAAAGGCTGTTCAGTGGGTAAAATTACACCTAAAGTCTTTTTTGTACCATCTTCAAATTGTACGGTGTGGCTAATACATGCCCCGCCAAAATACACATTCGATTTCTTAATGACCGTTACATGATCAAACTGCACTGAACTCATGCGTACTCTCCAAATAATGCCGCATTTATATTAGGTTATGCTGGACGTAGTTTAATTGTGCCGTGGCAACTAATCAATCCATTTTCTGGGCTAAACATAGCAATTTTCATACCTGAGCGAGGAAAAGCAAAGTGAAACTTTGCCCGAGCGCAAGACGAGTAGCTCTGCTACGAGTGACGAGGATTAACAAAGCGAAGCTTTGTCCGATCGCAAGACGAGTAGCTCTGCTACGAGTGGCTAGGAAGCACAAAGCAAAGCTTTGTCTTGAGGAACGACTCAAGTTCCGCAAGAAGACGAGCAGCCAAGCTGCGAGTGGCGAAAGCTTTGCCTGAGCACAAAACCTTGCGCCATATATGGCTCATATGCTACGAGTGGCGAGGAACAGCAAACATTAATAATATTTACCTGAGCATAAGACCTTGCACCATATATAACTCATATACGGTACGTAGCGTCGAACAAACAAATTGGATTTACTCAACACAAAACCTGATCTCACTCGCTATAAATGTTGAAGAAAAAGCCAAGAGATCAAACACATCACAAAATAACCCTTTATCCGCACAGTAAATCAGGAAATTCCACCATTCAACTCTTGTAGCAACTTTAAAACTTCTCTATCTTTAAGCAAAAGATTCTGTGCATTGGATGCGTTTATGCTCACCCATTTAACTTTAATTAATTTTGCACTCGCCGACCACTTGGCTTTAGATATTGAACAAGGCTTCAATGTGTTGACCGGTGAAACTGGCGCGGGCAAATCATTATTGTTAGATGCGCTGTCTGCATGTCTGGGTGAACGTACCGATACCAACTATGTCCGCTATGGCGCTGACAAAGCCGATGTGACTGCCGTATTTAGCTATCAGGCGGACAGTGCCGAAGCACAATGGCTCGCCGAACATGAACTGGATGATGATTCAGGTGAAATCCATTTAAGACGTGTGATTTTTGCTACAGGCCGTAGCAAGGCCTGGATCAATGGTCGTCCCAGTAGTTTGGCCGAACTCAAAGAAATCGGCCGTTTACTGGTGCAACTTTATAGCCAGCACAGTCAGCAACAGTTATTAGAGCCGCCTTATCCAAAACGCTGGCTGGACCGTTATCACAATTTTGCTGAACCCTCGAATGCCGTTCGTGAAGCCTATAGTACCTGGCAAAAGAATATTCGCCAGCATCAAGCAGCGTTGGATGCACAGGCAACACGCATTCAGAAAATACAAAATCTCGAATCCCAGATTGAAGAACTCGAAGATGTGGTTCAAACCGATTATCGGGACATTGAACAGGAGTTTGATCGTCTCAGTCACCATGAACATATCATGCAGGACTGTAGCTATAGCCTGAATGTCTTAGATGAAGCGGAACAGAATATTACCCAGGAAGTGGCATCGATCATCCGTCGCCTAGAGTCTCATGCGGGTCGTAGTGAGCAGCTCGCCAATATCTATAATGCTTTGCTAAATGCCCAAAGTGAAATCGATGATGCTACGGCAAGCCTGCGTCAATTTATTGACCGTCAAAGCTTTGATCCAGAGCGGATGGAACAACTAAATGCGACGTTAGAGGTATTCCACCGACTGGCCCGCAAGCATCGTACCCAACCCGAATTACTGAAACAGGAATATGAAGCTTGGCAGCACGAACTAGAACAGTTACACCAGCTGGAAGATCCAGAAACACTGGCGGAACAGGTTGAAGTCTCCTATCAGGACTTTATGCAAAAAGCCCAACATTTAGATGAGATTCGTCGTGCAGCAGCGATTCCCTTAGCGAAACAACTTACTGAACAAGTCAAACCATTGGCACTGCCTGAAGCGCATTTTGAATTTAAGTTTGAACCCTTGGAACCTGCCAATGCAGAAGGCTTAAGCTTTATTCAGCTCTTATTTACTGCCAATAAAGGCATTCCGCCACAACCACTGGCACGCGTAGCATCCGGGGGTGAGTTGTCACGTATTGCCCTGGTCATGCAAGTCATGAATGCAGAAAAAACAGATGCTGAAGTGCTGGTATTTGATGAAATTGATGTCGGGATCAGTGGTGGGACGGCTGAAGTGGTGGGACGCTTACTGGCGGATCTCGCCCAGCACGTCCAATTATTATGTATCACCCATCAGGCTCAGGTTGCAGCACAGTCTGATCAACATCTGCTGGTGAAGAAACAACAAACCGATCCGGCCAGCAGTACCATTATCGAACTGGGCGAAGAGCAGCGTATTTTAGAGCTGGCGCGCATGTCGGGCGGCGTTGAAATTAGTGAGACCACTTTGCAACATGCCAGACAGTTACGACAGCTAAAATTTCAGTCGGCCTGAGCCAAGGCATAAAATATGAGAAAATAATTGGCGAAATCCGATTAACTCTTGTATGTTGATAAAAAGAACCTATATAGATAGATCAGCACCATACATTGAGGGAGAACCGCCTAGGTGACGAAACAATATCTAACTCACCGTTGTCTCATCGCCCCACCTGACATGGCCGATGACTTCTTTGCCAATACGGTCATTTACGTGGCTCGCCATGACGAAGATGGCGCTCAAGGTATTATCATCAATCGCCCTTCTGAATTACAGATCAAAGAATTACTCAATGATTTAGAAATTGATGCCGATAATGTGCATCCGCATGCGGTATTACAAGGCGGTCCATTACGCCCGGAAGCTGGTTTTGTGTTACATACCGGTCAACCGACATGGCATTCGTCTATTGCGGTGGGCGAAAACGTCTGCATTACCACCAGTAAGGATATTTTGGACGCCATCGCGCATAATGAAGGGGTGGGTCGCTATCAGATTGCTCTGGGTTATGCCAGCTGGAGCAAAAACCAGCTGGAAGAGGAAATTACCCGCGGTGACTGGCTGATCTGTGAGTCGGATATGGATCTGATTTTCAATCTGCCTTATGGTGACCGTTGGGATGCAGCCTACAAGAAAATTGGGGTAGATCGCACCTGGTTTGCATCCGAGATTGGTCATGCCTGATATGCAAACAGCTCAATCGATTATGGCCTTCGATTTTGGTACGCAGAAAATGGGGATGGCGATTGGACAATCCACGATTGAAAGTAGCAATCCCCTGCCCTTATTTGCCATGAAAGATGGTATTCCAGACTGGGATAAACTGTTAAAGATCGTCAAGGAATGGCAACCGACCTTATTTTTGGTGGGCTTACCGCTGAATATGGATGACTCTGAATCTGAACTGTCGGCACGTGCACGGAAATTCGCCCGTCGTTTACGTCATCAAACCAATATTCAAACCTGGATGGTAGATGAACGTCTGACCACACGTGAAGCCAGAGAAGAACTCGAATCTTATCAAAGTAAAGGTCAGGCCAAACGTTTATCTGCGGATAGCTTTGCCGCTGCATTATTAATTCAAAGCTGGTATCGCGATCCTGCCGGGATTACCCCTTAGCGAAAACCATCATTTTTATCATTAAGCGGCGTTCCATGCCGCTTTTTGTTGTCTCATTCTTAAATGAATTACACCACTTGGGAACCGTATGGATTATTTTTCAATAATTCTTACGGTCGCGGTACGTCCAGACACGAAGGCCAATGGATTATGCGGCTGCTCATCCAGTACAATTTTTACCGGTACACGCTGCGCCAGACGCACCCAGCTAAAGGTCGGATTCACATTCGCCAATAAATTTGAACTACCAGAACGCTCACGGTCTTCAATCCCTGAGGCAATCCCCTGCACATGACCACGAATCTGTTGACGATCACCCATCAGCTGTACCGTTGCAGCATCACCGACATGAATACGGTTGAGTTTGGTTTCTTCAAAATAACCGACCACATAAAGTTGTTGACGGTCTAACAATGCCGCCACGGCTTGCCCAACTTTGACGTAGTTACCAACACGTAAATCAAAGTTCGATAAAGTGCCATCCGCTGGTGCAACCACTTCAGAACGATGCAAATTCAACTGGGCCAAATGCAGCGTACTATTGGCCACCTCAATCAAGGCCTGTTGTTGCTGGATCGCAGCATTGGCTTGTTCGATATTGGCAGTCAGTTGCTCTTTCTCTGCAATCGCTTGATCACGTGTCGCAAAGACTTGATCCTGTTCTTGCTTGGAAATGGCACCATCCATCAAGCTGGCATAACGCGCAGCATTTTTCTCCGCCAGTTTCATATTGGCTTCAGTTTTGACCAGGCTGGCTTTAGCACCTGCCAGATTGGCATGTGCCTGCGCCAAACCGGCTTTGGCTTTGGCTAAATCCGATTTGGCCTGTTCCACATCCAGCGCCTGACGTGCCACATCAATTTTAAACAGCACCTGACCTTTTTTCACGCTCTGGTTGTCCTGCACCAGCACTTCGGTAACCAACCCATTGACATCGGAGGCCACCTGAATCACATCGCCACGAATACGGCCATCCCGTGTCCACGGTGCAGCATTGTAGTAATTCCATAAATGCACCACCGTATATACTGCGATCAGGACCGCCACAAGCAATACAATTGGACGGATGACTTTTCTCACATCAAATGCATTCATGTTCATTACCTTTACCATTTATCTTTAAATCATTAAATTTCATAGATGCGTTATTCAAAATACTTAAGCCCAGAACCATACAAATAACCCGTGCACCAGCAGCAAGAGTCCCAAGTAAAAGCACAAATTAAAAATACTCGGCAGTGCAATCCAGCCCTTACTGATTAGCCGATCAAGCCATGGACCTGCAAGCTTAAACAACACATAGGCAATAATGGCCTGTACCAAAAGAATCGGAATATAAATGCCATAAAGATTAAGTTCACCCATGAGATATACCTAAGCCATACATGTCTGAATAGCGCTGTTCTGTGGAAATATGACCAATGCTTTCGCAGATATTATTCAGCGAAATCAGTAGTCGTTGACGTAATTGAGCATCTTCAATCTGTGGAGCAATATGCTGCAAACGCGCGATTTGCTGTACGATCTCTGCTGGAAAATGATGGATCGACAGTTGCTTCTCTTGGGCCTGAAAATATGCGGTCAGTTGTTGCTGTAACCCATTCACTTCTTGTTGCAGTTCGGCCAGTTGCGGTAATTTCTGGCTAATTTCCTGTAAACGCACCAGATCCACAATTGAGCTACTTTCCACCAAAGCATTTTGAATCGCTGTTTTAATTTCTGGATTTTGTACCATCTTGGTATTCAATACACCGACACGATCCAGCATGCTGCGTAAATGAATCTTGAAGTCACTGCCATAAGACAGATGTAATGCCTGACGCATGGCCTGATAATGCAAGGCCAGAATCCGTGTCGCACTGGTATCCGGAGAAACCGCACGTACCAGATCAATCACAATCAGCGACACCATCACCCCTAGGACCATGGCAAAGGAACTATCCAGATAAGACACGGCATCCATGGTGTACTGATTATGCAAGTTCAAACCCATCATGGTGTTAATGCCCAGCACCATACCGATTGGCATCAGCATCTGGTTTGCCATCATGGTCACGGCCACCAGAAACACTGGAAACAATACCAGTGCCAACTGCCAGAAGTGAGTGACGTGCGGGAAGATACCAAAGGCATATAGAAACACCAGACCAGCCGAAACGATACTGCCCCAGATAAAGATACGTAACACTGGCACCGGATTATCCAGAGCGGTCAGGATACAGGCCGTGATGGCACCCATTTGCGCCATCATGAAGCCGGCTTTCCAGCCTGATAAAATCCAGGCACCGGTAACAATAAACGTAATCAGCACGGCACTAATGCCACCGCGAATGGCAATACCATGATCGCGGTGCAAACTCGGATACTTGGTAGTGATCGAGGTAATTTCAGCGGGTATGTCTTTTTTGCCCTGCTGGATCTGTTGCCAGATCAGTTTTACCGCCAGCATATTGGCAATAAAATGACGCACGTCCATTTTCAAGGCTGCCAGTACAATTTGCTGTTCAGGCGTTGCAATCGACATCAACTCAGCAAAGTCCTGTTCAAAGCTATCAGGCAACGTTTGTAAATCTGCTGGTGTTAAACCTCGTTCCTGTTTCAGAAAGGTCAAGGTATCCTGACGAAGCCGATCTAAATGTGGGGTCAGACTGGTCAATTGCATTTGCCCCAGCTGTTTCACCCGTTGCGACAAAGCCACCAGATTCGCTACCACCAAAGACACCTGATGCAGCATTTCCTGCAGCGGTTTGGTCATGCCATTGAGCTCACCTTTTTCATAAGCCAGGTGTACGGCCAAGGCATGAATATCGGAAGCATCACGGGTAATGACCGATAAAACCTGGGTATAGTTTTCTGGTTCTTTCTGCGCGGTAATCAAACGCTCAAAGGTATTTTCCAGATCATTCAGGGTTTTATTGACCCGCTGCTTGATCATGGCCCCGACATGGACCGGAAAAAAGGTGGCTGAGACCACGGCAGTAGCCACCACCCCAATAGAAATTTCCAGCACGCGAGCCATGGCAATATCAAAAATATTATAGGTATCGATATACGTAATCGCGTTATACACAATCATTGCCGTGGAATACCCCGCCAACATGAACACATAACTGCGTGGCGTGCGGTCAAGTAATGACACATACAAGGCAAAACCGACCCATAAAGACAGGATAATGGTGAATAGCCACGGCGTATTAATAAAATGCGGTGTCAGCAATAAGGCAATGATTGCCCCCGCAACGGTTCCCACTAAACGGTACACACATTTGGAAGACACCATCCCTGAATAAGGATTGGCAATAATCAGCACGGTACCAATCGACCACATCGGATTGATCAGGTCCAGTTCAAACGAGATAAACAATGCCAGCATACCTGCTACAAATGTTTTGCACGCAAAGATGATGTCGAGTCGACTCGGTCTAAAAGCCAACAACTGTTTAAATAGCATGAACATGTCTCAATTCAGAGTCAGTTTGATCCTCATCACATCAATAAATAGGTGACGACTTGTCCAGACTGATCTGAAGGATTCAAATCAGGGCAATTGATAGGAATAAAACTGGGTATTGGGAGTGATATACAATGCTCGCGTCTGGGATTTTTAGAGAGATTTCCCTAAAAATAATTATCCAAATAAGACATTGTGCTGCTAATTTTTTCAAAACAAAGCGAATTAGTCAACATAAATTATCACTATTTGATAATTTTTAATTTTAATCTAAAATAATCGTGCTGATATTTCAGAATTTTCTCAACAACGGCCTCTATTTCCTGATCGAAGCTGAGCGAATTTAAAATCCCATACCCCACTTAAGCCTTTTCTGTTATAAAGCAATAAAAGTTCGGTTTTCACGTTATTTGGCAAGGAGTAGACAACGCATCATGGCAATTTCGAGTTTTGGTAAAATTCTCACCGTACTGGATTTATTTTCAGTTTCACGTCCGATTATCAATGTCGATATCATTTGTGATGAGCTTGGTCTTTCCAAACCTACCGCCTATCGTTATTTAAAAGAACTGGTCTCGGCCGATATTCTCAAGCGCATTAGTGGTACCTCGGGTGACTATACCCTCGGCTCTAAAATTGCGGTACTTGACTATATTTCGCATAGTACAGATCCTCTGGTTCAGATCAGCATTCCGTTTATGCGCGATATTGTGGAACGCACCGAATTGTGTTGTTTACTCACCTATTTAAATCATGATTACTGTATCGATCTGCATCATGAGACCTTTAAGGATGCCGAATTACTGTCTTTTGGCCGAGGTTGTCCACGTCCGGTGTATATTGGCGCTTCACCTAAAATCGTGATCGCTCATTTATCCAAGCAACGGATTCAGGCCTATTATCAGCAGTTTTCAAAAGAATTGGCACAAGTCGGTTTTGCGCAGACCCAGGAAGAGTTCATTCAACATATGCGCAAAATCAAGAAACAAGGCTTCTATTTATCTCAAGGTGAAATTGATCCTCAACTGTGTAGTTTGTCGGTACCTATCCGTTTCTCCAGTAAAGAAGCACCGATTGCACTGACTCTGGTGGCTTCAAAGAACCGTTTTGACTTCATCAATATTCAAAAGCTGATTGAGATTTTGCAGAATAATGCCCATCAGATTGAACATAAATTTGTAAGCTTGTCTGAGAGCCAAGGCCAGCCAGTTTGAGAATATTAAAAAACTTTTACATTTTACACGGTTGTAAATAGCAACAAATTCTCATATGATGATTATGTTCTTCAGCATACTCTCCCAAAAGAGCATGACTTTCCTCAGAGAACTAAGCTCATCGTTGTTATGGGCTTTTTTCTTGCCTGAGGTATTTTTATGCCATAAAAAAAGCCTTCTTGTTTGAAGGCTTTTACAGTTAAAAGTATATTAACATATGATTTTTTGAATCAGCTTGGCTTCTACCAACATCGTCTCAGTCTGATCAGCTGCAATAGATATCAGGTGCTTTCCATTTGAATAAAGAACTGTACCCTCAGTATTCAAGTTAAAACTCAATACACCTCGTTTAAGTACTTTTTGCTCTCCTGTGCTTGAATACAGGACTAGCTCCCAACTACGTGGAATAACGCCGGCAAATTTCTCTCCAGCATTTTGATTTTACTGCACTGCCTTTTGTGCCTTAATCAAATTTCCTTCCACAAACAGTTCTTCTTCTGATTTCTGTCTCGATTTCGCAGGGTTACTACCTGAGGTTGACTTCAAGGATTCACCTGTATAGCGCTGGGTAAAGAAATCCAACCAACCAAATACTGCCCGAATAATTTTAAATGGCGCAAATACAATATCTTTTAAAGAGTTGCCACGATAGTGTTGATTCTTATAAGGTCGCTTTAAAAAATGTAGCTGTCCCTTCGCATCTATTTTCGGTTTGTAGCAATCATAACGAGGGTCGGCAATAACCGTCTCCAGATCACCTGTTTTCAGATTCAAACGACACACTTCCCGAGGCCCGATACTGACACTTCCTTGTTGATCATAGGCAAAACCGCAACTATCGTAATAAATAATGTCTGGATTTTGTGGATCAAAACATGGGTGCTGATCCTGACAATCACCTTCTGTAATGTATTGAATCCGATTAGAATCTAAACCTAAAATACAAAGATGACGTTCATAGGCATGCTCTGGACTAGCTGATAAAACTAGCCTTTTATTCTGCGCATCGTAATCCATGTGATGAATAATAAATTCATTATTTCTTAATACTAATGCTTCGGGTTGCTGTAGATCCAAGAGTGATTTGATGTAAATCGCACAGCCATCCTGCAATTGTGCTGCATAAATTAAATGCTGCTCATCTATTAAAACCGCATCAACAGGATAAACATGCGCCAACTCCTCTTGC
The DNA here is from genome assembly GCF_000588715.1 of Acinetobacter sp. 1000160. Lineage (NCBI taxonomy): Bacteria > Pseudomonadati > Pseudomonadota > Gammaproteobacteria > Moraxellales > Moraxellaceae > Acinetobacter > Acinetobacter sp. 1000160. The sequence continues at coordinate 41,652 of NZ_JFWP02000005.1, read as the reverse complement.
TCGCTATAATTCGCGACACCCATGAATTGCGCCCCCGTTCCCGAGGTTTTCCATTGCTTGCGCTGCCTGATTTCTTGCAAATTTTTCTTGTACTGACTGACCGCATGACAATCAATCGTGTGTGATTTTTGGCCTTGCAATTGATGTAAGAATTGGTCAGATAAATATAATACTGATGACATTGATGTATTCCCAACTTATCGTTTTAAGCACTCACGCTTGTCCAAGCAAGCATCGTGAGTGCAGTTATTCTCTAATTTTTTTTAAATTTGCGCCGGCTAGGTGGACTTAGCTTCTAAGGCTGTTTTAAATACGGCCACGCAGCTTTCATGTAAATAAACATCGACCATAAGGTTAAAATGACAGCAGCATAGAGCAAGGCATAGGCCCAGATCTCCAAAGGTTTCCAGTTCAACAGAAACACACTGATCGCAATCATTTGAAAGGCAGTTTTGTATTTTCCGACCGTTGAAACCGCAACACTGGTACGCGCACCAAGTTCCGCCATCCATTCACGCAAGGCAGATACGGTAATCTCCCGCGAAATAATCACGATCGCAGCAAAGGCCATGGAAATGGTCGGTTGCCATTGCACCAGAACGATCAGGGCCGCTGCAACCATTAACTTGTCTGCAACCGGATCCAGAAAGCGTCCAAAGGCCGAGGTCTGATTCAGGGTTCGTGCCAGATAGCCATCGAACCAGTCGGTTATAGCTGCCAGAACAAAGATCGCCGTCAGTACCATATGACGCACCATGCCCCCATGATGCTCAGCAATTCCAATTGCTGGTGGCCAGTAAGCAATCACCAGAAACACGGGAATCAGGGCAATACGTGCCAAGGTTAAGATATTAGGAATGTTCAGGATTTGCCCTGTGCTCATAAACACCGCCATGTTGTTCGCATCAAATGCAGTTTGCACAAAGGATGTGCTGAGATTGTATTCATGTGTAGGCAACTTTATACGAAATGCACCGCAGTGTCGACTAGGCAAAAACCGCAACTGTTTGTCTAAGCACCGCAATTAAACGGTTTTCACGGTTCCACAGATAAGCATATTCGGTGGAATAACCATGTTCTGCGTACTCGGTCACAACTTTATACTTAAACCAGTCTTGCACCTGCTCCGCCACCGGATGTAAATAGGTAATCTGCCATGATAAAGAACTTGCCGGTGCAGGTATTTTAAACATCGGCAACACTCCCGGCGGCCACACGTCCATCAAGGCAAACAGATCAGGGAGCTGCATGGCACGGTTCTGGTGCAAATCGGGTGAAAAACGGCTCCATCCACCAAAATCAGGCACTTTACTGCCAGCCATGGGATAACTGCCTTCAGCCCAGCACAGTTCAAAATGCTGTAAACATTCAGGCATTAAGCCTTCAATATAAAAGGTTTTATCGAGTTGCTCTGGTGTCGAATAATCAGGCACCTGTGGCAAGTTTTCGACATGAATCCTGGACTCACGCGCTGAACCAAAGCTGGCGATCAAGATTGTTTGTACAGCCTCGTTTTGCCATAACCTCACTTCCAGCGTAGTCACCGACTTGCCTTCACGTAAGACTTCCGCGGTAATATTGGCTTGTCCTTGCTGTACCGGGCCCACAAACGTGATATTACAGCTCAGCAGTTGCTTTGCTGCATCTTGCACAATACTTAAAGCTTTCTGGACCAGAATGCCTGCGACCAGTCCACCAAACACGGTACGGCCTTGCAGCCAGCCAGACGGGATATCAATCCACTGTTGTTGTTCAACCTGCTGATAGAGCGGAAGCAATGACATCATTTTTCCTTCATGATCAAAACGTCCTATCTTTGAACGTTTTTCGTGATTTGTGAATGATCATTGACACAGTCTAAACAGGACGATTAAGTCAATTGGCCCTTTTATTCATGCAAGATTTTATAAATTGTTCGCGCCAGCACTTCACCCAGACCGGGAACAAGCATCAAGTCTTTTTCGGAAGCTTTTAATACCCCCTGAATGCCACCAAAATGGGTGAGCAGATCGCGTCTACGTTTTGGCCCCAAGCCTGGTATCGCTTCCAGAACTGAACTGCTACGACGTTTATCACGCTTGGCACGATGTTTGGTAATCGCAAAACGATGGGCTTCATCGCGGACCTGCTGAATCAGGTGCAAGGCTTTATGATCTTCGGGCAATTGGATCTTGGTGCCATCAGTAAAATGCAGCGTTTCCAGTCCCGGTTTACGTCCTTCCCCTTTAGACACCCCAATCATAAAGGCATCCAGCTGTAGCTCCTGCATCACCTCCATCGCCATATGCAACTGCCCTTTACCGCCGTCGATCAATAGTAAGTCGGGCAGCATATTCTTTTTATAACGACGGATCAGCGCTTGACGCATGGCTGCATAATCATCCCCACCGGTAATATCCTGAATGGCAAACTGGCGATAATCACGTTTTCTGGCACCGCCCTGATCGAACACCACACAAGAAGCAATCGGTGCTTCGCCCATGGTATGACTGATATCAAAACATTCAATCCGGTCAATCGGGCGGCCAACCACCTGTTCTAGCTGATGAAAACGCTCATTCAGTTCCAGATGACTACTCAACTTACCTTTAATCGCATGCTGCACATTCATTTGCGCCAGCTCAAGCCATTCCGCCCGGGTTTCACGCACTTTATGCTTGATCTGGACCTTTTTATGAAAACTTTGCTGTAACGCCTCTTCCAGTTGAACCTTGTCAGGAATGTCGATATTCACAATCAGTTCAGACGGCACTTCATCAGCCACCTGAAAATAAAAATTCGCCATAAAATCACTGAGCATTTGCCCCAAGTCATCGCTCAACATATCCGGGAAATAACTTTTACCGCCCAGCATCCGTCCATTACGTACATGCATGATCTGGACACAAGTCACCCCTGCCTGATAGGCAATCGCCAGAATATCGGCCTCACCCTTAATTTTAAATACCGCTTGCTGAGCCTGAACTTCACGTAATAAGCCCAAACGATCGCGATAGAACACGGCTTTTTCAAATTCCAGCGCTTCTGCCGCCTGCTCCATTTTGCTGATCAGTTCCTGATTCAGCTCTTTGGTATCGCCTTGCAAGAAGCGGATCGAGTTATCGACATCTTCTTTATAATCTTCAGGGCTAATCAGACCTACACATGGGGCGGTACAACGTTTAATCTGGTATTGCAGACACGGGCGTTTACGCTGGGAAAAATAGCTGTTTTCACACTGACGTACATTAAATAATTTTTGTAAAACCAGTAAGGTATCTCTGGCACTATAGGCACTAGGATAAGGCCCAAAAAATTTGCCAATCTGATGCTTGCCCTTGCCTCGCCCACTGGCAATCCGAGGATAAGGTTTATCGGCAGATACAAAGATATAGACATAAGACTTATCATCCCGCAGCATAATATTGTAGGGCGGACGATGCAGTTTAATCAGGTTTTGTTCGAGTAATAATGCTTCCGTTTCCGAGCGCACCACCAGCGACTCAATATCATAAATACGGGCCACCAAAGCCTGTGTCTTCGGATGATCGATGGTTTTTACAAAATAGCTCGAGACACGGTTTTTCAGGTTTTTGGCTTTGCCCACATATAGCAGTTCGCCGTCCTTACCCAGCATTTTATAAACACCGGGTAATTGGGTCATATGCGCCAATATTTTTTCAATGTGTTCTCGAGCGTTTGAATTCACTAGTCAACTTTAATCATCAGTATTATCTTGATGATGTTGGCGCAGTTGCTGCTTTTCAAGTGCTGAACCGTCAATTTTCATGCTGAAATGGTAAGAGCAACCATTGCGTCACTTTCTGTTTGTCTACTTTCTTTTTTAATCCTCTGATTTTTATACTGTCCCAATCAAACTGGTATTCCGGATTTAGGTTTTTTAACCACTCAGGAAACCCGATCACAGCATACTCCGTAAAAGGGGGCATCTTTAATTCATTTTTATACTGATCATGACAATAGTGTTGCGAATAAATTTGATTGAATGGACTCACAAACAATTTAATATACCAGTTGAATTCACTGTCATCTTGCAATTCCAGTAACACGTAACCATTGTCATGCTGAAGATCAATCCAGATACTGACACCCCAGTCTTTTAAAGGTAAATCCAAATCAAGTTCTGTTTTCCAGATAAAGCTATCACTTGCTTTGCGTTTAGCATTTTCCAGTTCAATCAATTGATCGACATAGGGACGAGCTTTAACCGTGAAAATATCATCGCCGTATTGTTCCTGCATTTTTTCACAGTACAGACATAGGATTCGCAAGTTATCAGCACCAAAAACGTGATATTGACCCTGCAAAAAATTTTCTAGAAAAATAGCCTGATAGTCGGGATTAAATAAAGCCAACAAAGCCATGGCCCGAATCTTCAACCCTAATATTAACTGGTTATCATCAGAATAAAATTCGTACTGACTCATATGTTCTAAACATTGCAAGGCGTATTCAGCAAATTCCTGCTGTTGTTTAAAAAAATCCATTTTTTTTAAATGACCGCGAATTGAGGTATAGCTCTCAATGCGGGTATATAATTTTTTTAGTTTTTCATATTGTTCAAAGGAGTTGCCTTGAGCAAGCGGATTAAATTGATCAAATCCATAGAGGAATAAAGGTTCTATAACATCATAGACACCGATCACCGTCTTGAAGCTAGCCAGATATTCACGATAAGCTTCAATAAAAATGGCATAATTTTTTGCTTTAAGCTTGATGGAACATCTTAAATATAAAATGACTTTATAGAATTTGAGTAAGTCTTCTGGAGTTAAAATTTTATCGGCTTTTGCCGCAAGCTCATTCAAACGTTCCCAGTGCTGGCTATAAAGCGCTTTTAGCGTTTCATTTTCTTGACCACAACGAGGATAAATAGAGTCACTGATAAAATAGTGTAAAAATTGCTGATCATCGAATTGTTTCATTATTATTCCTTGTTATAAAAAAACGCCCTTTCGGGCGTCCACATTATTCGAACTTAAAAGACATAAGGACGAATAAAAATCAGGAAGAACAAACCTAGCATAATGAACCACTTCAAGAAGTAGTACAACGAACGGTTTGACTTCTTCAAGGCTTTGGCTTTAATTCGGATCTGGTAAATATAACCAAAGGCCTTGTTTAAACCACCTGTCTGGTCACCTGCTTCATTGGGTGAACTCGCAGCCGTCATTACCTTTTTCCCAAACCAGTGATTAAATTTTTCCATAAAACGTGTTTTTAGTGGACGCTCAACATCGGCAAAGAAAATGATACGGTTTTGATCGGTCGTATTTTCAGCATAGTGGATATAGGTCTCGTCAAACACGACACTTTCACCATCACGCCAAGAATAACGTTCACCATCCACATCAATAAAGCAACGGTCATCATTTGGTGTGATTAAGCCCAAATGGTAACGTAATGAACCAGCATACGGATCGCGGTGGCGAACCAGACGGCTATCTGGTGCAAGTTCAGTAAACATCGCCGCTTTAATCGTAGGCAATGTTTTTAATAAAGCCGTAGTTTTTGGACAAAGTTCAGCTGCTGATGGATGTGCAGAGTCATACCATTTCAAATAGAAACGTTTCCAGCCGGTTTTAAAGAACGAGTTAAAGCCCAAGTCATCGTAAGTACTTGATGCTTTAATCCCACCTTTGTCATATAAGGCTTTGGCTTCATCACGAATCATTTCCCAGTTTTCATCAAGGATTTTTAAATCCTTAAAATGCTGGGTGTCGATATAAGGCTGATTCGGCACTTTGGAAAACATGTACATTAAAAAGTTAATGGGCGCAAGAATCGTCGAATGGTCAAAGAATTGACGATAAAACGAATGTTTCACTTTCCCACGACGCTGGATATACAATGCAGAAATGATAAAAATCGCTAATATGATCCACTTAATCATATAGTTACCCCTTCTCGGTTTAACTAAGCTAGCTTCAAAGCTTGGGAGTGTCTGGAAAAATTTTAGCAATATTAACAAAAGCTACTGAAATAGAGAAATATAAAAAGCAAGGGAGGTGCCTTGCTTTTATTAAAACATTTAAAAACTATAGTTTCGCTATTGTTTGTGCTGCAATATCGTTATACCACGAACAACCTTTTTCCAACTCAGAAACATAAGCTTTTTGATTATAATAGTTATATGGGTCCATTTCTTTATTGAGGGCAGCTAAACGACTTTTCTGTTCAGTAATCATATTACTTAGATGAGCATCTGCGAAATGATTCATTTCACCTATAACAAGTTCTCCTTTGAAGTTAATAAGAACTGTCTCAAAAACAACTCCATAGGCATCAGATTCACGATAATAGCGCCATGAATAACCATTCCATTTACCGTTATCCACTTTTAATGTATGTCCTAATTTTTCTACTTCATTTTTAAATGCCTGTTCGCTTTCTGTAATCACATCTGCATAATTTTCACCTGTCATCCCTTCTTTAGAAAAAGTTATGTAGGGTTTTTCAGCCTTTTCTTCTTGAATCTGATAGCAATAAGATCCCTGAGGAAAATATAATGGTACCGTTCTTTGATAGGCCTGACCGACTTTTTGTTCTTCAAACCCACTAGCCCCCCATTGATCAAAAATAACTTTATAACCAGGGTAAAAGCGATCAAAAACATTTTCACCAGAGATATTTATCTTCTTAAACGTATGGTAATAGCCTGTTTTAGGTGCATCACTAAAATAAAACTTTAAGGAAGTAATAGCTTTCGTATCTGAATAAACCCAAGTATTTGTAAAAAGTTGATCTGCCGTCAACAAAAACTCATCTTCACTTAACGGAGTATAGTATTGCGTTCCTTTAAGTATACTATCGACATACGCATATTTTTTCGCAGATAAAGTTTCAGGATCTACATGATATAAATCTACTGTAACTTTTTCCTGAATGGGTGCAGTTGTATTATTGTCACTCTTTGGACCGGAATCATTTCCTGAACTACCACCTCCTCCACATGCGCTTAACATCAATGGAAGCATGGCCAATACAACAATTTTAATTTTTAACATAATTTTACTTTCTTAAACATTTTTATCACATGAAGATTATCTAAAGATAAAAAAATAGACAAGTCTTTCTGTCTACTGTTTATAAAATGTCCTGTTTTGTTTAATAAAAATGCTTGTTTGATATTTCCAATCTTTATATTAAAGTCAAAATTTATAGAGTTAGTTCCCCATCCATAGGACTGATTCACAGCATTAAAAACAGTTGAATATTTAAAGAACGCAGGCATTTCGACACGATAAATAAAGCCTCATAAAAGCCATAGTAGACACCAACAAGAATACTTAAAAATTATTTTTTTCAAATAGATAAATTCAAACATAGAGCAACAAAAACAAATGGTGACCCTAGCGTCACGGCTTGATACAACTTGTTATGTCCTTTTTGGATATAGTTATCGTAAGATTAGCGAAGCTTTTTTATGTGCTCAAACTGCACATATGCTTTATGACATCCACTTAGAATCCTCCACAACAAGGGAGATCAGGCATGATCCACGCTGGCAATGCCATTACCGTCCAAATGCTTGCGGACGGAATTGCAGAATTCCGCTTTGACTTACAAGGTGAGTCGGTTAACAAGTTTAACCGTGCAACCATCGAAGACTTCCAAGCAGCAATTGCTGCAGTAAAAGCCAATAACGATATTAAAGGCTTAGTCGTAACTTCTGGCAAATCAACCTTCATCGTTGGTGCTGATATCACTGAGTTTGGCGATAACTTCGCTGCTGGTGAGCAAGCGATTGTTGATTGGCTTATGCCTGTACATGAAATCTTCAACAGTTTTGAAGACTTAGATCTACCTAAAGTTGCTGCCATCAATGGTACAGCGTTGGGTGGCGGTTTTGAAATGTGCTTGGTGTGTGACTACCGTGTGATGTCAGAACAAGCGCAAGTCGGCTTACCAGAAATCAAATTGGGTATTTATCCTGGTTTCGGTGGTAGCGTACGTTTAAGCCGTTTAATCGGTATCGACAATGCCGTTGAATGGATGGCAATGGCGAACCCGAAAAAACCAGCTGCTGCATTGAAAGACGGTGCTGTAGACGCGGTTGTTGCTGCTGACAAATTACAAGAAGCTGCGGTTGATCTCGTTAAACAAGCCATCGCTGGCCGTTTAAACTGGAAAGCAAAGCGTCAAGAAAAATTAGAAGCAATCAAATTGAATCCGCTTGAACAAATGATGGCGTTCAATACGGCGAAAGGTGCGGTACTTGCGAAAGCAAACCCGGCTCAATACCCTGCGCCAAAATTATTGCTGGATTCTTTACAAGCAGGCGCAAGTTCAACCCGTGATGACGCGTTAAAAGCAGAAGCACAAGGTTTTGCAAAAGCAGCGATTACGCCACAGGCAGGTGCATTGATCGGTTTATTCATCAATGACCAAGTGGTGAAGAAAACTGCGAAAAAATATGAGAAAGGTGCTCACCCTGTTAACCAAGCAGCGGTATTAGGTGCTGGTATCATGGGTGGTGGTATTGCTTACCAAGCGGCAAGCAAAGGCACACCAATCATCATGAAAGACATTGGTAACCCACAACTTGCACTCGGTATGAAAGAAGCGAATGGCTTGCTCACCAAGCAAGTTGAACGCAAGAAAATGAAACCTGCGCAAATGGGTGAAACACTTGCTCGCATCCGTCCAACTTTAAGCTATGACGAGTTTAAAGAAGTGGATATCGTGATCGAAGCGGTGACTGAAAATCCAAAAGTAAAAGAAATTGTACTTGCTGATACTGAAAAACATGTTCGTGAAAACACGATCATTGCATCTAATACATCGACGATTTCAATCACACGTTTAGCAAAAGCATTACAACGTCCTGAAAACTTCGTGGGTATGCATTTCTTCAACCCGGTACACATGATGCCACTGGTAGAAGTGATTCGTGGTGAAAAGACCTCTGAAGAAGCAATCGCAACAACTGTAGTTCTTGCTCAAAAAATGGGTAAAACACCAATCGTTGTTAACGACTGCCCAGGTTTCTTGGTGAACCGTGTATTGTTCCCTTACTTCGGTGCATTCGACCTGCTTGTAAAAGATGGCGCGGATTTCCAGCAAGTGGATAATGTCATGGCGAAATTCGGCTGGCCAATGGGCCCTGCATACCTGATCGATGTTGTTGGTATCGATACCGGTGTTCACGGCGCTGAAGTGATGGCTGAAGGTTTCCCTGACCGTATGAAGCCAGATTACAAGGGTTCAATCGAAGCAATGTATGAAGCAAAACGTCTTGGTCAAAAGAACGACGTTGGTTTCTACAAATACGTGTTAGACAAGAAAGGTAAGAAAGCGAAAACTGTTGATCCAACAGCTTACGACATCATTGCACCTTTCGTGACTGGTGAAAAACGTGAGTTTGACAACCAGGAAATCATTGACCGTATGATGCTTGCTTTCTGTAACGAAACTGTTCGTTGCTTAGAAGACAAGATCGTTGCAACTGCTTCTGAAGCAGACATGGCAATGATCATGGGCGTTGGTTTCCCTCCATTCCGCGGTGGTCCATGCCGTTACATCGACCAAACAGGTGTTGCTGAATATGTTGCGCTTTGCGACAAATATGCACACTTAGGTAAGGCTTATGAAGCGCCACAAATGTTGCGTGACATGGCTGCTAACAACACAAAATTCTACGGTTAAGGAGCGACGTGAATGGCTACTTTAAATCCACGTGACGTTGTGATTGTTGATGGCGTTCGTTCTGCCATGGGCAAATCACGTAACGGTATGTTCCGCAATGTACGTGCCGACAGTTTATCTGCTGAATTAGTACGTGCACTTGTTGCTCGTAACCAGTTTGATACCAACGAAGTTGAAGATGTAATCTGGGGCTGTGTCAACCAGACTTTAGAGCAAGGTATGAACATTGCTCGTAATATTGGTCTATTAGCTGACATTCCAAAAACTGCGGGCGGCCAAACAGTCAACCGTCTGTGTGGTTCTTCTATGCAAGCAATCCACACGGCTGCAGCACAGATTGCAACTAACCAAGGTGATATCTTCATCATCGGTGGTGTAGAGCACATGGGCCACGTTGGTATGATGCACGGCATCGACCTTAACCCAGAAGCATCTAAACACTATGCGAAAGCATCGAACATGATGGGCTTAACCGCTGAAATGTTAGGTCGTATGAACGGTATCTCTCGTGAAGAGCAAGATGCGTTTGGTGTTGAATCTCACCGTCGTGCATGGGCTGCAACTCAAGAAGGTCGCTTCAAAAACGAAATCGTCGGTGTTGAAGGTCATGATGCAAACGGCTTCAAAATCCTTTGCGACATCGATGAAGTGATTCGTCCTGATGCGAATCTTGAAGCATTCCAAGCATTGAAACCAGTGTTTGATCCTAAAGGTGGTTCAGTCACAGCAGCAACTTCATCTGCTCTTTCTGACGGCGCATCTGCAATGTTATTGATGTCTGCTGAACGTGCTCAAGCATTGGGTTTAAAACCACGTGCCGTGATTCGTTCAATGGCCATTGCAGGTTGTGACGCTGCGATCATGGGTTACGGTCCAGTACCAGCAACTCAAAAAGCGCTTAAACGTGCTGGTTTAACCATGGCGGATATCCAGACCATCGAGTTAAACGAAGCATTTGCTGCTCAAGGCTTATCAGTGATGAAAGGCTTAGGCGTGTATGACAAGCAAGACATCATCAACTTGAATGGTGGTGCGATTGCATTGGGTCACCCATTGGGCTGTTCTGGTGCGCGTATCACTACAACCTTGTTGAACGTGATGGAACAACAAGATACACAAATCGGTCTTGCGACCATGTGTATCGGTCTTGGTCAAGGTATCGCGACCATTATCGAACGTGTTTAATCGACACTAAGATAAAAGAAAATCCCCGCACTATGCGGGGATTTTTTTATTGCTAAGATCAAATTTTAACGCGGCAATAAAGGATTCTGTGGCGGATTTAATCCATCTCGAATCTGTTGCTGCAATTTCAAAATATCGCCTAAATCGATTTTAATCGTGCCATTGCGGATGCCGTCAATATTACCGCGGTTAATATTCAAAGGCTCCAGCATTTTAAAAAGACCATTGGTCGGATCTGAAGACTGAAAACCTGATGCCACAGCCAATATGTACTGCTGCAAAATCGGAGAATATTGAGACAGATCCGGCTGTGCCGTCGTAGGCTGATAATTCACAGTAGTCGGACTTGCAGTCACACCTGCATTCTGTATGTCATTGTGAATTTTATAGACACGATGCTGCAGTGCTTGGCGAGTTTGCTTATCTTCTTGATAAGGCACGAAACCAACTTCTTCACGTAGCTCGGATTCAGCCATGACCCGAATTGTCGGTAATGCCGTCACCTCACCCTCTTGCGCATAAGCCATTGGCATGCCTGTAATCATCAACAGGGAGATTAAAGCTGCTTGTTTTTGAAAATTCATTGTTTGCTCCAAATATCCCTCATCCATAAGAAAATAGTGAGTTAAATAAAAGCATATATAAATAGGCTACAGCAAAGTCAGAATTGATTCAGTAAGGGTCAGATAAACGGTAAATTTCAATTTAAATCCACCCTGCTTCGTCCAAAATAAAAACCTATTTAATTTATTAAAAAATAATAATGATAACTATTTACTTAAATACATTATTTATCCATAATTTTACAAAAATTTACTCAACCTCCTAAAGTACACATGAAAAAATTACTCTGTTGTTTGGCAATTGGTCTTTCTGTCACCGGCTGCGCAACCACTAAAATCTCTCCAGAAGAGCGAAATAAACTCAATCAAACTCAAATGCTGATCAAAACAAATCAGGTTGCCGTTATATCGGATGGATGTTTAATTCGAAGTGAGTTGGGCACCAGTCTGATTGAAGGTGAACAGTCTCGTTTAACCGCCCAGAAATTTGCAGCCCTGCTCTCCAGCCAGCTCAATGAACAAGGTGTAACGGTCAGTCATACTTTCATGCCTTTTGTGTGTGGTCTTATGCCTGAAGAGCAACTGAAGAAATATGACTATCGCCTAGATAGTGAAACTAAACGTGCTGAAATTAAAAATTATCCACTTGTTTCTTTAGAAAACAAAACCTTGTCAGAGCAACAGCAGCAAGCTCTGCTCAATCTTAATCAAAGCTTTAATAAACAGGTAGCATTGGCTCTTAAAAATGCCAAAGAAAAAAAACCGGTGAGTAATCTGCTTGAACTAAGCGATCAAGACGTTACGGTAATTAAAGATTTAACCCAATCCAATTACGCATTTATTGCATCAGTGACAGGTACGGATGCGTCTTTTGGTAAGAAATTTGCCGCCGGCGCTTTAAGTGTAGGCGTTACCCTTGCAACCGTCGGTGCTGGTAGCGGTCTGGTAACGGCCTATATTCCACAGGAAGGGCAACAGTATGTGGTACACATTGTTGATTTAAACAATAAAACTATTATGTGGACAAAAGCGGGTTTACTGATGGGCAAACCTTACTCCAAGAAAAATCATTCTGTTGAAGCGAAAGCAATCTTGAATCCACTCTTCGAAGTCGCAAGTAAATAAAATTTTAAAAGAAATCCTCATCAACTGTGGGGATTTCTTTAGCTCTGTTGCAAATCGTCGCAAGGATATTTAACTGAGAATTTGTCGAACTGAATGAAAATCCACTAACTATGGGTTTCCTCTTCATCATCCCCCTCAAAAGTCTTGGAAATTTTTTCGATATTCAGACTCTTGGCCATCGCATCAAAGATGTTTTTATACACGCCTTGTTGCTGGTACAGCTGATGATGCTCACCATGTTCCACAATCATGCCATCCTGCATGACATAGGTATAATCCGCATCAATAATCTGTGACAGACTATGGGAAATAATAATCACGGTCCGTCCCTGCTTAATCTCATCCAGACTATGTTTGATCTGTTCAGTTGCGATTGCGTCCAGACTTGCGGTCGGCTCGTCCAGAAAAATAATGGGAGGATTTTTCAGGAACATGCGGGCAATCGCAATCCGTTGCTGCTGTCCACCTGAAAGCAATAAGGCGTCGGACTGATAGGCCTGCGGTAATTTCAGAATCTGCTCATGAATCGAGGCTTTTTGTGCCGCTGCAATAATTTCATCCTGTGTTGCATTCATCTTGCCATAACGGATATTTTCCTCAATCGTTCCCTGAAAAATATGATTTTTTTGCAATACCAGACCAATATGATCCCGTAAATATTGGGTATCGATATCATTTAACGAGGTGCCATTCAGTAGAATTTCACCCGACTGCGGCAGATAAAACTTATCCAATAGACTGATCAGGGTAGATTTCCCCGCTCCCGATAAGCCAACCAAAGCCGTAATCTTGTTGGGCTGGATGGTCAGGTTAATATCCTTCAAAGCATGAAAACCATTGGGATAGGAAAAATTCACCTGTTTCAGCTCAAATTTGCCGGTGAGTGGCGAGGGTTTTAACTGGCCCGACGTCTCCACCTCATCATCCGCTTCCAGTATCTTGAAAAAGCTTTCTGCATAAATCATCGCGTCATTGACTTCATCATAGATCCGGTGCAAGGACCGGATCGGCGCAGAGACATTGTTAAATAGCAGAATATGAAACATGATCATGCCGATGCTCATATCACCGACCAGCACAAAATAGGCGGTGAGGATGATAATAAACACCACACCGATCTGTTCAATAAAGGTTTTTAAGCCCTCGAACAGGAAACTGAGCTGCCGTGTCCGCATCTGGTGATCGGTTAACTGTTTTTGTAGCGTCAGCTGTTTTTCCGCTTCGATCTGTTCACGGTTAAAGGATTTGATCACGGTGATCGAGTTAATGATACTTAAAATACCCTGACTTTTACGTTCACGCCCATCACGTAAATTACGGCGTGTGCCACTGAGTTTCTGCGCCTGTTTAAAGGTGACCCAGAAATAAATCGGGACAATACACAGTGCCACCAGACCGATCCAGACATTGGCATAGAACATCAAACCCAAGGCGATCAAGGCACTACTAAACAGCGGGAAAATCTCGATAAAGAAAATCTGTACCAGTCGGGTGATCGAACCGATCCCCCGATCAATACGGGTCTGTAATTTTCCGGCCTGATTATCATCCTGGGTAAAGAAAGCCAGCCGATATTGTAAAAATTTCACGATGATCGACTGCGCCACATCCTGCGAAATCAGAATGCGGAGTCTCTCACCAAAAAGCTTTTGTCCAAACTGAATAAAGATATTGATGATTTCTTTACTCAACAGAATCACACTGATGGTCACCAGAATATGCCAGCCTGCACTCAAGCCCTGTCCTGATTCAACTACGGCATTGATCTGGTCAACCGCATATTGCAAGGTCAACGCATTGACCTGTGCGGTTAAAGCACCTATCAGGGTCAGCAGCAAGGTCATGGCAACCAGCCACTTATAGGGAAGGACAAAAGGTTTTACTTTATGAAATAACTGCCATAAATTCATATATTCAACGTCTGCCTTTTATGCGTGCAATGTGTATTGGGTCAGCGATATTGACTACAGTTCTTCTTCCAGTACCTCTGCATTATTTCTCTTGATCTTTTCCATTTTGCTATTCAATTTCAGCACATCCTGATACAGCGTATTAAACTTTTTCACCTGCGCGGATTCACGGAAAAGGATCATCTTGTCTTTTCTTTGCCATTGCTGCTTTTTCAGCATGTCAAACATGGCTTGTGCTTTTTCAATAATCTGCTGTTCGATCGGGAAAATATCATGCGCTTTATCCGCTTTCAGGTTACTTTCCAGTTTTGCCTGTAAGGACTGTCGCATTTCATTATGAATGGCCAGACTTTTTGCCTGCTGCATAGAACTGGACTGAATCTGTTGTCGCGCTTGTTCATATTCAGCAGATGCTTTACGCACATCGGCCAGCATCTGTTCAGTTTCTTTATAATCCTGTTTACGATCCCGATCCAGACGCTCCACATCCAAAAAGGTATCCCAGTTCGCAGCTTTAAGTTCACGTAGATAGCGATTACGCGCCTCAACATTCTGCATCCAGTAGTTCAGCAGGAATTCTGACATCAGCTTATAATCGCCAGATAAGCGATCATCATGAATATCCAGTTGTACAGGTGTGCTCCAGTCTTGAGCCTGATCATAAAGCGTACGCATTTTCTCTGCCATCACCACTTCAAACATCTGTTTGTTGTTGGCGGCACGTTGCTGTAAATGATGCTGATAAAGAAAAAAAGAACCGATGCCAAGAACCACCACAAGGACAAATAATAAAAAACGGCGCATGTTGCCTCCAAATTCATTATATTTTTTTATGTTCTAAATCTTAGTTTAATCGATCAAAGACAATCCTTTATATGCTTTTTATTTCAGTTCTCGTAACGCAGCATTACATATTCATCGCTTTAAATTCATCGGTTGCGCCCCTATTATCTGTTTAACGAGAATTGAAGAGATACGCCATGCGTGTAGATATTTGGTCAGATGTGGTCTGCCCTTTTTGTTATATCGGTAAAAAACGTCTTGAACATGTCGCAGAACAAGCAGGCATCGAGCTGGAAATTCACTGGCATAGCTTCGAGCTGGACCCAGACGCACCAGCCAAGCATGACACCTCAAATACCGAACGCCTAGCCAAAAAATATGGCCGTAGTTATGCGGAAATGGAAGAGATGGAGCGTAATGTTGCAGCGATGGCAGCAGCTGAAGGCATCGACTTTCAATGGCAAAAAGCCAACTCCGGCAACAGCTTCAACGCGCATCGGATTATTCATCTTGCCCAGAGTAAAGGCTTGGGGAATGAAGCAGAAGAAGCATTCTTCCATGCCTATATGACCGAAGGTCTGGCCATTGGCGAACGTGAAGTGGTGGAAGAAATTGCATCACGTATCGGTCTGGATAATGCCGAAGTCGAGTATGTACTGGATTCCGATGAGCTGGCAGATTTTGTCCGTCATGATGAGAAAATTGCACGTGAACAGTTGAATGTCACGGGCGTACCGTTCTTTGTGTTTGATCAAAAACTGGCGCTGTCTGGTGCCCAGCCACGTGAGATTTTCTTGCAAGCCTTACAACAGGCACAATCCACATCCTCTGAACAGATTGAGCAGGATGACACCGCTCAATGTAATGATGAGCAATGTGAAATCAAGCCTTAGTCATCACACTCAGCTGCTTTAATCTCATGATTAAAGCAGTTTTTTCTCCTGAAATGATAATCCCTCTTATTGACCGCGTGCCCTTTTATATCCCATCAGCGCTGTATTGCTGTGCCCTATCAGTGTGTCACCAAGCCGCTTTTTTATTTGCTGGACTTTTCACCGCTGCTTCTGTGAGTCTGGTCACAACTCGCCCATAAATTTATAGATACCTTTTTGCTTTATCATCTAGATATCCGATCTATTGTTTTAAAATGTTTTTATTTTCAAAGACAAACCATGATCCACATCTCGATTTAAACTGTTTGAATGTGATTTTCTACTCATTTTCGAGCTATAGATTTTGTCTGGTTTTCTTCTATAATCGTCATAAAGTGACAATCTTTTGTGATGTATATTCAAGCGTTACGCGCGTTATTCGAACTTTTAATGCCAGTCGAATAGACAGATAGCTCACAGCTTGTCATAGGGGCAAACATATACTTGAGCAACAATAATTGATAAAGCCGGTCTAAAACAGCGGTCAAATTTGCACTGATTCATTATTTAAAAAACAGGCTCAAGCCTATCTCTAAGGAAACAGCAGATGGACGTATTAGAGAAAGCACTTTTGGTGGATGAGCTGCAACATCTCATCGATGGGCTCAACAATGAAAAAACCTCACTTTTTGAAATTGCAAAAGCCAAACAACGGATTAAAGATATTTGCGCCTCTTGCGATGATCCTGCATTTCAGCAACAAGTGACCCCATTCAAGCAGTTTATTCTGAATGAAGAATTTTCGGCTGACGATTTAGCCAGCTATGGTTTTAGCATGACCTATCGCGGGACCTATAACTTCATGGGACGGGTAGAAAATGCCTTATTTGCTTCAGCAGATATGGGCTGGGCAGCGTTACGTCAGGCACAACTCTGGCAAGTCTGGGTGATCCGGCCGGCCTTATCCTTTCTCAAAAGCCCTTGGCTAAACTCATCAACAGATGCCCTGCAGTGGCTGCAAAATCATGCTCATGAATATATCAAAACCGATCATGAACTCCATTATCTAATTCCGGTTCTGCAACCGCTGGATCAACATGTATCGGATCAAGATCAGCAGGCTTCAAACGATGCACTGGCAAGAATCAAACAAGAAAGCGCCAACTTTCAATCCCAGCTCGATGCGATCATTCAAGATAAAATCAGAACAGTGCCAGAAAGCGTAGCTGCGCCAGTACCTACCGAGAACCGGATCAAACCGGGTTTTAGACACAGTGCCAAGCCTTCACCGCACCTGAATAAAGCACAGCCTTTAGCCTTGAATGATTTTAATCTGGATGGGCTGATCTGCCGTCTGGAACGTATTGATGCACGGACCTTTCCCTCGTTGTATCGGGCCGATTTGCATAATGAGATTGACCAGAATATCAAAATTGACTGGCTCTATTTAAAAGCCGAAAACGAAGCACAACCCATCTGGGAATCTGCGCAGGTTTTTGTCGCGGAACAGCTCTATGCACAAGGGCAGTTTTCCCATTATGTGGTGCTGGTGGGAACCCATAACGTGGAATACGCCATTACTATTCTGCAAGCCTATACCGATCAGCGCCATACCCGCACCAGCTCGATTCATCAAACCAGCTGGTCCCATTTCAAACAGCATTATCATCAGCATGAAAGTCTGTTTAATGAATGCATTATGAATGGTACCTTGGTATGGCAACGTGATCAGCGCGTTTATCCGTATATTCCTGCGTCATTTATCAATACGCAAAAATTCATTCCATTTGAAGAAACCTCTGCGACCTTTTTTACTCCTGTGATTTTATTACGGGAACGTCAGAAAATCCGGGTCATTCATGGCTTGGAACGGGTAAAACTTTCCAGTGAAGATCAGGCCTATCCCTATTTATTATTAGACCGCAGCGATGGTTATACCTGGCAGTTGATTCGTCAGGTGATTAGCCGATTACCGCAACCGATTTCGGTGCACGATTTATATCAGGCACTGGAAAACAGCATGCCGGTCGAATCCTCTTAAACGCCTTTCAATCGCTCATTTATTTCATCCATCATTTCAAGCTATTCAAAAATCGACTGAAGCTTGGAATGATGGCTATTTATTACGCTAAATCCTTATGATCTTTAGCATTTTTATACAGTTAAATTGCTGCTTTTTGTGACAGCCGCTTGATTTTATGCATTAAATCATCAAAAGTTAAACCAAGAACAACATATAAGCCTTTATTATGAATAATTTACAGCAAATGGTACCATCGCGTATCGTTTTTGCTTTGCTCGCATTGACGATGGGTACGTTCAATGTAGCGCAAGCAGAAACTACTCCCTCACCGCAAAACCAGCAGCCGAATACAACTTCGCAAAGCAATTCGGAAAATGCGCTGGACTATATTCCCCGTTTGGTCGATGCCACTCCGACGATTTTTCCCGAGCAGTCCGACCAAGTGAATGTTCCTCCCACCGCGGAAACAGAAGATAAAACCTGGTTTGATAAAAAACAGCGTCGTATTCGGGAATGGGCCGATAATACTTCAGTGAAAATTGATGACTGGTTTGGCGAAGTCGATCCTGATAAACCTGCCTCAGCAACCATCCGGGTCATGCTGGATAATTACTGGAATGAATATGATAATTATGAGGTCAAGCCCCGTATTCGCGGTAAGATTAAATTACCGACCTTAGAGAAAAAGGTCAGCGTGGTGTTCGGTGATGACACCTTGGATGATGAATTCAAGAACAATGTCGGCAATACCAATAATCAGCCCAATCAGGACCCAGATAAAAAATTTGACTCCAAGCAGACCCGTGATAGTAATGGCTCGCTGGCCTTGCGTTGGTCAAATTTCTCCAAAAAATTACCTTTTGAGACCGATGCCGATCTTGGTGTGCGCTCAGGCACGGATATTTATGCGCGTTTAAGAGCCGAAAAACACTGGGATTTACGCAATGATTTCCGTTTTAATGCCGAACAGATCTATCGTTATGGCAGTAAAAGTGAAAACTATCTACGCACCAATCTTGAACTGATCCATGCGCGGCCAAACCAGCCCTTCTTATCTAATCAATTCAGCTTAACTTATGCCGATAAGCAGGATGATGATCTATGGTGGGACAACCGTATTTTCCGTCAACACCAGTTCTTTGCCCACAATACCTTTAACTATGGCATCTACACAGGCGGTTACTACAATAACAGTGACCTCCGTTTAAATAACTGGGGTCCATTCGTATCATGGCGTCAACCGCTTTGGCGTGAATGGTTCTATGTGCAAGGTGATCTTAACTATTTCAATGATCACCGTGAAGATCGTAACCATTACGTGAGTACCTTTGTCCGGCTGGAAACTTTATTCTAAATTTTACGCCAGCCTCGAAAAGCCCAAATGCTCCGTTGTTTGGGCTTTTTTTATTGAAAAAATAATATTTCTTTCAATAAATCCTTAAGCTTTGCTTGTTAACGTCATCTTTTTTTTATTGTTCTTGTTTATGGCATGCGTCATCAATACGCTGTGGTTGTGTATTTTTTGATTATAGGAAACCTGTGTCTGGGGGATCTGCTGATGCCTTTATTTCCACTGCTTTTACCTGTCAGCAGATCGTTTAATCGTCCTTCTGTTTCAGGGCATACAGCATTTGTTCAAGCCCTCCACATTCCGACAACCAGTTTTAGTTGCGCAGAAGAAAATAAGCTTACTGCCGATGATTCACAACTTGCCCACGACTTAATGGCGGTTTTCGGCAACAACACCCTGTGGCAACGGGCTCAACAGCCTCAACCAGTCAAAAAATTAGGTAAAAACAACAAACATCACAGCCAGCAAAAGCTTGCGACACCGAATCCGCTCAGTGCAAGCTGGTCAACCATTTCAAGCCTATTACCTTTTAGTAACGATCTTGATCTGGGTGCAAATTCAGATACCGATATCTATATCCAGTTTCTCGCCAAAAAGAATTGGGCTTTGCCTTTAGGATTACAGCTCAATACGGCGCAAATTTTCCGTTATGGCTCCAGCAGTAAAAACTATGCCGAAACCAATCTTGATCTGACCCAAAAACTTCAGCATCAAAACCAACTGTCAAGCCAGTTCAATGTTTCCAAAACTCAGGATACCGACTATAGCTGGAGTAATCGTACCTTCCAGCAACTACATTTCTTGTCGCAGGATAAGCTGAGTTATGGCATTTTCAGCACAGGAGAATATGAAAATAGAGAACTGCGCGTTAATGAATGGGGGCCCTACTTTTCCTGGCGTCGTCCCATCTGGCGCAACTGGATTTTTATGCAAAATGATCTGAATTATTTAAATGTTCCTGCCACCCGACAAGCGGATCATTTTAGTTACCAGATGAGCTTTGAAGCACAGTTCTGACGAAAATATCGACACAACTGTGGATAACTTTAAGGTTATCCATAGCAATAAAAAAACCTCTACCGAAGCAGAGGTTTCTTGATCAAATGACTTATTTCAATAATAAACTATTGATGCGTTTGACATAGGCTGCTGGATCTTCTGGTAAGCCACCTTCTGCAATCACTGCCTGATCAAAGATCACATTGGCCAGATCATCAAATTGCGCCGAGCTTTCCAGTTTTTTCACCAATGGATGCTCAGGGTTAATTTCCAATGTTGGTTTAATCTCTGGAACCGCTTGACCCGCCTGTTTCAACATACGAATCAATTGTGGAGACAGCTCCCCTTCACTGGTCACCAGACAGGCTGGTGAATCAACCAGACGTGTTGTGACACGCACTTCTTTGGTTTTGTCTTTTAACGAGGTACTTAAACGCTCTACCACCGGCTTAAACTGCTCTGCTGCCTGCTCTAAGGCTTTTTTCTCTTCAGCATCTTGCAGGTCGCCCAAGTCAACAGCACCTTTCGATACGTTTTGAAGCGGCGTACCATCAAACTCAAACACGAAGTTCATGGCCCACTCATCGACACGGTCTGCCATAAGCAGGACTTCGATGCCTTTCTTCTTGAACACTTCAAGCTGTGGCGAGTTTTTCGCAGCAGTCAGGTTTTCTGCGGTGACGTAGTAAATGGCCTTCTGGCCTTCTTTCATCCGAGCTTTATAATCAGCAAAAGAGGTTGAAATGTCATCATTATTTGAAGTCGCATAACGTAATAGCTTTAAGATCCGTTCACGGTTACCGGTATCCTCACCCAAACCTTCCTTCAATACTGAACCAAACTCGGTATAGAAAGTCTTGAATTTCTCTTGGTCTTTTTCATCTTCAGATTTTGCCAACCCATCGAGTAAAGTCAGCACACGACGTGCATTGCCTTCACGAATGGTTTTTACATCACGGCTTTCTTGTAGTAATTCACGGCTGACATTAAGCGGTAAATCAGCGCTATCGACCACGCCTTGAACGAAACGTAAGTAATTCGGAATCAGGTTATCCGCTTCATCCAGAATAAATACACGTTTTACATAGAGCTTAATCCCCGCCTTGGCTTCACGGGTAAATAAATCCTGTTTGGCCTGACTTGGGATATACAATAATTGCGTATATTCGGTACTCCCCTCAACACGGTTATGTGCCCATGCCAACGGTTCAGCAAAATCGTGGCTCAGGTTTTTATAAAATTCGATGTATTGTTCATCGGTGATTTCGCTCTTATTCCGCGTCCATAGCGCGCTTGCCGAGTTAATCGCTTCCCATTCATCGGTCTTGACCATCTGGCCGCCGCTTGTAGCCTTAGCCTCTTCACCTTCAGCGACTTCGTCCTCTTGCCACACTTCTTTTTGCATTTCGATAGGCAAGCTAATGTGGTCAGAATATTTATTGATAATTTGTTTAACTTTCCACGACTCTAGATACTCAAGCGCATCATCACGTAAATGCAAGATGATGTCTGTACCACGTGTGGCTTTATCAATGCTTTGAACTTCAAATTCACCTGTGCCGCCGCTAATCCAGCGCACACCTTCTGCTGCATCTAGACCAGCACGGCGTGATTCCACCGTAATCTTGTCCGCCACGATAAAGCCTGAATAGAAACCAACACCAAACTGACCGATCAACTGCGCATCGGCTTTTTGATCACCGGTCAGTTTAGACATAAAGTCTTTGGTGCCCGACTTGGCAATGGTTCCCAGATTATCAATCGCTTCTTGCTGGCTTAAGCCAATCCCGTTATCCGAAATGGTAAGGGTTTTATTGTCTTTATCTAAAGTGACGCGAACACGCAGGTCTGGATCATTTTCATAATATTCAGGATGATTAATCCCTTCGAAACGTAACTTATCGCACGCATCAGACGCATTTGAAATCAATTCACGTAAGAAAATTTCAGGGTTGGAATACAGAGAATGCGTCACTAAATGTAATAACTGAGCAACTTCAGCTTGGAAACTATAATTTTGTGCGACTTGTTCACTCATAAATCACTCCTTTCTGTGAGGCTTATCTATTTGGAATGATTTATGAATGGTGTATATCTTGAATTTTTCAATCCTTGAAGCGTATTTTTCAGGCAAAAAATATACAAAATGGTAATTAGAAAGGACCTCGACTCAATACTCGCTCCTGTAACAGCTGATCAAGCTGCTGTTGACGTTGCGCATAAGCACGTTTGATACACGGCGTATTGGCACCACATGAGTTACGTTGTTTTAACCACTGAAATTGTCTATCTTTTTCAGCATCACGTCCGCCCATTGGCAAGGCATGTAAAATAATCTGATAGGTCGTTGCCATTCTCACATCCGCATCATTCAAACTGCGCTCATTACAGATTTGCTGTTCGACTTTCAACTTGGCTGCCTTACAGGAGTAACTGGCCGCATGCGCTTGGGATAAAAATAACACGGGGATCAACAATAAAATCGAAGTCATTACTTTTTTCATGATGATGGTCTCACTTTTATTAAGATTATTTTTTCAGCATACAAAACTCTCTGTGTAAGGCCTGTATCGGTTTTATATTGGAATTGCAAAAATAAAAAAGCCCCACAAGGTGAGGCTTTTCAAGAGCAAGTTCTGCTTAGAACTTATAGCTATAACCCAATGTGTATACCATCGGATTAATATCTAGATCAGTCAGCTTCTGACCATTTAATTTTACTTCAGGACTGATTTGTGCATAACGCGCATCAAAGAATACACCCCAGTTTTTTGCATCAGCAGGCTGGAAGTTAAAACCGACCTGACCGGCAAAACCAAAGTCTTCTTTCACTTTTAATTTTGCGCCTTCTAAAGCACCTGTTGTTTCTTCATCCCAAGTTACAAAAGCTGTGCCGCCGACACCAATATAGGGTGTGAAACGGGTTGAGTTTTTAAAGTTATATTTAAAAGTCACAGTAGGTGGCAATTGTTTAAGCTTCGCTACTTTTTCACCATTTAATAACACGTCATGTGAAATCGGTGTCGCCAATAATAATTCAGCAGAAAAAGGCGTATCACCGAAGAAATATTCAACCGATGGTGTAAATGCAAATTCATGATCTGCTTTTAATGTGCCAACACCCGCAACCACAGTATCGTCTGTTGGTGAAATTACACTTCCACCAAACTTAACTTGAAAGCCCCCTGCAAATGCAGTTGAAGATAACCCCAATAAAGCAACAACTAAAACTTTCTTTAACATTTAAACAACCTCTTTAACAATTTATGTTCTTGTTCAACATAATAAACACGCATATTTACATTATGCAATAGAGATTAATTCCAACTATTTTAATTTACTTTATAATACATTGAATCTTAATAAAATATAATTGTTAAAATATGTAATAATTAGTAATTCAGACTATTTTAATCAACTTAAATCACTATAAAACCTAGTATTTTTATCAGATTTAAAAATAAATTAAGCCAAATTTAAAAATATAATCATATATAACTTAATATTAAAAACCCATTATAAAACCAGATTTAAAAAGAGACAAAAAATGTCATTTAATGATTATTTCTAGTTTTAAGCCATACTTTATAAAGCAAAAAAAATGGCTCATTTCTGAGCCATTTTTGATTATAAAACCATTGCTGCAATCCAGCCAAAAATAAGGAGCGGGATATTAAAATGTATAAATGTAGGCACAACCGTATCCCAAATGTGATCATGTTGACCATCAACCCCCAGACCTGCTGTTGGCCCCAAGGTTGAATCGGAAGCTGGTGAACCAGCATCCCCTAAAGCAGCGGCTGTACCAATCAGGGCGATGGTTGCCAAAGGAGAAAAACCGAACTGTACGCACAATGGCACATAGATCACCGCCAGCACAGGTACGCTTGAAAACGATGAACCAATCCCGATGGTGACAAACAGCCCGATAAAGAGCATCAGGAATGCCGCAAGCGCATGATTATCCCCAATGATATGCACTACACCATTGACCAGATGCGTAATGTCGCCTGTATGCGTCATCACTGAAGCAAAACCTGCCGCAGAGATCATGATAAAACCGACCAGCGCCATCATGCGCATGCCCTGCACAAACACATCATCGGCATCTTGCCATTTAAAAATGCCCGAAGCAGACAGCACGGCAAAACCGCCCAGACCACCCAGAATCATCGAGCCTGAATAGAGCTGTGCAACCAAGGTTAAACCAATCGCGAGCAGCGCCATAAACATGGTTTTCTTGGAAATATAAGGCACATTCTCTGCTTCATGTTTCAGCTCTTCAGCATCGGCTTTGAGATCATATTCTGCTTGCGTGGTGACTTTTAACGGTTTATCCAGATCAATCGTTTTAACTGGCGTAATTGAACGGTCAACATAGATTCGTGGCTTACGATAGCTGATAAATACCGCAACCAGCGTACCCATCACCATGCCTAATACTGGAATTGCCATACCAATTGGCATCATGCCACGTTCTACATGCAAGCCATAAGCGGCGCCAATCTTGTTGATATTGCCCATCAGAATCTGTTCAAGGAAGATCGCACCAAAGCCCACAGGTAGGAAAATATAGGTGCCGACCAGACCAAGTGTCATGACACATGCCGCCGCACGTCGATCCAGCTTCAAGTGATTCATCACTTTCAATAAAGGCGGAACCAACACCGGAATAAAGGCAATGTGGACAGGAATCAGGTTTTGAGAAAAAATCGCAGCAATCAGTAAAATCGTCAGCAAAAGATATTTCACTTTGGTCTGCTGATTTTTACCTGCTTCCATCCCCAATAACCCAATCAGTTTATGCGCCAGCAAATCGGGCAATCCTGATTTGGACAGTGCCAATGCAAATGCACCCAACACCGCATAAGCCAATGCAACTTCAGCCCCATCGCCTAAGCCGGCATTAAATGCTTCGACGGTTTGAGAAAGGCTTAGACCAGCGACCAAGCCGCCAATAATGGCTGAAATCACTAATGTGAGAACAACAGAAACTCGTGCCAGTGACAGGATAAACATCACGGCAATCGCAATTACGACAGCATTCATGAACAAATTTAGGAGCAAAGAAAAGGCGATATTCTAGCAGATTCATAAAAACCTAGCTGAAAATATCGCCTGATTATCGCTAATCTTAAGTGATTTTTAGCTTAATAATTCCACTAAAGCCTTAAGCCGCCTGACGCTGGACAAACTGACGGATCAGTTCAGCAATTTTTTCTGGTTGGCTCAACACTGCCCAGTGATTGGCATCCAGTTCGGTATATTCAAAGTTTTCGACCCATTTTGGCATCGACTCGGTAATGTACTCGGGGCTGACGAAAGCATCGCGCTTTAACACGATGGCCTGCACGGGACATTGTGCATAACGCTGGCGTGGCCGGGTTAAAGACGGAATAAAGTTGGCGCGATACAGGTTAATCCCGTATTTGCCATCGGAGGCGATGTTGGCATTTAATGGCAAATCTTGCTTTCTCTCTAAACCACTTAAAATCTTGCCCCATTTTTCAGGACTAAAAAAGGTCCATACCGTCGGTGCAATCAGGGGTAAATGAAAAGCCCCGATATACCAGGATTTCGTCAGCATTTTTAATACATTGCTTGGCGCAGCTTTAAATTTTTCCCGTAGATAAAACGAGGCATGATCCAGACAAGGTCCTGAAATCGTGGTATAGGACAACAGGCGGCCTTTCAGTTTTGGTTCAGTTGCAGATTCCCAAGACTGCAAAGATCCCCAATCGTGCGCTGCCATATGAAAATTACGATTTGGTAACACCTGATCAACAACTTCCTGTAAATCCAGTGACAAGCGTGGCAAACGGTAGTCCTTAATCCGTTTCGGAATAGACGATAAGCCGGCACCACGTACATCATAGGTCACCACATAATAGTCATTGACCAGTTGCTCAATGATCGGCTCCCAGACTTCCTGATTATCTGGATAGCCATGTACCAGCACCAAAGCCGTGTTTTTCTCATCGCCCCATGTTTTGACACAGAGTGTTTGCTGATCCGATGTGGTTACTGTTTTTACTTGTGTTTGCATAATTCTTTCCCATTTTGTTTTCTATCGGCCTGGTGATAAAACAGCCATTGCCAGCGATACACTAAAAATGATACTTATGGAGTATGAATAGAGTTGCAAGAAAAAAAATTGACCATGAAAGACTTTTTCAGAAAAATTCGAACCATTCCGGCAATTTCCAGATTTCTGCTGAATCACTACTCCCCTTATCGTGGTGCGGGAATCGAGATTGAAACCATTGATCTGGATGACTACTACATTCGGGTCAAAATGCCACTCACCAGACGCAATCGCAATCTGGTTGGAACGCATTTTGGCGGTAGTTTATATTCGATGGTCGATCCTTTTTATATGTTGATTCTGATCCATCATCTGGGCAATAAATATATTGTCTGGGATAAAAGTGCCACAATTAATTTTATTGCCCCAGGCCGCAATACCGTTTATGCCGAGATCCAGCTGAATGCCAATGAAATCACCGAAATTAAGCAGCTGGCAGAAAATCACCAACCGGTTTTACGGCATTACAGCTTAAATATTGTGGATGATGCCGGCACACGTATTGCCGAAGTCGAAAAAGTGCTTTATATCCGGCGTAAAAAACCCAAAGCATCGTTAAAACCATAGCAATAAAAATGCCTGCAACACGTGCAGGCATTTTTTAAATCTGTTGCGCAGAAATTATCTTTTCTTCTCTTGAATGGCTGCACCTGCACCACCGCCGATTGCACCACCAATCGCAGCGCCTGAGTCACCACCAAAGATGGCTTTACCTACCACAGAACCGATACCCGCACCAATCGCGCTACTGGTTGTAGAACTGCTATTCGCGCCTTTTGCATTGGCACCTACACCTGCACCCGCAGCTGCACCAACGCCCGCACCAAGACCACCGCCCACGTGGTTACCTAAACCACCACCGACAGCACCACCAAGCGCTGCGGTACCAATACGCTGGTCAGAGGCACTCATATTTTGACAGCCTGTGAACATTACCGCCGATAACACCAAAGTTGAAACTAAACCGATTGTTTTTTTCATGCCTATACTCACTTCTCTTATGCTCTATCCAAAAGCATAATCCTCTTTTATGGGGAATTTGATCACATTGTGTTATCACTCTGTCCCAATCGATTAGTATTTTGTAAAAGATGATCGCTTTAAGATGTCCCTAACAAACGATGGCAGAGTCGAAATAAAAGTATTAAAGGAAAGCTGATCATTTAGCTAGGTGCCCTACAAAAAGTGAATTATATAATTTCCCATTCAGATAACTTTCTATGATTGCTGGGTTTATTCTGCTCAAGAATGATCTGTTATATTTTAGCCACGATAAAATCAGGCAGAATATATGAAAAAAATAAGTTTTCTTTTTTTATTTATATTATTACTGACAGGCTGTGCAGGTTCTCCTGTTGGAAATCTTATAAGCAATCAGCGTAATGAAACCACTAGAGATCGCATGCAATCATGGGTAGGTGCATCAGCAGATGAGCTGCTTAGTTCATGGGGGCCACCTTCTAATCAATCCAGATTATCGAATGGATCTCATCTTATGGTCTATGAATCTTCTTGGGACACATATAGGAAAGGTGGTACCTATAGCTTCTATACCAATTATTGTTCACAGAAGTTTTTAATTGAGCGAAATATAGTGAGTAAATGGGGAATATCGGGAGGATGTAAACGTTATCCTAAAAATCCTAAATTACTTCCTGCAACCACGGCTATACCAGAACCAACTTTACCTTAATCTAGGGATTCATAAATAATTTAGCTTTTCCCAGCACGCTGTATGATGGCCGAGAAAAGCTGAATTATAAGATGAGATGATAGCGATACCAATGATCCAGATCATTACTGAATCATCAAGCCGCCCATCTCATAACGGCTTAGTACTTGCCTTTTTTCTCGCCATAAGCAGAGCCAGCACTACCACCTAATGCGCCACCGACTGCAGCGCCTGAGTCACCGCCCAATACCGCACCACCGATCACTGCACCTAAGCCGGCACCGATTGCGCTATTACGTGTATTTTTACTATTTGAACCTTTAGCATTGGCCGCAACACCTGCACCAATTGCAGCACCAAGACCAGCGCCAAGGTTACCACCAACGTGCTTACCTACCGCACCACCTGCACCGCCACCAATCGCAGCAGAACCGATACGTTTGCTTTCTGGGCTGGCATTTTGACAACCGACAAACAAGGTGGTTGACATCAAACCTACACCAGCAATCATCATCATTTTTTTCATTCGAACATCTCCTCTCTCAGATGTGCATAGGATAGTATTGTTTAATGAACTGTTTACTTTGATTAAGTAATCAAATACTGATGCTGTAATGCGTTTTTGTAACAACTGCTTCATTTTTCCACAAAAAAAGGCACCCGAAGGTGCCTTTTTCATTGGTTAAGACTTAGAACTGGTCTGAGTTCAACGCTTGACTAAATGCTTGGTCAACTTCACTAAAGTCATTGTGAAGTTCAAATTCAGCAGCTTCTGCTTCTTGACGACGACGCTCTAGGTGATACGCAAGACCTGTACCCGCTGGGATCAAGCGACCCACAACAACGTTTTCTTTCAAGCCACGTAAATCATCTTCTTTACCTGTTACAGCCGCTTCAGTTAACACACGTGTGGTTTCCTGGAACGATGCAGCAGAGATGAACGAGTCAGTAGAAAGCGACGCTTTGGTAATACCCATCAATTGACGTTCAAACTTCGCAGGGAACTTGTTCTGAGCCAAGACAGCTTGGTTCTCTTGAACAACGCGGATGTAATCCACTTGCTCGCCTTTGATGAAGCTTGTGTCACCGCCATCAGTGATATCAACTTTACGCAACATTTGACGTACAACAACCTCAATGTGCTTATCGTTGATTTTTACACCTTGGAGACGGTAAACGTCTTGAACTTCGTTCACGATGTAGTTGGTTAATGCCACTTCGCCTTTCAAACGTAAGATGTCATGTGGGTTTTGTGGACCATCAGAAATGGTTTCACCACGGTTGACATGCTCACCTTCGAACACGTTAATGGTACGCCATTTTGGAATCAATTCTTCGTAAATCTCAGAACCATCATCCGGAGTAATCACTAAACGGTTCTTACCTTTGGTCTCTTTACCGAAGCTGACAACACCTGATACTTCTGCAAGGATCGCATGTTCTTTCGGCTTACGTGCTTCGAACAAGTCAGCTACACGCGGCAGACCACCGGTAATATCACGAGTACGTGACGTTTCTTGTGGTACACGACCAATAACGTCACCCACACCAATCGTTTCGCCATCACGGACAGTCACAATTGTGTTTTGTGGCAAGAAGTAGAACTGTTCGCCGCCATCTGTTGTATCCAACACGATTGCAGGACGTAAATCTTTACCAGAAGCAGGACGAGCTGTTACAGGCAAGATTTCAACAGTAGTCATACCGGTTGCATCATCAGTTTTCGATGTTGCAGTTACGCCATCAGCAATCTGGCTGAAACGCGCTTTACCAGCAACTTCTGTAACCAATGGATGTGTATGTGGATCCCAAGTCGCGACGATACCGCCAGCTTCTACAGCTTCACCATCTTTCAACAAGATGCTTGCACCGTAAGGAAGCTTATAACGCTCGCGCTCACGACCTAAATCATCCGCAATACCAATTTCACCTGAACGTGAAACAGATACTTGGTGACCTTTGGCATGTTGTACAGTTTTCACGTTGTGGAAACGTACAGTACCTTTGTTACGTACTTGAACACTGTTTGCAGCAGAAGTTCGGCTCGCAGCACCACCCACGTGGAAGGTACGCATCGTTAACTGTGTACCTGGCTCACCAATTGACTGTGCAGCCATTACACCCACTGATTCACCTGGGTTCACCAAGTGACCGCGTGCAAGGTCACGACCATAACAACGCGCACATACACCGAAGGTAGATTCACAAGCGATAACTGAACGTACTTTAACTTCATCGACACCCGCTTCTTCAAGCTGAGCAGCAATTTTCTCGTCAATCAAGGTACCACGTGGAAGAACCACTTCATCATCAGATGCACGACGTACATCTTCAGCAGTTACACGACCCAATACGCGGTCGCGTAATGGTTCAATAACGTCACCACCTTGAATGAACGGAGTCATCACTAGGCCGCCAGCTGTACCACAGTCAGATTCAGTAATCACCAAATCTTGTGCTACATCTACAAGACGACGTGTCAAGTAACCAGAGTTCGCAGTTTTCAATGCGGTATCGGCCAAACCTTTACGCGCACCGTGTGTCGAGATGAAGTACTGAAGTACCGTCAAACCTTCACGGAAGTTTGCTTTAATCGGGGTCTCAATGATCGAGCCATCCGGCTTCGCCATCAAACCACGCATACCAGCAAGCTGACGGATCTGCGCCGCACTACCACGGGCACCCGAGTCAGACATCATATAGATCGAGTTGAATGATTTCTGTTTCTCGTCTTCACCTTGTTTGTTTTTCACAAGGGTATAAGACAAGTTATCCATCATCGCTTTCGCTACCTGGTCGTTAGTACGCGCCCAGATATCGACAACTTTGTTATAACGCTCACCTGCAGTTACGAAACCTTGCTCGAACTGTTGTTCGATTTCACGAACTTCGGTTTCAGCTTTATCGATAATCGTATGCTTGGTTGGTGGAATCAACATGTCTTCCATACCAACAGATACACCTGAACGCGTCGCTTGACGGAAGCCCAAATACATCAATTGGTCAGCGAAGATAACAGTATCTTTCAAACCAAGTTTACGGTAGCAAGAGTTGATTAACTTAGAGATGTTTTTCTTGGTCATCTCAAGGTTGATCGATTCGAAGCTTAAACCTTGTGGAACAACTTCCCATAACAAGCAACGACCAGGTGTTGTATCAACAATGATAGTTTGCTTTTCACGGTTACCGTTTTCATCAATCACAGTTTGGTGTACACGTACTTTTACACGTGCATGGATCGCAACTTTACCCGTTGCTAACGCACGGTTCACTTCGTGAGTATCGGCAAACACCATGCCTTCACCTTTGGCATTTACCGCATCACGTGTGATGTAGTAAAGACCCAAGACCACGTCCTGAGAAGGAACGATGATTGGCTCACCGTTTGCAGGTGACAAGATGTTGTTGGTAGACATCATCAAGGCACGTGCTTCAAGCTGTGCTTCCAATGTCAATGGAACGTGTACCGCCATTTGGTCACCATCGAAGTCGGCGTTGAACGCAGCACAAACGAGTGGGTGAAGACGGATTGCCTTACCTTCGATCAGAATAGGTTCAAATGCTTGAAGACCTAGACGGTGAAGTGTTGGCGCACGGTTCAACATCACTGGATGTTGACGAATTACAGAAGCTAGAACGTCCCAAACTTCCGGCGTCTCGCGCTCAACCATTTTCTTCGCAGCTTTAATGGTTGTTGCTTGGCCAGAGGCTTGTAGTTTCGCGAAAATAAATGGCTTGAATAATTCAAGTGCCATCTTCTTCGGAAGACCACATTGGTGAAGACGTAAAGTAGGACCTACGGTAATTACCGAACGACCAGAATAGTCAACACGCTTACCAAGTAAGTTTTGACGGAAACGACCTTGTTTACCTTTGATCATGTCTGCCAAAGATTTCAATGGACGTTTGTTCGAACCGGTAATTGCACGACCACGACGACCGTTATCAAGCAACGCATCGACAGACTCTTGTAACATACGTTTTTCGTTACGTACGATGATGTCTGGCGCAGCAAGGTCAAGAAGACGCTTCAAACGGTTGTTACGGTTGATCACACGACGATATAAATCGTTCAAGTCTGAAGTCGCGAAACGACCACCTTCAAGTGGTACAAGCGGACGTAAGTCTGGTGGAAGTACTGGAAGTACGTTCATCACCATCCATTCAGGTTTGTTGTTCGAATCTTTGAATGCTTCCATCAATTTCAAACGTTTAGACGCTTTTTTAAGTTTCGTCTCAGAGGTTGTTTGTGGAATTTCTTCACGTAAACGCGCAATCTCAGCTTCAAGATCGATATCTTTTAATAAATCCTGAACTGCTTCTGCACCCATTTTCGCAGTGAATTCATCACCGTGTTCTTCAAGGGCATTGTAGTATTCTTCGTCTGTTAAAAGTTGATACTTTTCAAACGGAGTCATACCAGGATCAGTAACAACATAAGATTCGAAATACAATACGCGCTCGATATCACGTAATGTCATATCAAGAAGTAAACCGATACGGCTCGGTAATGATTTCAAGAACCAGATGTGTGCAACTGGAGAAGCAAGCTCGATGTGACCCATACGTTCACGACGAACTTTAGCAGTTGTTACTTCAACGCCACATTTTTCACAAATGACGCCTTTGTATTTCATACGCTTGTATTTACCACACAAGCATTCGTAATCTTTTACCGGACCAAAGATTTTGGCACAGAACAAACCGTCACGTTCAGGTTTAAACGTACGGTAGTTAATGGTTTCAGGCTTTTTAACTTCACCGTGAGACCATGACTTAATCATCTCTGGTGACGCAAGACCAATACGGATACGGTCAAATTCAATAGGTGCATGACCTTCTGAATCCGTTTTCTTACGCATGATATCGAGCAAGTCTTTCAATTTTTTTCTCCGTGTGTCGGGGAGCTAAGCTCTCCCGACTGGGTCACAAATATTGTTTTTACTGAAATTTGGAATCTCCCCTAGCCCCTCTTTAAGAAAGAGGGGAACTTCCCCCTTTAATAAAGGGGGATTGAGGGGGATTTAGTCACCATTTTTCAGTTCAATGTTGATACCTAAAGAACGGATCTCTTTGGTCAATACGTTGAACGATTCAGGCATACCCGGATCCATATAATGGTTACCATCTACAATATTCTTATAGATGCGTGTACGGCCTTCGACGTCATCCGACTTCACGGTAAGCATTTCTTGGAGGGTATATGCTGCACCGTATGCTTCAAGTGCCCATACTTCCATCTCACCGAAACGCTGACCACCGAATTGTGCTTTACCACCAAGCGGCTGTTGCGTTACAAGTGAGTAAGAACCAGTTGAACGCGCATGCATCTTGTCATCAACCAAGTGGTTCAATTTGAGCATGTACATGTAACCTACAGTTACAGGACGGTCAAACTGTTCACCGGTACGACCATCAAACAATACCGTTTGACCGGTACGTGAAATGTCTGCCAATTCAAGTAAGTCTTTGATCTGGCTTTCTTCAGCACCATCGAATACTGGAGTTGCCAATGGAACACCAGCGCGTAGGTTACCTGAAAGCGCCAAGATTTCTGCGTCAGTCAAGCTATCCAGCTCTTCCTGCTCACCACCAACCTTGTTATAAATCTTGTCTAAGAATTCACGCAGTTCAATCACTGTACGTTGTTCTTTCAACATTTTTTCGATCTTATCGCCAAGACCTTTCGCCGCCATACCCAAGTGAGTCTCAAGAATCTGACCCACGTTCATACGTGACGGTACACCCAGTGGGTTCAATACGATGTCGACTGGTACACCATTGGCATCATGTGGCATGTCTTCAACTGGCAAGATGTTAGAAACAACCCCTTTGTTACCGTGACGACCCGCCATTTTATCACCAGGCTGGATACGACGTTTAACCGCAAGGTAAACCTTAACAACTTTCAATACACCCGTTGTTAATTCATCACCTGTAGAAAGTTTACGCTTCTTCTCGGCAAACTTCTCGTCAATCTCGTAGCTCTTCTCTTTCAAGAACACTTGAATCTGAGTTAAACGTTCAGCGATTGCTTCATCATTTGGCTGGATTTCAAGTAAATCAACCAGCTCTAAACCAGACAATACGTCTTCAGTCAGTTTATCGCCACGTTTAGTTGAACCACCACCGTTAGATTCTTGACCTTTCAACAAACGAACAATACGTTCACGTGCTGCTTCTTCGAAGATTTTGTATTCTTCTTTCAAGTCTTTACGGTATGCATCAAGCTGAGCTTTCTCAATTGCTTGAGCACGTTCATCTTTTTCCAAACCATCACGAGTGAAGACTTGAACGTCAATCACCGTACCTTTAGTGCCAGATGGAACGCGTAAAGAAGAGTCTTTAACGTCAGCTGCTTTTTCACCAAAGATTGCGCGAAGTAATTTTTCTTCAGGGGTTAACTGAGTCTCACCTTTAGGCGTTACCTTACCAACAAGGATGTCACCCGCAGTCACTTCAGCACCGATATAAACAATACCTGACTCATCCAGTTTAGACAGTGCAGCTTCACCGACGTTAGGAATATCGGCAGTAATTTCTTCTGCGCCTAACTTGGTATCACGTGCTACACATGACAATTCCTGAATGTGAATCGAGGTTAAACGGTCTTCTTGAAGCACACGCTCAGAAAGTAAGATCGAGTCTTCATAGTTATAACCGTTCCATGTCATGAACGCGACGCGCATGTTTTGACCCAGCGCAAGTTCACCCATGTCAGTCGATGGACCGTCAGCCAAGATATCACCACGAGCAACTTTGTCGCCCAGGTTCACGATGACATTCTGGTTAATACAGGTATTCTGGTTTGAACGTGTGTATTTGATCAGGTTATAGATATCTACACCTGCTTCACCCGCGATCATTTCATCTTCGTTGACACGAATAACGATACGAGATGCATCAACATATTCAATCGCACCACCACGGTTTGCGATTACACACACACCCGAGTCACGTGCTACGTTTGCTTCCATACCGGTACCAACAAGCGGCTTGTCAGCACGCAATGTAGGAACAGCCTGACGTTGCATGTTCGAACCCATTAATGCACGGTTCGCATCATCGTGTTCAAGGAATGGAATCAATGATGCTGCAACAGAAACAACCTGCTGTGCAGAAACGTCCATATGTGTGACGCGCTCAGGCGACATACGTACGAATTCACCTTGATGACGTACAGAAACCATTTCTTCAGTCAAGTTGCCATCTTTATCTACTGCAGAATCGGCCTGTGCAATGACAGTACCCACTTCTTCAATTGCAGATAAATATTCAACATCATCAGTTACACGACCATCTACAACTTTACGGTATGGTGTTTCCAAGAAACCGAAGTCATTCGCTTTTGCATAAACAGAAAGCGAGTTGATCAAACCAATGTTTGGACCTTCAGGTGTTTCAATTGGACATACACGGCCATAGTGAGTTTGATGTACGTCACGTACTTCGAAGCCCGCGCGTTCACGTGTCAAACCACCAGGACCAAGCGCAGATACACGACGTTTGTGTGTGATCTCAGACAATGGGTTGTTTTGGTCCATGAACTGAGATAACTGGCTTGAACCAAAGAATTCTTTGATTGCAGCAGCAACTGGTTTCGCGTTGATTAAATCTTGTGGAGACAAGTTATCAGTTTCTGCCTGGCTTAAACGCTCTTTAACAGCACGTTCAACACGAACTAGACCAACACGGAATTGGTTTTCAGTCATTTCACCAACAGAACGTACACGACGGTTACCCAAGTGATCGATATCGTCGACTTCACCTTTACCGTTACGGATTTCAACCAATGTACGCAGTACATCAATAATATCTTCGTGCGATAAAATACCTTCAACTTCACGTGACTTCTGATCAGTACCCACTTCGTAAGGACGACCCAAACGACGGTTGAACTTCATACGACCTACTGGAGAAAGGTCATAACGCTCAGAAGAGAAGAACAGGTTATTGAATAGGTTTTCAGCAGCTTCTTTCGTTGGTGGCTCGCCTGGACGCATGACTTTATAGATTTCAACCAGCGCTTCTTCACGGCCAGTTGTGGTATCTGCACGTAATGTATCTGCAACGAAAGGACCACGATCAATGTCGTTGGTGAACAGGATGTTAAATTGTTTAACACCACCTTCAGCCAACTTCACCATCACTTCATGGCTAAGCACGGTATTCGCAGGAATCACATCACCACTTTTCAGGGTGATATCTTCAGCAGTAATACGCTCATATAAATATTCATCAGGTACAGAAAGCTTGGCTAAGTTCGCAGCTTCCATTTGACGTACGTGACGTGCATTAATACGTTTACCCTGTTCAACAATGGTTTTACCATCATTGTCTAAGATATCAAATTGCGCCATTTCACCGCGTAAACGATCTGGAACGAGGTCAATTTGATAGCTACCCATGTCAAGATAGACAGGTACTTTTTCGTAGAACAAATTCAGGATTTGTTCATTGGTATAATTCAAGGCACGTAGAATCACCGTTGCAAGCAACTTACGACGACGGTCAATACGTACGAATACTAAATCTTTTGCATCAAATTCAAAGTCTAACCATGAACCACGGTAAGGAATAATACGTGCTGAATACAACACTTTACCGCTTGAGTGGGTTTTACCCTTGTCATGGTCAAAGAATACGCCTGGTGAACGGTGTAATTGAGATACGATTACACGCTCAGTACCGTTAATAACGAATGTACCGTTATCGGTCATGAGTGGCATTTCACCCATGTAAACTTCTTGTTCACGAACGTCTTTAATTGATTTCGTTTCACGATCTTTAATGATCAAACGAATTTTTACGCGCATTGGTGCCGCATAAGTTGAACCACGTAAAATACATTCACGTACGTCAAACTCAGGCTTACCAAGACTATACTCAACAAATTCTAAAGCAGCATTGCCAGAATAACTTTCAATAGGAAAAACTGAACGAAATGCGGCTTGGAGACCGATATCTTCGCGATTTTTTGGTGTTTTACCGCCTTGTAAGAATGTACGGTACGAATCGACCTGAATCGAAAGTAAGTACGGTGCTTCCATTACGTGGGGCAATTTACCAAAATTCTTACGGATCCGTTTCTTTTCGGTATATGAGTATGCCATCTGGAGTCCTCGGAAAGTAAACTAAACCCGCCTGCAGAACGGGCTTAGAAGGAATTACGCAGGCCGATATGGCCACCACTGTTTACAAATGCTGCAATTTTTAGTGGTATTAAAACGCTTAACAATATTTTTATAAGCAAAAAAATATTGGTAAGCGTTTGATTTTATTGATTTTGCTCAAATAATACGCGGATTATACGCAAAACTAACAAAAAACGAGCCGATTATTGTAACGCAAAAAGGCTGATGACCCAAGAGCCATCAGCCAATTTTTGGAGCCGATTATCAAAAAACCGACTCCCTACAGAATTACTTAAGTGTAACTGTAGCACCAGCTTCTTCAAGCTTCTTCTTAAGTTCTTCGCCTTCTTCTTTAGAAACGCCTTCCTTAAGAACAGCTGGAGCGCCTTCAACCATATCTTTAGCTTCTTTAAGGCCAAGACCAGTAGCTTCACGTACTGCTTTAATTACAGCAACTTTGTTAGCACCGAAAGAAGTCAACTCAACGTTGAATTCAGTTTGTTCTTCAGCAGCAGCAGCGCCAGCACCTGGAGCAGCAGCAACAGCTACAGCAGCAGCAGATACGTTAAATTTCTCTTCGAAAGCAGAGATTAATTCAACAAGTTCAAGAACTGTTTTTTCAGCAACTGCGTTTAAGATTTCTTCGTTAGTTAAAGCCATGAGAGTAACTCCAAATGGATATTGAATGGTGTGAAAATAGGATTAAGCCGCTTCTGACTCGTTTTTCTCTTTGAGCGCTGTAATGAGGCGACCCAATTTCGAAATCGGAGCTTGAAGAACAGAGGCAAGCATAGTAAGTGCTTTCTCTTGGTTCGGAAGGTTCGCAATAACGCTAACGTCAGCACCTTTATAAACTTTGCCATCAAATGCAGCAGCTTTAAGTTCAAATGCTTTGTTAGTTTTCGCAAATTCTTCGAACAAGCGTGCAGCTGCACCCATGTCATCTTCAGAAGTAGAGAAACCGAGAATTGTTGGACCAACAAGGTCGTCATTCAAGATATCGAATTGAGTACCTTCGAATGAACGCTTAGCCAAAGTGTTACGCACGATACGTGTAGTAACACCTAACTTACGAGCTTCAACACGAAGTGTTGTTAATTGCTCTACAGTTAAGCCTTGGTAGTCAGCAACAACGGCAGAGAACGCTTTAGAAGCAACTTCGTTTACTTCTGCAACGATCTGTTTTTTGTCTTCGATAAGAAGAGCCATCGTAAAACCTCCTAACGGTGATTTATGCACCCTTAACGGATGCACTCCCAATTCGTAAGCCCTATTCAGACTTACACGCGGAGGAGGAACAAATCACACCACCGCGTCTACTCAGACTGGATGATTAAGAAAAACATTCGAAAATATTTCTCGCCTGAGGTCTTTGACGCTGATAAATATTCATTTATCAATTCAAAGTTTGCCTAAAAACCCCTTCTCCCTCAGGGAGAAGGTAGGGATGAGGGTATAAAACCTCTCCCCAGCCCTCTCCTAAAAAGAGAGGGAGCTTTCAGGGCTTTAAAATTCTTTCTAATTACTTAGATACGTTGCTTACGTCAACGATCAAACCAGGACCCATAGTTGAGCTCAAAGTGATCTTTTTAACGTATACACCTTTAGAAGTTGCAGGTTTCAACTTTTTCAAGTCTGCAATTAAAGTTTCAACGTTTTGACGTACAGCTTCTTCGCTAAAGCCAAGTTGGCCGATCGCAGCGTGGATGATACCCGCTTTGTCTACACGGTAACGTGCTTGACCAGATTTAGCATTCTTAACCGCACCAGCAACATCAGGAGTTACTGTACCCACTTTCGGGTTTGGCATTAAGCCACGTGGACCAAGAATTGTACCCAACTTACCAACAACGCGCATTGCATCAGGAGCAGCAATTACTACGTCGAAATCAAGATTTCCACCTTGAATGCTTTCAGCAAGGTCATCAAAACCAACGATATCAGCACCAGCAGCTTTCGCAGCTTCAGCAGCAGCACCTTGAGCAAATACAGCTACACGTACAGTTTTACCAGTACCTGCAGGTAAAGTCGTCGCACCACGAACAACCTGATCAGATTTACGTGGGTCTACGCCAAGGTTTACAGCGATATCTAAAGATTCTTTGAACTTCGCAGCTGGAAGGCTGTTAAGAACTTGTACTGCTTCTTCCAAAGTGTAAACTTTGTTTGCTTCTACAGCAGCAGCAATGGCTTTTTGACGTTTAGTTAACTTTGCCATGTCTTATAGCTCCACTTCCAAGCCCATAGAACGTGCAGAACCAGCGATGGTACGAACACGAGCGTCTAAATCAGCACCAGTCAAGTCTGGTTCTTTAGTAGTCGCGATTTCTTCTAACTGAGCACGAGTCAACTTACCAACTTTAGTTTTGTTCGGTACAGAAGAACCCTTTTGAATACCAGCAGCTTTCTTAAGAAGAATAGATGCAGGTGGAGTTTTCATGATGAAAGTGAACGACTTATCGTTGTACACAGTGATCACGACAGGAATTGGCAAACCAACTTCAAGTTTTTGTGTAGCAGCATTGAATTCTTTACAGAATGCCATGATGTTTACACCACGTTGACCTAAAGCAGGACCAATTGGTGGAGATGGATTCGCTTTACCAGCTGGAACTTGCAGCTTGATATAGCCGTCAATCTTCTTAGCCATTGAAAATTACCTCTGGGTACAGACGCCGCTAGGCTCCCCAAAAAATTAAACAACACCGAAGTGTTTGAACAACAATGCCCGATCAGATCGGGCGCTTATCAACCTAGACAGGTTAAATCGTTTTTTCGACTTGGCGAAACTCGAGTTCAACCTGAGTTGGTCGATTAAATACATTAATCGTCAACGTTAAACGTGACTTATCGTATTGAACTTCCTCCACGACTCCTTTAAAGTCAGTGAACGGACCGTCAACAACGAGCAATTCTTCACCTGGTTCAAACATCGTCTTAGGACGTGGTGCTTCACCAGTATTACGTACACGCGCAAGAATCGCATCAGCTTCACGTTGTGAAATAGGTGCCGGCTTTTCTGGTGTACCACCGATAAAACCAAGGACCTTTGGACACTCTTTAACGATGTGCCAAGTATCATCATTCATTTCCATTTCGACTAATACATAGCCTGGAAAGAATTTACGTTCAGACTTACGCTTCTTACCATCCTTCATTTCCACTACTTCTTCAGTAGGAACGAGGACTTCACCAAAGCTATCAGCAACAGTGCTGCGCTGGATTCGGTCATTAAGTGAACGCATCACTTGTTTTTCAAAACCTGAATAGGCATGAATAATATACCAACGTTTCATCGCACTCTTACCCGATAATTAACTTAATAAACCAACCTAACCCGTAATCGAAACACCATAAAACCAATGATGCAACCACTACAACCAAAAGCCCCTGCCACGAAGTCGTGATCGTCTCTTGTTTTGTTGGCCAGGTCACTCGACGCAGTTCAATTCGCGCATCTTGCAACAAACGCACAAAGCCTTTGCCTTGATGGGTGGCGTATAATAAACCTAAAGCGACGACGATACAAGCCAAAATTACCCCAACGCGCACCCAAACATCATTTGCTGGCGCCCAATAGGCAGGTAAATGTTGATTTACCAATGCTGAACCGATTAATAAAACGATAGCAATCAACCACAAGACGACATCAAGTGGAGTACCAGCGCTTACAACTTCTGCAGCATTATTTCTTTGAGGGATTGGCGCGTCGCTTAATGCGTCACGCGATTTATCATTCGACATTTTTTTACTCGTCGTAGAATTCGCGACTTATTATATGACAACTCAGCCAGAATTAAGCTTTTTTATAAAAAAAAAGTGGCAGGCCAGGAGGGACTCGAACCCCCAACATTCGGTTTTGGAGACCGACGCTCTACCAATTGAACTACTAGCCTATTATGCAAATCGAAAGCCGAAGCTTCCGATTTGAGTGTAACACAGTATTGGGCTTATGCAGTTACTTTAGCAACAACACCAGCACCTACAGTACGACCACCTTCACGGATCGCAAAACGTAGACCTGGGTCCATTGCGATCGGGTGGATTAACTCTACTGACATTTCTACGTTGTCACCAGGCATTACCATTTCTACGCCATCTTGTAATTTGATCGCGCCAGTTACGTCAGTTGTACGGAAGTAGAACTGTGGACGGTAACCGTTAAGGAATGGAGTGTGACGACCACCTTCTTCTTTAGAAAGTACGTATACTTCTGCATCGAATTTAGTGTGCGGCTTGATTGTACCTGGTTTAGCAAGTACTTGACCACGTTGTACGTCTTCACGCTTAGTACCACGAAGC